>JAZJXN010000078.1:0-12636 GCA_040390885.1 Pseudomonadota bacterium | reverse complement strand
ACCAGCGGATAGCTGAGGCCCAGCCATGGCAGGGTCGCCGACAGCGCCAGCCACAGCGCGCCGAGCGGCAGGCCGATGCGCGGCCGCCAAATGGCGAGGCCGAACAGGGCGTAGAACAGCACCTCGTGCCTCAGGGTCCAGGCCACGGTCAGCAGCGGCTCGTGGTCGGCCGGCGTCAGGGCGATCGCGGCGAGGATGTCGGGCAGGGCCAGCGGCGCGTTGTGGTTCATCGCCGGGACCAGCAACACCAGCGGCAGGACCAGCAGCAGCGCCGCCCACAGTGGAGGATAGATGCGCCGGAAACGCTTCCAGGCGAAGGTCTTCACCCGCTCCGGCCGACCGATGTCGCGGCCATGGGCGAGCATGATCACGAAGCCGCTCAGGACGAAGAAGAAGTGGACCCCGGAGTAGCCCATGTCGAACACGGGATAGAGCTCGCGTCCTAGATACCGGGGCAGGGCCAGGGTGATCTCGACATGGAACAGCAGCACCGCCAGGGCGGCGAAGGCGCGCCCGGCCTGCAGCGTGTCCAATGTCCCTCGCGTCATCGCGCGCCGTCCCGCCGGTTCCCGTGAAGCGGCTCGATGGTACGAGGCCGCCGGGCCGTCAAGCGCCCGCATCGTCGCGACCGTCCCTGTGCGGAAGAAATCGGATGACGGTTCGCGGCCGGAATGGGATGACTGCGGCCTGGGGCGAGGGGCCAAAGAGAGGTCGCGTATGATTGCGGGTGTGTTGAGTGTGGCGGCCGTCGGGGCGACGCTTCTGGCGGTCGTGCCGACTGATATCCTCGAGCCGGCCTTCCGCAACACCATCGTCAGCGTCTACCCGGACGGCAAGACGACCAAGCTGTGGCTTAACCGCGACGGCCACTACGAGGCCATTCGCGCCAACGGGCAGCGCACTGGCGGCGACTGGCGGCTCAAGGACGGCAAGGTGTGCATGACCCAGAAGCGGCCCTTCTTCGTGCCGCTGGCCTTCTGCACCGTGATCCCGCCCGGCAAAGGCGGCGTCGGCGTCAGCTGGATGGCCAAAGGCCTGAAGGGCGAGCCCGTCCGCCACACGATAGCGGCGGGCCGCTAGGCGGATCAGGCCGCGTCGTTGCTGGCCAGCTGCGGCTTGGGCCGCAGCGGCGCCTTGAGCGCCTCGACGAAGCGCTCGCGCCAGGCCCCGATGTCTTCGCGGGTGACGGTCTCCATCAGCTTCTCCCAACGCTTGCGGCGCTCGGCGAAGCCCATGCCGAGCGCGCGCTGGATGGCGCCGGCCACCTCGTCGCGATCGTAGGGATTGACGATCAGGGCCGAGCCCATCTGGCTGGCCGCGCCGGCGAAGCGCGACAGGATCAGCACGCCGGGATCATTGGGATCCTGCGAGGCCACGTATTCCTTGGCCACCAGGTTCATGCCGTCGCGCAGCGGCGTCACCAGTCCCACGCTGGACGCGCGGTAGATGCCCGCCAGCTCGTCCTGGCGGTAGCCGCTGTTGACGTAGCGCAGCGGCACCCAGTCGAGCGTGCCGAAGGTGCCGTTGACCCGTCCGGAGATGGCGTCCAGCCGCGCCCGCAGGTCCTGATAGGCCTCGACGCTGTCGCGGCTGACGGTGGCGATCTGCAGCAGGAACACCTTTTCCCGCTGCGCCGTCTGGTCGATCAGGAACTGCTCGTAGGCGAGGAACCGCTCCTCGAGGCCCTTGGAGTAGTCGAGCCGGTCGACGCCGACGATCATCTTGCGGCCGGCCTGGCTCTCGCGCATGCGCTGATAGCTCTCCTCGCCGGTCGGCGAGCGAGCGCCGTCGGAAAAGGCCTTGGACTCGATCCCGATCGGGAACACGCCCAGTCGGCTGCGCCGGCCGAACGCCTCGACCTCGCCGCCGCCCAACGCCACGTCCAGACCCAGCTCGTGGGTCAGGTAGTCGGTGAAGGCGGTCATGTGGTCGTCGGTCTGGAAGCCGATCAGGTCGTGGTGGAACAGCGCCTCGACCAGCTTGCGGTGGCCGGGCAGGGTGGTCAGCAGCTGCCGCGCCGGCCACGGAATGTGCAGGAAGAAGCCGATCCGGTTCTTCACGCCCAAGGCCCGCAGCTCCCGGGCCAGCGGGGCGAGGTGATAGTCGTGGATCCAGATCAGGTCGTCCGGCCCGATCAGGGGGGCCAGGGCTTCGGCGAAGCGGCGGTTGACCCGCGCGTAGCCGGCGTCGAACGAGCGCTCGTAGGCGGTCAGGTCGATGCGGCCGTGGAACAGCGGCCACAGCGTCTTGTTGGCGTAACCGTTGTAGTACTCGTCGACGTCCTGTTCCTCGAGATCGACCTTGGCCACGGTGACGTCGCCGACCCGCTCCATGGCGATCTGGCCGGTATATTGCGGCGTGATCTCGCCGCTCCAGCCGAACCAGACGCCGTGGTGTTCGCGCAGCGCAGCCCCGATCGCCGCGGCCAGGCCGCCCACGGCGCCGCCCCCTGCCTCGCGGGGCAGGTTGACGCGATTGGAGACGACGATCAGGCGGCTCAAGCGATGGCCTCCTCCAGCCAGGCCAGAACGGCCTGGGGGCTTTCGAGGTTGTAGCGCGCGGCCGTCGGGCGGGGTTCGCCGACCAGCACGCCGAACCCGCCAAGCTCGATGGCGGCGTTGAAGGCGTCCTCGTCGGTCAGGTCGTCGCCGACCATGATCGGCAGGGCGCGGGCGAACAGCGGCTCGCGCATGAACAGGGTGAGGGCGTCGCCCTTGTCGGGGCCGGGCGTGCGCAGCTCGACCACCATGTTGCCTTCCTGCACGGTCAGGCCATAGGCGGCGGCCAGCCGCTGGGCGACGTCCAGGCAGGCGGCCTCGGCTGGCGGATGCAGGCGGTAGTGGAGGCCGACGCTGCGCTCCTTGCGCTCGACCAGCAGACCTTTCTGGCCCTTGGCGAAGCTTTCCAGCATGGCGACGACGGTCGGCAGCTCCGGATGGGCCAGCAGATCGATGCGATCGCCTTCCGGCGTGCGGCGCTCCAGCCCGTGGACGCCGGCGGCGCTGCGGACGGTTTCGCCGAGGATGCGGTCGATCTCGTCCATCGAGCGGCCGCTGAGTACCGCCAGGCGGCCGTTCAGCTGACGGCCCAGTTCCGATAGCAGCCAGTTGCGGCGCGCCTGCGGTCCCACGGCGTCCGGGGTAGCCTCGATATTGGCGAGCGTTCCGTCGAGATCGAGGAACAGGGCGACGTTGGCAAGGCTCAAGGGCGGCGGCGCCGCCGGCAGGATCGCCGGCGTCGTATCGATGGCTGTATGAAGCATGGTCCGTCCCGACTGTTCACTGAACGCGCATGGTCGCTCCCGCGTGGCAGGAGGTCCGTCACATGACGAAACTACCCTGGGCGGCAGGTTGTTCCCCATAAAGCCTGATCAAAGAGGTTTGAGCAGAGTTGATGCCGCAGGCATCGCGCGAGCAATCGCACGGCGACCAAAGGTCTCCGAACGGCGCCGCGCCGGGGCTGTGACAGGCGAATTACTGCGCGGCGCCACACCGGCGCCGCGATCACGACGTCCTGACCGTCAGATATCGACGTCGGCCGCCGCGAACTCGGCGTTTTCCTGGATGAAGCGGAAACGCAGCTCCGGCTTGCGGCCCATCAGGGTCTCGACCAGATCCTCGACCGTGGTCTCGTCACGGGGCAGGGTCACCCGGGCCAGCGTCCGCTTGGACGGGTCCATGGTGGTTTCCTTGAGCTGGGCCGGCATCATTTCGCCCAGGCCCTTGAAGCGGCCGATCTCGGGCTTCTTGTTCTTGAACTCGGTGGCCAGCAGTTCGTCCTTGTGGGCGTCGTCGCGGGCGTAGAGCGACTTGCCGCCGTGACTGATCCGGTACAGCGGCGGCATGGCCAGGAACAGCCGTCCGCCGCGCACCATCTCCGGCATCGTCCGGTAGAAGAAGGTGATCAGCAGGCTCGCGATGTGGGCGCCGTCGACGTCGGCGTCGGTCATGATGATGATGCGCTCGTAGCGCAGGTCCTCGTCGCGGTACTTGCTCCCCGACTGGACGCCGAGCGCCAGCATCAGGTCGGCAAGCTCCTTGTTGCCCATCAGCTTCTCGCCGGTAGCGCTGGCGACGTTCAGGATCTTGCCGCGCAGGGGCAGGATCGCCTGGGTGCGGCGGTCGCGCGCCTGTTTGGCGGAGCCGCCGGCGCTGTCGCCCTCGACCAGGAACAGCTCCGTCCCGTCGGTGGCCTGGCCGGAGCAGTCGGCCAGCTTGCCCGGCAGCCGCAGCTTGCGGGTCGCGGAGGCGCGGGCGACGTCCTTGTCCTTGCGGCGCTTGAGCCGTTCCTCGGCGCGCTCGATGACGAAGTCGAGCAGGCCGCGGGCGGCCTTGGGCGAGGCGGTCAGCCAGTGGTCGAACGGGTCGCGCAGGGCGGTTTCGACCAGCTTCTGGGCGTCGGACGACGACAGCCGTTCCTTGGTCTGGCCCTGGAATTCGGGATTGCGGATGAAGACGCTGATCAGGGCGCCGGCGTTGGCGACCACGTCGTCGGCGGTGATGATCGCGGCGCGCTTCTCGTTGACCAGCTCGGCGTAGGTCTTGAGGCCCTTGGTCAGGGCGGCGCGGAAGCCGCTCTCGTGGGTGCCGCCCTCGGGGGTCGGCACGGTGTTGCAGTAGGACTGCATGAAGCCGTCGGCTTCGCCGAAGCCCTGAGGCGTCCAGGTCACGGCCCATTCCACGGCCCCGGCCTCGCCGGTGCGCTCGATGCGGCCGCTGAAGGCGGTTTCGGTGACGGTGCTGACCTTGGCGGTTCGCTCGGCCAGGAAGTCGGCCAGGCCGTTGGGGAAGTGGAAGGTCGCCTCGGGCAGGGTCTGGTCGTGGATCCGCGACGGATCACAGGTCCATTTGATCTGCACGCCGCGGAACAGATAGGCCTTCGAGCGCGCCATCCGGTACAGCCGCGCGGGCTTGAAGGCGACGCTTTCCCCGAAGATGACCGGGTCGGGCGAGAACTTGACCTGGGTGCCCTTCTTCTTCGAGGGGCCGACCCGCTCCAGCCCGCCGACCGGCTTGCCGCGCGAGAACACCTGGCGGTGCTCGAAGCCGTCGCGCCAGACGGTGACTTCCAGTCGCTCGGACAGGGCGTTGACCACCGAGGCGCCGACGCCGTGGAGGCCGCCAGAGGTCTCGTAGGCCTTGCCGCTGAACTTACCGCCCGCGTGCAGGACGGTCATGATCACTTCCAGCGCCGACTTGCCCGGGTGCTTGGGATGCGGATCCACGGGCATGCCGCGGCCGTCGTCCTTGACCGTCAGGGCGCCGTCGGCGTCGAGAGTCACCTCGATCAGCTTGGCGTGGCCGGCGACGGCCTCGTCCATCGAGTTGTCGAGGATCTCGGCGAACAGATGGTGCAGCGCCCGCTCGTCGGTGCCGCCGATGTACATGCCCGGCCGCATCCGGACCGGCTCCAGACCTTCCAGAACCTCGATCGAGCTGGCGTCGTAGGTGTCCATGTTCGGACCCTTGGCCACCGGCGCGGGCTTCTCGGCCGCCTTGGCGGAAGTCACCGCCTTGGGGTCCGGCACGGGCTCGTGCGGCGTCGCCAGCGGACTCGCCGGAACGGGCTTCAGCGCATCGTCGCCGAACAGGTCGAAGGTGTCGGGAGGGGTGGTCATTACGCGCGGCAGTTTCGAACGATTCGGGAACGAAGCGGTATGCGGCGTTGGAGCCGCGGGGGCAAGATAACTTCCCTTCTCCCCTCGCGGGAGAAGGTGGCGGCCGCAGGCCGACGGATGAGGGGGCTCCCGGAACTGTCGGATAGCGGCTGTCGGATCTCGTCGACAGGTCGGTGAGCCCCCTCATCCGACCTGCTTCGCAGGCCACCTTCTCCCGCGAGGGGAGAAGGAAGCTTACCGATACGCCGGCGGGTACCCCGTCGTGCTCGGCTGGGCGTAGCGGTCACGCAGCTCGAACGCCCGTGAGCTCTGCGGCTGCTCGACGCCGTCGATGAACACCGCCAGGGGCCAGCTGCTCGTCTCCAGCGGGTCGCCATTCCACAGCACCACGTCGGCCTCCTTGCCGACCTCCAGAGAGCCCGTGCTCGTCAGGCCCCAGACCTTCGCCGGGCCAGAGGTGATTGAAGCCAGGGCGGCGTCGCGCGGCATCCCGTAGGCGACGGCGAGGCCCGCGTTGAGCCGGGCCTGGCGCAGATTGTTGAAGTCGCGGCTGCCCATGATCAGCACCGTGACGCCGGCGCGCTGCAGCCGGGCGGCGTTGTCGAGGCGGGCGCCGAGGCTTTCAAACTGCGCCGGCAGGTCCTGCTGGGTGTCGAGGATGACCGGCACGCCGGCGGCGGCAAGCTCGTCGGCGACCAGCCAGCCTTCGGCCGCGCCCTCGAGGATGATCTTCAGCTTCAGTTCGCGGGCCAGCCGCAGCGCCTGACGGATGTCCGAGGCGCGGTGCACGCGGATCAGGAGCGGCGTGCGCCCCTCGACCACGGGGATCAGCGCCTCCAGGTCGACGCGCGACAGGCCGAAGTCGCGGCTTTCCCCGCGATTGTAGCCGCCGCGGTTGGCGGCGAAGGCGCGGGCGTCCTCGAGGGCGGCGCGGACCAGCACCAGCTGGGCCCCGCGCGAGCCGCCGGCGTTGCGAGCGCCGTCCTCGCCGAGGTCGAGCGCGACCGCGACCTTGTTCTTCAGCACGATGTCGCCGCGGCCGGCCGCGAGGGTGATCACCGCCGCCTGACCCGCGAACAGGTTGGGATCGCCGTCGCCGCCCCCGCCGCCGCCGGCGAAGTCGTCCAGGCCGGAGTCGTCGTGGGCGTGGCCGTCGCCGCCGCTGCCGAGCGTCGGGGTGACAATGGCGGTGGTGACGCCGGTCTGGCGGGCCAGCGGGATCATCGCCGAGGCCGGGTTGACGCTGTAACTGATGTCGAAGCCGGCCGAGAGCTTGCCGGAGTTGTCGTCCCGGGTGCTGCGCACGCCGCCGATCTCGGACGCCGAGAGGTTGGTCGAGGGGAACACGAAGCCGGGGGCGACGACGCCGCCGTTGGCGTCGATCACCCGCGCGCCGGCCGGGGCCGTAACGCCGGCGCCGACGGCGGCGATCCTGCCGTCTCGCAGCACGATGGTCCCGGACGGGATGGCCGGCGCGGTCGTGCCGGTCTCGATGCGGGCGTTGACGATGGCCACGGTCTCGGCGGCGGCGGGCACGGCGGCGGTCAGGGCCGCGCCGGCGAACAGGGTCGCGAGGAGGGAACGGGTCACGGGTGGAAGGCTCCGTCGCCAGGAATGCCGAGCTCGAAGTCGGACTTGGGCTGATAGCGCGGATCGTGGCGGTCGTAGACGACAGCCCCGTCGATGAAGACCGTGTCGGCGGTCGAATAGACGCTGAACGGGTCGCCGCTCCAGATCACCACGTCGGCGCGCTTGCCGGCGACCAGCGAGCCGGTCTGCTCGCCGATGCCCATGGCCTTGGCCGGGTTGGCCGTGATCCAGCTGATGGCCTCGGCCCGGGTGATGCCGAAGCCGATGCGGTTGCCGGCGGCCATGGCCAGGGCGGCTTCCTGGTTCAGCCGCTGGGTCATGGTCTCGTCGTCGGTGTGGATGACGGTGCAGGCGCCGGCCTTGTAGGCGATGGCGGCGTTGGCCTCGATGCCGTCCAGGGACTCCATCTTGAAGCCCTGCCAGTCGGCCCAGGTGGCGAAGCAGATGTTCTCCTTGGCCAGCAGGGCGCCGACCTTGTAGGCCTCGCTGGCGTGATGGAACATGGTGATGCGGTAGCCGAACTCCTTGGCGATATCGATCATCACCGCCATTTCGTCGGCGCGGTAGCAGTGGTTCTGGACCAGGATCTCGCCGCGCAGCACGCCGGCCAGGGTGTCGAGGCCGAGGTCGCGCTTGGGCGCCTCCGCCTTCTCGCCCTTCTCGCGCTTGTCGCGGTAGTCGTCCCACTTGCGGGCGTATTCGGCGGCGTCGATCCAGGCCTTCCGGTAGCCGGCGACGTTGCCCATAGCGGTGGCGGGGGAGCGGTTCCTGCCGCCGTAGACGCGCTTGGGATTCTCGCCGCAGGCCATCTTCACGCCGTAGGGGGCGCCCGGGAACTTCATCCCTTGCATGGTCACGCTGGGCACGTTGCGGACGGTGACAGAGCGGCCGCCGAACAGATTGGCCGAGCCGGGGAGGATCTGCAGCGTGGTGACCCCGCCGGCGCGGGCGCGGTTGAAGCCCGGGTCCTGCGGCCACAGCGAATGCTCGGCCCAGACGTTGGCGGTGTTGGGATCGGTGGCCTCGTTGCCGTCGGACTTGGCCGGCACTGAAGGCGAGGGATAGACGCCCAGGTGGCTGTGAGCGTCGATGACGCCGGGTGTCACCCACTTGCCCGCCGCCTCGATCACCGCGACGTCGGCCGGGATCGGCGTGTCGGGACCGCCGACCGAGGCGATCTTGCCGCCGGAGAAGAAGACGACTCCGTTGTCGATCTGCTGGCCGGTCGCCGTAAGGACGGTGGCGCCGCGGATCGCCGTCGCCCGAGAGGGCAGGGGGGCGTAGGTGCTGGGGAACGCGTCGGCCCGCGCGGCGGGATCGAGTCCGGCTCGAACCGGCCGGGACTCGCCCGCCGGCTTCGCCGTTGTCGTGGTCGCGCCGGTGGTGGCGCAGCCGGCCATCAGGGCCGCCAGCGCGGTTGCGGCGAACGCCGCACGTAGTCTGGGTGTCATCAAGCCCCGTCCCCTCCTGAAGGCGGGCAGATCAGACCAAAAGCCGGGGTCGGTCAATTCTCCGGGCCGATCCGTCCACGCTTTTCGCGAGACCGTCGATCGCTTTCGCGGAACCGGTCGGTATCGGGGCGAATTCCACCTGCGCGACTATCAACCTGGGGAGGATCCGATGCTCGCTCCGTTCCGACTGTTCGCCATCGGCGCCGCGGCGCTGGCCCTGACCGCCTGCGGGCAGAAGACCGAGACCGCAGCGCCCGCGCCCGCCCCGGCCACGGAAGCCGCCACGCCCGCGAGCCCGACCGCCATGCCTGTCGCGGCCGCCACCGGCGCCATGTGCGGCGGCGTCGCCGGTATCCAGTGCCGCAACGCGACCGACTTCTGCGCCAAGCCCGTCGGGACCTGCACGGTCGTCGACGCGGCGGGGACCTGCACCCCGAATCCGACCGCCTGCACCCTTGAGTACAAGCCGGTCTGCGGCTGTGACGACGTCACCTACCCCAACGCCTGCACCGCCAATGTGAAGGGCGTCAGCATCGCCAAGACGGGCGCCTGCGCCTGACGTAGGATGCCGGCGGGCGGGACTCGTCCGCCGGACCCTTTCAAGCCAGGAGAGACCATGTTCGCCATCCTGAGGACTTCCGCCGCCGCCGCCCTGGCGGCCGTTCTGCTCGCGGGCTGCCAGGCCGCCGGGGCGCCCGCCGAGCCTGCGCCGCCGGCGTCACGCGCGCCGGTCGCCGAAGGCGGCATGTGCGGCGGCATCGCCGGCTTCCAGTGCGGGGAGGGCCTCTACTGCTCGATGACGCCGGAGATGCAGACGATCGCCGACGGATCGGGGACCTGCAAGGTTCGCCCGCAGGCCTGCACCCGCGAGTTCAACCCGGTGTGCGGCGTCGACGGCAAGACCTACGGCAACCCCTGCACCGCGGCCTCGGCCGGGGTCAGCGTGGCGCGTCCGGGCGAGTGCAAGGGTTAGGCCTCGCGGGGTTCGAGACGCTCGCTTGAGGCTCGCTCCTCACCATGACTGATCTCTGAGCTCGTCATCCTGAGGAGCGGCGAAGCCGCGTCTCGAAGGACGCAATGAGCCCAGCAATCAAAGAAAAAGGCCGGGGATCGCTCCCCGGCCTTTCGTATTTCAGGCTCAACCGAGCCCTAGTTGATGCGCTTGCTCAGCGAGACGCCGATGATGCGCGGCTCGTTGACGAAGCCGGTGTTGTTGTTGAAGTCGATGCCGCCCTTGAGGTTGTCCTCGTCGGTGATGTTGCGGACGAACAGGGCCGCCTCGAACGAGCCGTCGAGCCTGGCCCAGCCGAGCTTCAGGCCGCCTTCGAAGTTGCCGTCGCTGTTGAATTCCTTCGACTCGTAGAGGAACAGGTTGGTCTCGCCCTGGACGTTCCAGTCGGTGAAGACGAAGAACTCGCCGTCCTCGTAGGGGACGCTGAAGCGGGCGGTGAAGTCGAAGATGTATTCCGGCGCGTTCGGGAACGGGTTGCCGTCGACAAGCGCCTGGCCGAGGCCATTGAGCGGGTCGGTGACGGTGCACTGGGCGCAGGCGGCGATGGCCAGGTCGGAGTCGTTGATCTCGGTGTTGTTGTAGCTGTAGCCCGCCGTGAACACGAGGTTCTCGGTGGCCACCCACTCGCCGTCGATCTCGAAGCCCCAGGCCTTGCCTTCGTCGGCGTTGAGGATCTGGTTGAGGTTGCCCGCGCCGCCGACGGCGGTGAACTGCGGATCCTCGATCGTGTAGGTGAACAGCGCGCCGTTGAGGCGGACGCTGCGGTTGAACAGCTCGCTCTTGAAGCCGACCTCGTACGACAGGATCGTCTCGGACTGGGCGACCGAGGGCGGGTTCAGGAAGGCCACGTCGCGGCCCTGGATCGTCGGGCCGCGGAAGCCGGCGGCGACGCGGGCGAACAGGCTGACGTCGGGGGTCACGCCGTAGAAGGCGCTGACATCCCAGCTGACCTTCTCGTCGGAGACTTCCACCGGCGCGGCGGGGTTGGGGCCGGCGAGGACCTCGAGGTCCTTCTCGTCGCTGGTGTAGCGCAGGCCGCCCGTCAGCTTCAGCTGCTCGGTGACGTCATACGACGCCTGGCCGAACACCGCCCATGAGGTGTTGCTGTGACGAAGCGTGGTCGGCGCCACGAAGCCGGGGCTGGTGGTCATGTCGACTTCGGAGTCGAAGTAGAAGGCGCCGACCTGCCAGGCGAACGGGCCTTCGCTGTCGCTGGCCAGGCGGATTTCCTGGGTGAACTGGTCGAGGTTGTCGATGCCGTCGGTGGTGTCGGACGGGAACGGGATGAAGCCCGGGCCGGTGACCATGTTGCCGCCGTCGATGTCGCCGCGGCTGAAGCCGTCGGCGTTCTCGTAGGCGGTGATCGAGGTCAGGGTGACGTCGCCGAGGTCATAGTCGACGCGCAGCGAGGTTCCCCAGCCGTTGTATTCCTGCGGGTTGTTGCCGCCGCCGTCGTAGTAGACGGTTTCGCGATCGTAGTTGCCGTTCAGCTTGTTGCTGCCGGCGGTCAGGATGTTGGCGCGGAAGACGGCCGAGGTGCCCTTCAACGAACGGGCGTGGACGCCGAGCAGGGCGCTCAGCTCTTCAGTCGGGGTGTACAGCAGCTGAAGGCGGGCGGCGCGTTCGTCGAAGCCGCCGAGGGTGTCTTCCTTGCCGGTGAAGCCGTTGTCGATCCAGTCGTCGCGGTGCTGGATCAGGGCCGAGACACGGGCCGAGAGCACGCCGTCGATCAGCGGGCCGCCGACGCCGCCGTCAAAGGTCAGGGTGCCGTAGTTGGCGGCGGTCACCGTGCCGGCGGCGCTGAAGCTGTCGCTCGGGCGGACGGTGTCGAACTTGACGATGCCGGCGGTGGTGTTGCGGCCGAACAGGGTGCCCTGTGGGCCGCGCAGGATTTCGACGCGATCGATGTCGAACAGCGGGGTGCTCTTCAGCACCACGTTCTCCATCACCACCTCGTCCATGATCACCGAGACCGGCTGCGAGGCGGCGAGGTCGAAGTCGGCGTTGCCGAGGCCGCGGATGTAGAAGCGCGGGGCGACGCGGCCGTTCGAGGATTCCAGGTACAGGCCCGGGACGCGCGTGCCGAGGGCGAGGATGTCCTCGCCGCCGGCGAAGATGGCCCGCAGCGCTTCGCCGTCGACGGCGGCCACGGAGATCGGCACGTCCTGCAGGTTTTCGCTGCGCTTCTGGGCGGTGACGACGATTTCCTCGACGGTGGCTTCCTGGGCCAGGGCGGGCGCCCCGACGGACAGGGCCGCGGTCAGGGCGGCGATGCCGCAGGAAAGCGCCAGGGCGCGACGCGCGGCCGGAGCGGGCTTGGTCATGGATCGTCCTCGTGATGGCCGCCGCGGGGGCGGTGCGCGTGAACCGGAATCCCCTCCCAGCCCTTCAGCGCTCTGAGCAAACCGGTAGTCGCATTGAGGAGTCGCCGCTATCGGGAAGCAGGTGCGCGCGGCGGCGAAGTCGTCTTTTGTGTCACACCTGTGACACCTATGCGACAGGGCATGAATGCCCGTCGCGCCCACGGAAAAGGGCCGGAGATCGCTCTCCGGCCCTTCGCCTTGGTTCGTTCGATTACCCCCGCGCGGAGCGGAGGTCGCCGATCAGCACGAGTAGTACATGTCGAATTCGACGGGGTGCGGGTGCAGCTGCAGACGCATCACTTCTTCCATCTTCAGCTCGATGTAGCTGTCGATGAAGTCGTCATCCATGACGCCGCCCTTCTTGAGGAAGGCGCGGTCCTTGTCGAGGTTCTCGAGAGCCTCGCGGAGCGAACCGCAGACTTCCGGGATCTTCTTCATTTCGCGCGGCGGCAGGTCGTAGAGGTTCTTGTCGGCGGGCGCGCCCGGATCGATCTTGTTCTCGATGCCGTCGAGGCCGGCCATCAGCAGCGCCGTGAAGGTGAGGTACGGGTTGCCCATGGGATCGGGGAACCGGCACTCGATGCGCTTGCCCTTGGGGCTGTC
>JAZJXN010000077.1:20718-26392 GCA_040390885.1 Pseudomonadota bacterium | reverse complement strand
GGCCATCACAGCGTCTCCCAGTAGGCGAGGTTGCCGTCGAAAGCCTCACGCAGCCCGGCGATGTGGTCGCGGATCTCGGCGCGTAGCGACCGGGTCCAGGCCAGTTCGCTGTCGAGAACGCGGCCTTCCATGACCGCCGTGTTCAGGGCGCGGGCGATCTGATTGACGTTGACGCCGACGCGCCGCAGCTCGACCTGGATCGCCACCAACGCTAGGGCATCCGGACGCGGAAAGGTCGGCTCGCCGCAGACGCGACGGCGCACCAGCGCCGCCACCCAGCCGGACCGCGACAAGCCCATCGCGGCCGCCGCGACGTCGACGCCGGCGGCGTCCGGTGCGGCCAGCCGCACCATGATCCGGGCGCCGTCGCGCGGCGCACGGCGCCTCTCAGCGCCCTGCCCCGAACACGCCGCCGCTTCCGCGATCAGTCGCCGCAGCAGTGCCGAACGGCCGCCTTCGAGCTTTGCCGCCGCGTCGAACCGGTCGGCGAGATCGTCATCGAGGCGGACGTTGAACAATGCCACTTGGCGGAGCCCTGTAAGACAACGCTGCCGCTAGGCCTATCCTGCCCTAGATCGCAGCCCCGTCAGACTGGCCCCTCCCCTCGCCGGTCGCTACGCGCAAGGCTACGCGCCCTCCCGCCCCCGCCCTGACGGGTGCCCCAGCCGGGCCAGCAAGACAGGGCCAGAGAGGAGAGCCGGCGTCAGCCGTCCGCACGCGCCGTCGCCAGCACCGGTCCGAGGGCCGCCGCCAGCGCCGCGATCACCACCCCAAGATCGGTGGGCGCGTCGCCGATGCCGGCGGTAAAGGCGGCCCACCGCCGCCGCTTTTCGGGGTCGGTTGCGAAGCGCTCGGTCAGGGCGTCAGGCAGCTGTGCTGGGATTTGCGTGCGACGGCGCGCGAAGGTCGCGGCGATTGCCTGCGCCCGGCGGGCGGGGTCCTGGCCTACCCCCTGAGCCGTCAGACTCCAGACGTCGTAGAAGTCCTTCATGCGCGTGTTGGCGCGACCGAGCATCACCATCGCCTGAAGCTTCTCGGCGATCACCGTCTCGGGGGCGTAGGCCAACAGTTGCGGCGCCGGCTGGTCCAGCAGAACCGGATAGTCGATCTCCTCCAGACCGGGCGCGGTCGAGTCGCCGAAGGCGATGTCCACGATCCCCGGCACGCGAGCCCCGGCGAGGGTCGCGGTCGTGCGCAGACGCGTGCCGCCGTAATCGTCGCCCTCGCGGATCGGCTCCAGCCGCAGCCCCTCGCCGTCGAAGGTCACGCCGTCGTCCTCTACCGCCGTCGTCAGGATCTCGCGGAAGACGCCGCCGATCCGCGCCTCGCCGGCGTCGCCGTAGGCCAGCAGGTCGAGGTCGCGGGTGCCCCGGTCGCCGTGCGCCAGCCAGGTGGTCAGCAGCATCGCGCCCTTGAGCACGAAGCGATCGCGATGGCCGGACCGGCCGAGGCGATAGAGCAGCCGCTCCAGGACATAGCGGGTCAGGATCAAGTCGAACGGTTGGCCGGAAGCCCGCGCGAGATTGAGCAGCCGCGCGCGCACCGAGGCGCCGACGTCGGACGGCGCTCTAGCCATCGAGCGTCAGCGCCTCGAGATAGGGCCGCACGACGTCCCACGTCCGGGCGCCCACGGCCTGGTCGGCGATCTGCGCCGGGGTCGCCAGCCGCAGGCGCAGCGCCTCGCGCAGCGCCTGGACGGCGACGTCGCGGGCGACGCCCCGGCGCGGATTGAAGGCATCGGCCAGCGTCCGGGGGGCGGCGAAAACCCGCACCGCAACACCCTCGATGGTGTGGATTTCGACATCGGCCGCGAGCCGCTCGTCGGCGAAGCGGACAATGCGCAGCGGCTGGTCGCCGGTGGGCGCCCAAGCCTTTTGGCCGATGGCGATCCAGACCCGGCGCGGCAGCTGATCTGTGAGGCCGTGGAAGGCCAGCGCCGAGACGCCGCAGATCACGCCGTTGGGCACGCGCTTGGCCGCCTCGGCCAGGCTATGATGAACATCGAGGACGGCGTCCGGCAGTTGGTAGAGGCCACGCCCGAGCCGGATCACCGCGCCGCTGCGCTCCAGCCGCGACACCGTCGCGGCGGTGACGCCTTGGGCGCGGATTTCCGAAAGCCGCGCCATGCCGTTGGCGCGCAGAAAGGCGACCAGACGCTCAGGCTGCGCCGGCGATGATACAATTCCTCTGTCGATCGTAACGCTCATCCTAGGTTTTGTATCATGTTGATTTGGCGAAAGCCAGCACCGGGGTGCGCATGCTCGCGGCGGGCCTCAGGCGACAGCGACAATCCGACGCCTTGGATGAGCGGCGCGGCATCCCATTTCCAAGCCTCAAACGCATCACAAGGAAGACAGTATTGGCGACCGGTTGGGCGCATGAAGGCGCGGTTTTAGATCAGATTGAAGATACCATCACCGATGGCGTCCTGACGGCGCGCGCCCGCCTCCCGGTCGGCGAAGGCGCCAACCATTGCGTCGAATGTGGCGACGCCATTCCCGAGGCGCGTCGCAAGGCGCTGCCGGCGGCCCGGACATGCGTGACCTGCCAGTCCGGGCGCGACGGCCGTATCGTCCTCGCCTGCATCAACCGGCGGGGCAGCAAGGACAGCCAGCTCCGCTGACGTCCTCGCCCGCCGCGCTTCGCCGCGCCCCAGCCGGGCCAGTTCAGACGGCTCTCTGTCGCGAGAAACGTCCGACTCCAGCGCCTCTCGCCAGGCCTTGGCCGCCGCGCCGCCCTCCCCCATATCGAACCCATGCAGCCTGCCCGCGTCCGCGTCATAGACCTCGAAACCGCCGGCACGCTGGCGACCGATGTCTGCGAGATCGGCTGGCAGGACGTCGTCCAGAATGCGGACGGCCGCTGGTCGGTCGGGACCGAACGCGGCGCCGTCTTCGTCAACCCAGGCCGGCCGATCTCGCCGGCGACCATGGCCATCCACCACATCCTCGACGAACAGGTCGCCGACGCGCCGTTCTGGAAGGACGCCGCGCCGCCGGTGCTTCGGCCGGCCGGCGGAGTCCTCGCGCTCGCCGCACACCGCGCCGCCTTCGAGCGCCGGTTCTGCACCCCGGCCCTGTCCGGCGCGGCGCGGTGGATCTGCACCTGGAAGTGCGCCCTGCGCCTGTGGCCCAATCTGGAGAGCTTCTCCAACCAGGGCCTTCGCTACCAGCGCCGGCCGGTCGGGCTCGACCACGCCACCGGCCTCCCGGCGCACCGGGCAATGCCGGACGCCTATGTCACCGCCCACCATCTGCGCGACATGCTCAATGCCGCCTCGCTAGACCAGCTGCTCGCCTGGAGCGCCGAGCCCGGCCTGCTGCCCCGGGTCCCGCGCGGGCCACTTCGGGGATCGCCGTGGACGGCGCTCGGCCTCACCGACCTTCGGGCGATGGCGGCAGAGCGCGACCTCGACATCCGGTTCAGCGCCGAGACCGAACTGCGCCGTCGCGGCGAAGCCGAGCCCGCGCCGACCCCCGCTTCGCCGCAGCCGACCCTGCTGTAGTCGGCACGATTGATTGCGGGCGCGAGAGGATCGGAGCGCCCTGCGTCAGGCGGCCGGCTGGTGTTCGCCGAGAAGGCCGAGCCCTTCCGTCGGTGCGGGCTCTCCGGCGGCCAGATTGGACAGCGTCACCCCGACCAGGCGGACGCCTTTGGTCGGCGGATAGACGGAGCGGATCAGGCCGAGACTCGCCTCGTGAAGCATCGCCCGGCTGTCCACGGGCGCCGGCAGCGACCGGCTCCGCGTCGACTGCTGGAAGTCGGCCCATTTGATCTTCACCGTCACCGTACGGCCTCGGCCGCCGGTCCGCTCGCACCAGGCCCAGACATCGTCGGCCATCGCCAGCACCCCGGCCTCGATCGCCTCGGGCTCGGTCAGGTCGGTGGCGAAGGTGGTCTCCGAGCTGGAGGATTTGCGTTCGCGGTCCGGCCGCACCGGCCGCTCGTCCCGCCCCCGGGCGATCTCGAAGTACCAGGGACCGGACTTGCCGAAGTGCGCCTGCAGGAAGGTCAGCGACTGGCGCTTCAGGTCGGCGCCGGTGTGGATGCCGAGCCCATGCATCCTGGCCGCCGTGACCGGGCCCACGCCATGGAACTTGGTCACCGGCAGCGCCTCGACGAAGGCCTCGCCCTGGTCGGGCCGCACCACGGTCTGGCCGTTGGGCTTGTTGAAGTCGGAGGCGAGCTTGGCGATGAACTTGCAGTATGAGATGCCGGCCGAGGCGGTGAGCCCGGTCTCTTCCAGGATGCGGGCGCGGATCTCGCGCGCCGTCGCCGAGGCCGTGGCGATCCCGCGCAGGTTGGTGGTCACGTCGAGATAGGCCTCGTCGAGCGACAGCGGCTCGATCAGGGCCGTGTAGTCGGCGAAAATCTCGTGGATCTGCCGCGAGACGGCCTTGTAGACCTCGAACCGCGGCGGTCGGAAAATGAGCTCGGGGCATTTGCGCAGCGCCGTGGTCGAGGGCAGCGCCGAGCGCACCCCGAACTGCCGCGCCTCGTAGCTGGCGGCGGCGACCACGCCGCGCCTTTCGGGATAGCCGACGGCGAGGGGCTTGCCCCTAAGGCTGGGATCATCGCGCTGTTCGACCGACGCGTAGAAGGCGTCCATGTCGACATGGATGATCTTGCGAACGGCGGCGTCGGTCATTCCCCGACGCATACCATTTCAGGAACAAACGGGAAACACGCAGGCGGCCCGACGAGACGCTTAAAGCGTTCGGCGGCTCCGGCGCAAGCCGGAGCCGCCGTCGGCCTCAGCCGGCCGATCGCCCCGACAGCAGGTCGCAGGCGCGCTGCGCTTGGGCGGCCGCCGCGAAGATCAGCCGACGATCATCGCTCAGGGCCTTCAGCCAGTGATCGATGTAGGCGGCGTGGTCGGCCCGGGGCGTCAGCGCGAGCCCCATGTCGGCGCAGAGGAAGGCAGCGCCCAGCTCGGCGACGAGTTCCTCGCGGGCGTAGTCGGGTGAGCCGAACCGTCCCGTCTGATCGCGGTCCAGGCGGCTGCGATGGCCGGTCCAGTGCGTGCATTCATGCGCCAGGGTCGCGTAGTAGGCCTCCGGATCGGAAAACCGCTCGAACGGCGGCATCGTCACCTGGTCGACGGCCGGGCTGTAGAAGGCGCTGTCGCCGCCATGCCGGATGCCGGCTCCGGTCGCGGCGAAGAAGGCGTCGGCGGCGGCGATCCGATGCTGGGCCGGCAACGGCTCTTTGACGGGCCCGGCGAAGCGTTCCGGGAGGCCGTCGATCTGGGCGATGTTGAACACCGTGTAGGCCTTGAGGAACGGGATCGATCGCTCGACGTCCTCGCCGTTCGGATCGTCTTCGGTCCGGGTGATGCGGTTGGCGTAGACCACGGTCTCGCCGTGCTCGCCCTTGCGGACGTGGCCGCCCAGGCTCAGCGCCTGGCGGAAGGTCATCCAGATCGGCGCTTCGAAGCCGCTGACCATCGACCGGGACCAGAGCAGCAGGACGTTGATGCCGCTGTAGGGTTCCAGCGTATGGCGCAGGGGTCGGCTGACGGGGCCGGCGGCGTGGGCCGCTTCCCAGGGTCTCGTCCAGGGCCTGACACCGCGTTCGAGGTCGGCGATGATCTGGGCGGTAACGGTGGCGTAGAGATCGGGGCGCTCGGGGCGCGGACGTGCGGGGTCGCGAGGGCGCGTCATGGCGGCCTCCT
>JAZJXN010000077.1:18581-20681 GCA_040390885.1 Pseudomonadota bacterium | reverse complement strand
CGCGTCCGGCTCAGTCGTTGCTGGCCCGGCGGCGGGACCACATCAGGCTGTAGCCCTCCTCGGCCTCGACGAGGTTGCCGTGGATCGGGGCCGCGAAGCTCGGATCGTCCAGCTTGACCGAGAAGTACTCGGTGTTCTCGTGCGAGGTCTTCTTCCAGGCGGCGCCGAATTCGGTCTGGCCGGAGAAGATGCGGTACTGCGGCGCCTTCTCGTTTTCCGAGGCCGGCTCGGGGCGGATGACGGCGGTCTTGACGTCGAGGGTCAGGGTCTTGATCGAACCGCGGTAGCTGCCGTCCGCCGACTTGGTGAAGGTTCCGATGGTGGCCATGGTGGTCTCTCCTTGCTGTCTGAAGCCGCGCCCTTCGCGGCCTCGATGGCGATCGGAGAGGTCGGGGGCGGACGGCCCCGCAGGCGCGAGCCCCGCAGCGTCAGCGGAGGACGGCGGGCGGGACTTTCTTGTCTCGCGAGGAATGACGGCGCAGCCGGCAGGGGAAGAAAGTGCGCTTCAAGCCCGCCGTTGCGGAGGACGGCCGGCAGGGCCGCTTGGCCCTGCGCACCCCTGACCAGATCGGGCCAGGAGAGGCCGTTAAGGTCGTGGCGGCACGGGATCTGGAGAGCCCCTGCCCGCCGCCGCCTCACCCCATCGGCGCATTCGGCGTTCGCGAGTTCGGACGCGCCCAACCCTCAGGACCGCGCCTCGGCGTCCGCCCCCGCGCCTTCCGGACAACATGCGCGAGATGGCCCGCAGCGGATCCACCTGCTCGCCGACCGCCGCCCGCGCCTGGCGGACGTCATCGTGCCCCCGCACCGCTCGCGCCCGCGTCACCCGCGCGGCCCCCCAGGCACGCTGCCCGAGCGCGGTCACGGGGGCTACAGCCGGATGTGGTCCGGCCATCGCGCCGACGCCCGACGTGCCGGCGCGTCCACGGCTGTCGGCCTCAGCACCCCTTCCGAAACACCCCGAAGCTGGACGCCGTCCCGACGCGCCCTCGCGACCCCGCATCACTCCGCCCGCGCACTCCGCATCCCACCACCATCGAACGTCTTCACCGGGCAGCCGCGACCCCGGCGCCGCCCAAGACGATCTTTGGGATCAGCGTCCGCGTCCGCCCTCGCGCACGCCCGCGCGCCGCATGAGAGCCCCGAGGCTGACGCCGTCGATCCGGCAGACCGCGATCATGCGATCGTAGCTGACCACCCGGCCGCCGCCGCCCGGGGTCGCCACGCAGGTCACCGTTCGCCCCTGCGTGAGGCGAACCAGCGTCTCCCGCGCCGCGCGCCCGCCGGACTCGGCGAGCTCCGGGGCATAGAAGTCGGCCAGGCGGATCTCCACCCAGTCGATCGGTGTCGGCCCGCGCCCGATGCACAGGCTGTCGCCGTCGCCGACGTGGCGCACCGGTCCGGCGAGCGAGACCCCGGCGCGGATCCAGGCCGGTGGCGGTCCCTTGTCCGGGATGGCCTTGCAGGGGTCGGCCAGCGCCGGCCCGGCGATAGCGGCGGCGGCGAGGCAAAGGATCGGCAGGCAGAGACGACGAAGCATGAACGCGCCGTAGCACGACGGCCTGGGTCGATGGACCACTTGTGGTTGTTCGCCCCGGCGCCGTAGCCTCCGTCCACGGACGGGCGGGGGCGCCATGCGAACGATGATGATCTGTGGGGCGGCGATCGCCGGCCTGACCCTGGCGGCGGCGACACCCGGCGTCGGCGAGGCGCACGGCGGCGGGCTCGACGCCAGTGGCTGCCATACCAACCGCAAGACCGGTGAATATCATTGTCATAGGGCGCCCGCCGCGGCTTCGGCCCCGGCGCCGCGCGCCGACCGCGCGCCCAAGCCGGTCAGGACCGGGGCGTCCTTCGCCAACTGCGCCGCCGCGCGGGCGGCGGGCGCGGCGCCGGTGCGGCGCGGCGATCCCGGCTACGGCCCGCATCTGGATCGGGACGGCGACGGCGTCGGCTGCGAGTCGCGCTAGCCTGAAGCGGGCTGGTCGCGATTTTCAAGGCCCAGTCGGCGCCGACCAGCCCCGCACGCTTGCGGCTGATCGTCGGCGCTGAACCGGCGCGGCAGCGCCGCAAGCACAACCGGCCGCGCGCCCCCAAAGG
>JAZJXN010000077.1:9292-18571 GCA_040390885.1 Pseudomonadota bacterium | reverse complement strand
ACTTCGCACTGCTCGCCCGCGAGGTGAAGCCCTGGCCGGGCCTCGTGGACGTCGGCGGGACGCCGGAAGCGTCCCGCCGCTTCATCCTCAGGCGGCGTCCGCCGCCCGTTCCGTCTCGGCCTCGCCCTCGCCCTCGCCGTCCTCCGCAGAGGCGTCGATCTCGGCCAAGGCCTCTTCCTCCTCTGCGCCGGGCCGAACCGTCCGCAGCAGCGGCGGCAGCCAGCCGGTCCCGTCGAGCAGGCGGGCGGCCTCGGCGACCATCGGCTCCTTCTTGAGGTCGGCGAGGCGGGCGGCGGCTTCGTCGCCGACGCCCTGCGCCACCGCCTCGCCGATCCGCGCCTTGGTCACGCGGCCAAGGTAGCTGCGCGGGGTCGCCGACCAGTAGGCGGTCATGTCCAGATCGACCGCCACGGCGAGGGCGTCGGCGTGCGCCAGCGCCGCAGCCCGGCCTTCCCAGTTGCGCACCGCATGGACGGTGAGCCCGACGCAGTGGGCGAGCAGGCTCAGGCGGCTGTCGCCGTCGAGCCCGACCACGAAGCCCCAGAGGTCGCCCGGCGCCTCGGGCAGTTGGCGCGCCCAGAGGGCGTGCCGCTCGCCGATGCTGCGTTCGGCGATGCTGTCCTCGATGCCCTCGGCGTCCCGCGACAGCGAGGCCGAGACAGGCCGAAGATCGACGCAGGTCGCGGCGCCGCCGCCGCCACCGTAAAAGCAGCGCAGGACCACCGCGTGGACGGTGGCGTTCAGCGCCACGTCGGGATGGCTGGCGAGCGCATCGCGCAGCGCCGCCGTCCGATGCGCGGTCAGGTCGGTGACCAACCGGTCGGAGAGCGGCGTCAGACCCTCCGGCTCCTCCGCCTCCGCGTCCGGCGGGTCACCGTCCGCGCGCTCCGCCGTCGTCGCCGTTGTCGCCGTTGTCGCCGTTGTCGCCGTCGTCGGCGAGGCCGTCACGCCCGGTCTGCGACGGACGGTCTTCGGGACGGACGAGGCCGCGCTCGATGCGGGAGGTTCCGTCCTGGGTGACGATCACGAACACACCGGCCCGCGCGACGTCTTCCGGATCATAGGCCGTGTCCTCGCCGAAGGCGGCGAGCCTGGCGTCGATCTCGGCGAGCCGGGCCTCGACCTCCGGCGGCAGGTCGTCGACCGCCGCCCATTGCTCGGTCAGGGCGTCGTACTCCTCCGAGATCGCCGCGATGGCGGTGGTCTCTTCCTCGCTCCTCGTCACGGCGCGCGGATAGACCCGCTCAAGGCCGTGGCCGGACGGATAGCCGACGTGACCCTCGGCCCACTTCCAGCCCTCGGCGACACGGATCGCCTCGGCGTCCGCCGCCCCCTTCTCGGCGGCGAGCCGGTCGAGCAGGCCGACGTCCTCCAGCCAGCCGCCGCCGTCCTCGGTGAAGAGGTCGCGCAGGACCGAGCCGCCCGCCTCGCCATAGGCCTCCAGACCGACGAACCGGGCGCGCGGATCGTCGGCGGCGACCTTGCCCTCGGTCATCGCGCGGCGGATGGCGTAGGGTTGGCGATTATACGGGTTCTGGACATAGACCCGCTCCTGCCGGTCATGGTCCTCGCTGACCGCGAAGGCCATCATCTGGTCCAGCGTCAGGCCGTCCTCGCGGTAGAGGGCCATCAGGACGGGACTGACCGCGCCCAGCCGCAGGCGCTGGCGCACCACATGGGCGGTGACGCCGAAGCGGGCGGCGATCTTCTCGGCGCTCCAGCCGAGCCGTTCGCCGAGGTCCCGGAAGGCCTCGAACTGGTCGGCGGGGTGCATGGCCGACCGGGTCACGTTCTCGTCGAGCGAGATTTCGTGCGGGTCGTTGCTCAGATCGAGGACGCAGGCGACCGGATGGGTCTTCTTGATCTGCTTGCGCTTGGCGCGAAGCCGCTGCGCCAGCCGCCGCCCTTCGCCGACCGTGACGAGGAAACAGCCGGTGGCCTCGCCGCCGTCGCCGTACTCCGGTTCGACCACCGGCATCTGCAGGATGCCCTTGTGGGCGATGCTGGCGGCCAGCGCCTCGATGGCCGCCTCGCTGTGCGGAACCTTGCGGGCGTTCTTCTGCGACTTCTTGAGCTTGTCGAGCGGGATCAGCCGCACGACGCCATGCTCGAACTCCGCCGCCGCCGGGGCGGCGGCTTCAATGGGACTATCGGCGTTCATGTCTGCCTCCTTAGGGCCATGGGTGCAGGCGCAAGGCGCGCCTGCAGCCTTGCCCGTCGGCGAGACCGGGTGTGCAAACGGAGGAGCGCCTTCGCGGGGACCCGGCTGCAGGGCCCTTGCCGCCCTGACCGCTGTCGCCGTCCCGGCTGAGGGACCGAAGCTGGGCGGAAGGCGCTCCGAAGTGCGCCGAGGGCGGAGCCCTAAGCCTTCACCTGAGCCCGCGGGCGAGGCGGATATGAAGGCTGCAAGGAGCCCACGCGGAGCGTGCGGCGGGGAGCGACGTCGAGGGGCCGGCGACGCCCCAAAGGGCGCCGCCTGGCGCGCCCGCGGGAGACGCGGAACGCGGCGGGACCGAGCGCGATCGGGGGCCCCTCTCGATATCAACTGGCTGTCTGTCGGGCCGTCATTCGGCGCCGCTGGCCGGCGCCTGGGCGCACTCGCACACCCACATGGCCGAGGAGCGGCTCCGGATCTGCCGGGTCGGCGTCCGGCGGCGCAACCGCCAGGACCGCCCTGACTTTCCCGCTTCCGTCGGAAAGCGCGCCGAGCCAAAAAGCCCCATGAACCTCGGCATACTCGAAACCGGCGGACCGCCGGCGGACCTCGGCGACCGCTTCCAGGGCTACGCCAACATGATGCGGCGCATGATGGGGCCGGCCTACCGCGCCCGCACCTACGACATCCGCGCCGGCGAGATGCCAAAAAGCCCGGACGAGTGCGACGGCTGGCTGATCACGGGCTCTGCGGCCGGCGTCTATGATCCCGAGCCGTGGAGCGCGCCGTTGAAGGGCTTCCTGCAGTCAGCCTCCGGGCGTCGCCCGATGGTCGGCATCTGCTTTGGTCATCAGCTCATGGCCGAGGCCTTCGGCGGGCAGGTGGTGAAATCGCCCAAGGGCTGGGGCATCGGGCTACACCGCTACGACCTGAGCCGGACGGCATCCTGGATGGACAACGCCGATCCGATCAGCCTGCCGGTGTCGCACCAGGACCAGGTGGTCGCCATCGGCGAGGGCTGCGAAGTGCTGGGCGGCAGCGACTTCACGCCCTTCGGTCTGCTCGCCTATCCGGGCCGCAACGCGATGTCGATGCAGCCGCACCCGGAGTTCGAACCGGCCTACGCCGAAGCTTTGATCGAGAGCCGACGCGGAACGCGCCTCACCTCGGCCGAAGCCGACGCGGCCATCGCAACCCTCACTGGGCCGAATGATCGTGACCGGGTGGCGATCTGGCTGCGACGCTTCCTGTCGGCCTGAGCGCGCGACAGGCAGTTGCCGCCATGCTTCGCGCGCCCTAAGCAGGATCGTCGGGCGCCGGAAACGAACAGGGCGCCGGCCTTGAGCCAGGGGACGTGACGCGTGCGTCGCGTCGGCGACGGCCGGATGCCTAAGCGCCGGGCCTCCAGATCATCGCGAGGATTCCAACGCCCGACCCCTCACGCCTGGTCGGCGGACAGCGACGCCGGGGCGCCGCGCTCCGCGCTCGTCACGGCGCGGCTCTTCTCGCCGTAGGCCAGACGCCAGGCAGCCGTCAGCACATCGAGGAGCAGATCGTCATCGATCGCCGTTAGACGAAGTAGCGTGACGCCGGCAGCGCCCCGCTCGGCTTCAGGCTTCACGGCCAGGGAGGCGGCCGAAAGCCGGTGCTGCGCGTCCAGCGGCAGCTTGACCACCGCCGAGCCGGCCTCCGGCCAGTTCTCGGTGGCGAAGGTGCGCCCGCGCACCTGGAACATGGAGCGTTCCAGCAGGACCTTCTCGGTCACGCCTGGCAACGCCATGGCCTGCGCCCGCAATCGACTGTCCGTCATGTCCTTCCCCCTCGCCGCCGTTTGAACCCTGAGTCGGGGCCGAAGGGCGCCCCTGAAGGCGGGATCAGCAACGATCCGAGTACCGGTCGTGGGCGAGGATGCGGCGGCGGAGCGGGTCGATCTCACGCTGGAAGATCTCGTCGCGCAGGTAGGCGAGCTCGCCCTCCAGGGCGTCGTCGGGCACGTCGATGTACCAGGCGCGGGGACCGCCGGTCGCCTCGCCGTTCCAGCGGTATCCGCGCGCCTTGAGGTGATCCTTCAGGTCGAACGGCGCGTACTCCGCCCAGATGCGCCACAGCGGTCGGCGGGCGCTGGCCAACAGCCGCACGAAGGCAACGTCTCCCGACCGGCCGAGCGGTCGCGAGAGCAACTCGATGGCCGCATGGCAGTCGTTCAAGGCGCGATGCCTGTCGTAGAAGAAGCCTTCCGCCGTCGCCAGGTACGCGAGCTTGACGCCCTCGTGGCCCTCCGCCGCCCACGGCACCTCCATCATCGAGCAGGCCCAGGGCTTGGTCGTGAACGTGTCGCAGAACCGCTCCAAGAAGCGCCGGTCGAAGCCGGCGTTATGCGCCACGACCAACGCCGCCGGCGCGGCGAAGGCGGCGACCTCGGCCGGATCGATGGATCGGCCCTCGACCAAGGCGTCGTCAATTCCGGTCAAGGCCGTGATCTCGGCGGGGATCGGCTCCGACGGCTGGCGAAGCGCTTCGAAGGTTCTGCCCACGCCCAACACCTGTCCGGCGTCGTCGTAGAAGAACTCCGCCATCGCCAACTCGATGATCTCGTGCCGCGCGGCGTCCAGGCCGGTGGTCTCGACATCGACGAACAGCGCCATGCGGGCGCCGTCTGGCCGCGCGATGGATGAGGGCGGCTCGAGCTTGCGCAGGACCCGGAAGGCGCCGCTTGCCTCCAGCGCCGCCCGCATCCGTTCAAGCTCTTCCATGACGTCCGCCTCGCCCATCCCAAACTCATAGCCGCTGACGCCCGGGTAGGCACGTAGGGTCACGCGTTGCGGCCCGCCGGCCATCGACTACGCTCGAAGGCGAACGGAGGCGATCGATATGGGCGAGACATCCCACGGCCACGAGGCCAACCCGAGCCTGACCACACGCGTAATCCGCCGCGAGGAGTTGCGCCGGATCGTGCCGCTGGCCGACACCACCATCTACGAGATGGAGCAGCGCGGAGAGTTTCCGCTGCGCTTCCAGCTGACCAGCCGCTGCGTAGTCTGGGACCTGGGCGAGGTCGAAACCTGGCTGGCGGAGCGCCGCGCAGCCTCGCGCCGGAAAGGCGCGACGCCCGCCCATGGACCGAACGTCCACCTGCGCCAGGCTCGGCCGGTACGTCAGCCCGGCGCATAGATCGGCATCGCCGGCGGCGCCAGGACGGGCGTGCGGACCAGTCCCGAGCCCCAGGCATCGACCATGTCGGCCCATTCCTGCAGCATGTGTCGTCGCTGCTGCTCATACTCTGCCTTGTTGTAGACCCCACGCGAGGAATGGCTGTCCTCGTGCGCCAGGCACTTCTCGATCCAGTCGCGGTTGAAGCCCAGCTCGTTGAGCAACGTCGATCCGGTCCGACGCAGGTCGTGGACCGTGAACGGCGCCAACGCCAACGCCTGCGCCTTGGCTCGCTCGGCGATGGCCGTCGTGACCCGATTGAAGGTCGCCCGGGACATCGGGGCATCGGCGTCGTAGCGCGACGGCAGCAGGTAGCGCGAGTTGCCGGCGCAGGTTTTCAGGGCGATTAGGATGTCGAGCGCCTGGGTCGACAGATAGACGTTGTGGGCCTTGTCCTTCTTCATCCGCGCCGCGGGGATGGTCCAAACCGCGCCCACGAAATCGATCTCGTCCCAGGTCGCGTCCTGAAGCTCGCTCTTCCGCACCATGGTCAGCAGGATCAGCTTCAGCCCCAGGCGGATGGTGGGGAGGGTGGCGACGTGTTCGAGTTCTCCAAGCATCAGCCGGATCTCGGCCGGGCTCAGCGACCGGTCGCGCGGGACGAAGGTGGCGATCGAGGCCGGCCCGACCTCCGCCGCCGGGTTCTCGACCTTCTCCCCATGAAGCCGCGCGTAGTCGTAGATCAGCTTGATGATGTCCCGGACGTGCACGGCGGTCGCCGGCGCCCCCCTGTCCTTCACCTTGCGGCACAGTGCCCGGATGTCGTTGGGCGTCACTTCGCTGAGGAGACGCTTGTCGAAGGCCGGCTCGACGTCTCGCGAGAACACGGACTGCCGCATCGCGCGGGTGCTGTCGGCCATCGGCGCCTCGCGTAGCCATCGCCGGCCGAACTGACCGAAAGACTCCAGCTCGCGCAGCCGCCTCTTGTCGCGCTGCTTCTCCATGGCGGGCGAGCGTCCCTCACGCAGGGTGCGCCGCGCCTCGAGACATAGCTCCCTGGCCCGGGCCAGCGACAGGTCGGCAGGGCCATACGCGCCGAAGGTCACGGTCTCCCGACGGTTGTTGAACCGGTAGTCATATCGGAAGCTCAAGGAGCCCGACGTCAGGACCATGACGTACATACCGTCGCGGTCAGCGATCTTGTAGGATTTCTTCTTTGGTTTCAGCGACTTGAGTGCTGCGTCCGTCAACATGATCCGCTCCGAAAATGCGTTCAGAAGCGGCGATCTCCATAAGAAATACCGTCAGGCCGAAACCGGGCCTGGCGGACTCCTTTTTTCTGTTATTTTTCAAAGGATTGACCCTCAAAAAAATACCGTCATGACCGCCGATCGGCCTGACGGTATCGAGCTTGAGGCGCAAGGCCAACGCGTAGACCTACCGTCAGATGTACCGAAATACCGTCACGCTCGCTCGCGATAGCTCGCGAACATCTGGCGGCGATTTTCCTTGTAATATCAGGGGGTTTCGGCTAACTTCGGATAGTCGGCGATAGCGTCCGAAACCACCTGAATTATTCCCACTCGATCGTCCCGGGCGGCTTCGACGTCACGTCGTAGACGACGCGGTTGACGCCCCTCACCTCGTTGATGATCCGCGTGGCGCAGCGGCCGAGGACCTCCCAGGGGAACTCGAAGAAGTCGGCGGTCATGCCGTCGGTCGAGGTCACCGCGCGCAGGGCGAGGACGTTCTCGTAGGTGCGGGCGTCGCCCATGACGCCGACCGTCTTGACCGGCAGCAGCACGGCGAAGGCCTGCCAGATCTGGTCGTAGAGGCCGGCCTTTCGGATTTCCTCGAGATAGATGGAGTCGGCCTGCTGCAGCACGGCGACCTTCTCGGGCGTGATCTCGCCCGGGATGCGGATGGCCAGGCCCGGCCCCGGGAACGGATGGCGACCGACAAAAGCGGGGTCGAGGCCGAGCTCGACGCCGAGCGCGCGGACCTCGTCCTTGAACAGCTCGCGAAGCGGTTCCACCAGCTTCAGCTTCATGTAGTCGGGCAGGCCGCCGACGTTGTGGTGGCTCTTGATCACTGCGCTGGGACCGCCGCGGGCAGAGACGCTTTCGACCACGTCCGGATAGAGGGTGCCCTGGGCCAGGAACTCCGCGCCCTCGATCTTGGCCGACTCGGCGTCGAACACGTCGATGAACAGCTTGCCGATGGTCTTGCGCTTGGTCTCGGGGTCGCTGACCCCGGCCAGGGCGCCCAGGAACATGTCGCCGGCGTCCACATGGATCAGCGGGATGTTGTAGTGGTTGCGGAACAGGGACACGACCTGCTCGCTCTCGCCCTTCCGCATCAGGCCGGTGTCGACGTAGACGCAGGTCAGCTGGTCGCCGATCGCCTCATGGATCAGCACCGCCGCCACCGAGCTGTCGACGCCGCCGCTGAGGCCGCAGATGACCTTGCCCTTGCCGACCTGGGCGCGGATCTTCTGGACCATCTCCTGCTTGAAGGACGCCATCGTCCAGTCGCCCGACAGGCCGGCGATGTTGAACAGGAAGTTGCGGTAGATCTTCGAGCCGTTGACCGTGTGCACGACCTCCGGGTGGAACTGCACGCCATAGATCTTGCGCGCATCGTCAGCGATGGCCGCGAACGGCGCGCCGGTCGAGGTGGCGATGACCTCGAAGCCTTCGGGGATCGCGGTGACGCGGTCGCCGTGGCTCATCCAGACGGTTTCCAGGCCGCCGACATCGGCCAGGCCTTCGAACAGCGGGCTGGCCTTGCCGATCTCAAGCTCGGCGCGGCCGAACTCCCCGGCGTGGCCGCCCTCGACCTTGCCGCCGAGCACGTCGCAGAGCAGCTGCTCGCCGTAGCAGACGCAGAGCATCGGCACGCCGAGCTCGAACAGCTTCGACCCGATGCGCGGGCTGTCGGCCTCCAGCACGCTGGCCGGGCCACCGGACAGGATGATGGCGGCCGGGGCGAAGGCGTCGACCATCGCCTCGACCTTGTCGAACGGATGGATCTCGCAATAGACGCCCGCCTCGCGCACCCGGCGGGCGATTAGCTGGGTCACCTGGCTGCCGAAGTCGACGATGAGGACGGGCTGGTGGGCGGCGGTCATGCGGTACGTTCCAGAAGGGCGACGAAGAAGCCGTCGGTGGCGGCGGTGCGGGGGGTGAGGCGCAGGAAGCCCTGCGGCGTCACATGGTTGGCGACGGGCTCGAGCGTGATTGGCTTCACGCTGAAGCCCGGCGTGCGGTCGAGGAAGGCGGCGACGCGGTCCTCGTTCTCCTCGGCGAAGATCGAGCAGGTCACATAGACGAGCCGGCCGCCCGGCTTCACCAACGGCGCGGCCTGGTCGAGGACGGTGTCCTGTTCGGCGATGCGCTTGCCGAGCTGGTCCTCCGAGAGCCGCCACTTGGCGTCCGGGTGCCGCCGCCAGGTGCCGGCGCCGGTGCAGGGGGCGTCGACGAACACGACGTCCATCTTGCCGTCCATGCCCTTGAGCGGCTCGGCTTCGACCGGCGAGCGGATCTGCAGGTTGCGGACGCCGGCGCGGGTGGCCCGGGGGATCACGTCGGCCATGCGGCGCGCATCGTTGTCGTGGGCGTAGAGCTGGCCGCTGTTGCCCATGGCGGCAGCGAGCGCGAGCGTCTTGCCGCCTCCGCCGGCGCAGAAGTCGAGCACCTGCTTGCCCTTGATCTCGCCCGCGCAGGCGGCGGCGAGCTGGGAACCGAGATCCTGGACCTCGAACCAGCCCTTGCCGAAGGCCGGGATGGTCTCGACCGCGCCGGCCCGGTCGGTGGCGGCGGGCGCGGGAATGCGGAAGGCGTTCGGCAGCAGGCCCGCCGCCGCCGCGTGCAGCGGCTGCAGCGCCTTGGCGGCGCGCTCAGGGTCGGTCTTGAGGCTGTTGGCGCGCAGGTCGACCGGGGCGCGCTCCGAGAGCAGGGCCCCCTCCTCCGCGC
>JAZJXN010000077.1:0-9282 GCA_040390885.1 Pseudomonadota bacterium | reverse complement strand
CCCAGTCGGGATAGTCGCCGGCGACCGGCGCGGGGGCCTGCGCCGTGTTGGGCGTGGCGAAGGCGGCGAGCTCGGCCTCGGTCAGGGCGCCGATGCCATGCGGCTCCTCGGCGGCCGCTTCGGCGATCCGCTCCACCGGCCATTTCCACCCGAAGCGGAGCGCCGCCAGGGCCGTGGCCCTGACGCTGTCGTCGCCCATCTTCCAGCCCAGCGAGCGCCGCTTGCGCAGCACGTCGAGGACCAGGCCGGAGACAAACGAGCGATCCTTGGAGCCGGCGTAGCGGGCGGATTCACCCCAGCCCTTGAGCGCCATGCGCGCAGGCCGATGTCGGGTCTCGATGTCCGTAAGGACCTCAATCGCCGCCGCTAACCGCCCGCCGTCTCTCAAGAAGTCACCCGTTCACATCAAACCAGAATGGCCGCGGCGACCATGCCGAGACCGACGATGCTCACCAGCCAGACCAGCGAGCGCACTTGCTTCACGCCATAGGCGTAGAGCGGCACATAGATCACGCGCGCCGCCAGGTAGATCGCCGACCCCCAGTGGGTCAGGGCTCCGTTGCGGTCCGCCACATGGGCGATCAGCACCGCGGCGATGAACAGCGGCAGGGTCTCGAAGAGATTGTCCTGCGCGCGCTTCAGTCGCCCAGCCTTCGCCGACAGCGGCGGCAGATCGGCTTCGTCGCGGGCCCCGGTGTTCCACTTCAACCCGTACTGACCGGTGCGGGCCATGTCGAAGAGGATGATCTGCACGAAGGCCAGGACCAGGGTCCAGGCCAGGATCTTCAGTTCCCACGTCATAAGCTTTGCCCCCTAAAGCGTTGTTTTGGTTTCGTTACACAGCACTCGGATAGTTCGGCGCCTCGCGCGTGATCATCACGTCGTGGACGTGACTTTCACGCAGGCCGGCGCCGGTGATGCGGATGAACTTCGCGCGGCTCTGGAAGGACAGGATGTCGGGCGCCCCGACATAGCCCATGGCGGCCCGCAGGCCGCCGACGAGCTGGTGAATGACCGGCGCGATCGGCCCCTTGAACGGGGTTTGCCCCTCGATGCCTTCCGGCACGAGCTTGAGCGCGTCGGTGACTTCCTTCTGGAAATAGCGGTCGGCCGAACCGCGGGCCATGGCCCCCAGCGAGCCCATGCCGCGGTACGACTTGTAGGACCGGCCCTGGTAGAGGAACACCTCACCGGGCGCCTCCTCGGTGCCGGCGAACATCGAGCCCATCATCGCCACGCTGGCCCCGGCGGCGATCGCCTTGGCCAGATCGCCCGAGTACTTGATGCCGCCATCGGCGATCACCGGCACGTCGCTGTCGCGCGCGGCGCGATAGGCATCCGCGATGGCCGACAGCTGCGGCACGCCGACGCCAGCGACGATGCGGGTGGTGCAGATCGAACCCGGGCCGATGCCGACCTTGATGGCGTCGGCGCCGGCGTCGATCAGCGCGCGGGCGGCGTCATAGGTGGCGATGTTGCCGGCCACGATCTGAACGCGGTTGGTCTCGCGCTTCAGCCGGGAGACGGCCTCCGCGACCTGTTTGGAGTGGCCGTGGGCGGTGTCGATGACGACCACGTCCACGCCCGCCTCGACCAGGGCCATCGACCGTTCGAAGCCGGCGTCGCCGACGGTCGAGGCGGCGCCGACGCGGAGGCGGCCCTTCTCGTCCTTGGCGGCGTTGGGGTGGTCATGCGCCTTGTCGATGTCCTTGACGGTGATCAGGCCGACGGCCCGGCCCTCCTCGTCGACGACGATCAGTCGTTCGATCTTGTTGGTCTTGAGCAGCCGAAGCGCCTCGCCGGACTCCACGCCTTCGCGCACGGTGATCAGGCCGTCGCGGGTCATCACCGACGACGCCTTCAGGCTCTCGTCGGTCTCGAAGCGCATGTCGCGGTTGGTCAGGATGCCGACCAGCTTGCCGGTGCCCGGCTCTACCACGGGGAAGCCCGAGATCTTTCGGCGGGCCTTGATCTCGCGAACCTCGGCCAGGGTGGTGTTGGGGTTGATCGTCAGCGGGTTGATCACCATCCCGCTCTCGTACCGCTTCACCTCGCGCACCTGGTCGGCCTGTTCGTCAACCGTCAGGTTGCGGTGCAGGATGCCCATGCCGCCGGCCTGGGCCATGGCGATGGCGAGCCGGCTTTCGGTGACCGTGTCCATGGCGGCGGACACGAGCGGGATGTTCAGACTGATTTCACGCGTGAACCTGGTTTCCGTGGAAACCTGGGTCGGCATCACTTCTGACGGACCCGGTTCGAGCAAAACGTCGTCGAAGGTAAGCCCTTCGCGAATCTCCATTGGGAGTCTCCATTTTGCGGGCCGCGTATCATCGCAAAGTCGCCCAAAGTCAATGCGTCGGCGCGATCAAAGCGGCCGCGACAGGCGGTCGCGTCGTTCGGCGGGGGTCCGCAGGTAGTCGCTCTCCGGCCCGCCGCCAAGACCGGAGCCCCCCTTTCTGGGCGATGGCGCGGCGACGCGACGTGACACATAGGCTCGACACTCATCCGAAGGGGGATCCGGATGGTCGGCGAGACGAAGACGGACGCCAGGGCGCTGCCCCGGCCGATCAACGCACTGTACGTCTTCATCGGCGGCGCGGCCGTTGTGCTGTCGAACGTCTCGGCGATCTTCACCCACGTCGACGAGATCCGTGAGTTCGTCACCAAGTACCTGGGCCTGAGCGGCTTCTTCAGGGCCCATGAGCTGGCCGTGGCGACGACGACGGTCGGGGCCATGATCGGCTTTGGGCTGCTCGTCTACTGGCTGTTCCAAAGCTTTGTGCGGCAGCGCCGCCGGCGCGACGTCGTCGCCTTCCTGGTTGTCGCCGCGCTCGGTTTCCCGGTCGTCGGCTTCCTGGGCTTCCAGACGATCAAGCCGATCTCGGTGCCCAAGCTGATGCGGACGGAAGCCGCCGACCTCACCGCCCTCGCCTATTCGCAGCAGGAGATGGCGGAGCCCAACGCCGGCGGCATCCGGTTCTCGCAGAGCGGCACGGCCGCCGACGTCCAGCCCTGGACCACGGCGCAGGTTCTCTACGGCATCCTCAACGCCCAGCCTGACGTCCAGAAGCAGTCGGCCGAGATCCGCGCCGCACTGGAATACATCGAACGCACCCGCCATCCCGTAACAGGCTGGGGCTACATGGCCGGCTCGGCCAAGGGTGTCACCGAGATCAACGCCTGGATGATCCTGGCCAACCTCGCCTCGCTGCGGGTCGACACCAACCACCGCATCTGGCGCACGGACGAGACCCCGATCGTTGTCGCGTGGCTCGAGCGCGACATCGCCGAGCTGGCCGCGCGCCAGCATGAGGACGGCGGCTGGGCCCCGATCGGCGGCACCGCCAATCCCCGGCATGTCCGCACCTACTCGACCCTGATGGCTGTCTGGGCCCTGGTCGAGGCGCGCAACAACAGCCTGATCAGCGGCCAGCGCAGCTGGAAATACGACCAGAACATCAAGAACGGCGTGCGCTGGCTGCTCAAGAACCGGCAGACCAGCCGGGCCGGCGTCAGCGGCTGGTGGCCCAACCCGCACACCACCAACCAGAACGGCAGCTTCGTCGGGCTAACCGCGCACGTCCTCTATGTCCTGCAGCTCGCCAAGGCGGAGTTCCCGTTCCTCGTCGCCAGCGACGATCTGACCAACGCCCGGATGGATTTCCTGAAGACCACCCTGGACGGCGGCGGCGGCCGCAAGGCCCTGGCCGACCGTCCGGTGGAGCAGAACGACCGCCCGCACGACGCCGACCGCTACCTGCAGGGCGTCGACGACTTCCAGGCCGAGAGCAGCACCTTCCTCTGGTACCCGTGGAGCCTGGCGGCGGCTGTGGCGATGATGGACGACCCGACGCTCAGCGAGCAGGAGCGCAAGGCGGCCAAACGCCTGGTGCGCATTCTGATCCGCCGCAGCGGCGACCTCGCCAAGTTCGTGCAGGCCGACGAGGCGGTGTACCCTACCGCCGAGAGCCTGTTCGCGATCGGCCTCTATCTGCGCAGCGAACAGGCCAAGCCTAGCTGATGAGGCTGTCGTGAGAGTGCTTGCCGTCTGCTGCCACCCGTCCGCGGACAGCTTCCACGCCTCGGTGCGGGCCGAGGTGCTGGCCTCGCTAACCGCCGCCGGATGCGAGGTGACGGTGGTCGACCTCTATGCAGAGGGCTTCGACCCGGTGCTCGGCGCAGCCGAATGGGGTGATCAGTGGACAAAATCCACCAAGGCGCCGGAGGTTGAAGGCCATATCGCCGAGCTGCGTTCGGCCCAGGCGCTGCTGCTGATCTATCCGACCTGGTGGTACGGCATGCCGGCGATGCTGAAGGGCTGGCTCGACCGCATCTGGATTCCTGGCGTCGCCTTCGACATCAACAACGGCAAGATGGCGCTTCACCTGCTGTCCAACATTCGCCGGTTCGCCGTGGTGACCACTCACGGCTCACCCTGGTGGGCCATCGCACTGGCGATGGGCGCGCCGGGCCGCAAGCAGGTGGTTCGGGGCCTGACGCAGCATCTGGCCAGAGGCTGCAAGGTCAGCTGGAACGCCGCCTACGGAGTCGACGTGGCGTCGCGGGCGACGCTGGGCGACTGGCGAGCGAAGACGGCGACGCGGCTGGCTCGGTTCCTGACCCACTGAGCGCCGCCGCGCGGGGGCGTCTCCGGCCCGATCCGCTTGCGCCGCGGGTCGATCACGCTTCATGTGGAGGCGGCCGCAAGAAGCCAGGCTGGGGGACGCGCCGTGACCGACTACCTTGTACGCATCGTGTCGCCGGCGACCGGCCCGGTCGAACGTGATCCGGTCATGGACACCCTCACCCTCGCGTTCAGCACCGATCCCGCCATCCGCTACATGTTTCCCACCTCGGCCGCCTATCTGGCGCACTTCCCGACGCTGGCGACCGCGATGGCCGGCAGCGCGCTGGCGGCGGGAACCGCCTCCGCCGTGGAGGGACAGGCGGCGGCGCTATGGCTGGCGCCCGGCGTCGGCCCGGACAGCGAGGCGATCTTCGCGTTGGTCGCCGAGGCGGTCGCCCCCGAGCGGCTGGCGGTTCTGGCCGAGCTAGGCCAGCTCATGGGCCAGTATCATCCCGAGGAGCCGCACTGGTACCTGTCGATGCTCGGCGTCGACCCGTCCCGGCAAGGCCAGGGCCTCGGCGCGGCCCTGCTGAAGGAGGGCCTGCGCAGATGCGACGCCGACGGCCTGCCGGCCTATCTGGAAAGCTCCAGTCCGAAGAACGTCCCGCTCTATGAGCGGCACGGCTTCGAGGTGACCGGCCTGATCAAGCCCGGCGATCACCCGGGGCTGATCCCGATGTATCGTCCAGCCCGAGGCTAGGTCGGCGCGAAGGGCGTCTTCGCCTGCCCCCGGAAGCCGGTCGCGACCAGGAACACTTCGGAACTGTCGGTCCGGCTGGCCTTCGGCTTCACATGCTGCACCCGCGCGAAGTGCTTCTTCAGGTCCTTGATGATCCCCGCCGTCTCTCCGCCCTGGAACGCCTTGGCGACAAAGCTGCCGCCCGGCTTCAGGGTGTCGATGGCGAACGCGGCCGCCAGCTCGATCAGCCCGACGATACGAAGGTGATCGGTCTCGCGGTGGCCGACGGTGTTGGGGGCCATGTCCGACAGCACCAGATCGGGCTGGCCGCCGAGCATCTCGATCAGCAGCGGCCCCGCCGCCGGATCGGTGAAATCCATCTGGATCATTTCGGCGGGCGGCAGAGGCTCGACTTCGAGCAGGTCTATGCCAACGACCTTCCCGGCCCCGCGCTTGATGCACATCTGCACCCAGCCGCCGGGCGCGCACCCCAGGTCGACGACCTTCACGCCCGGCTTGATCAGCCTGAACCGGTCGTCAATCTCGGTGAACTTGAAGGCGGCGCGACTGCGGAAGCCCTGCGCCCGCGCCTCAGCCGAGAACGGATCGTTGATCTGGCGCTCAAGCCACGCCTGCGACGACGGCCGACGGCCCTTGGCGGTCTTCAGCCGGGCCGGCTTGCCGCGGCCGACGCCGTCGTTGCCGCCGGTCGGCAGTTTCACCATGCGGCGTTTGGGGGGCTCGTCGTCGCTCATGCCGCCGCTCCTGCCACGCGCGGGCCGCCACCGCCACCGCCGCGACGTCTTTTCCGCCGGCGCGGCTGCTGCTCGCTCATCAGGCTAAGCAGCAGACCCTCGCGCAGACCGCGGTCGGCGACGCGCACCCGCGGACAGGGCCAGAGCTCCTGAACCGCCTGCAGGATGGCGGCGCCGGCCAGCACCAGGTCGGCGCGATCGGGGCCGATACAGGGCTGGGCGGCGCGCTCGGCCGGCGTCCAGGCCAGCAGGCGGCCCGTCGTGATTTCGCACTCGTCGCGGCTCATCCACAGGCCATCGACGCGGTTGCGGTCATAGCGCGGCAGATCGAGATGCAGTCCGGCCAAGCTGGTGATGGCACCGGAGGTGCCGACCAGATGGGCCCCGCCGGACTCGAAGACGTGGCGGAGACTCTCGGCGTGCGGGAAGGCGGCAATCCGCTCCTTCACCGCCTCGACCATCTCGCGGAACCAGACCTGCACCGCTCCGGCGTCCTCGGGGAAGCGCTCGGCCAGGGTCACGACGCCGATCGGCACCGACATCCACGCCTTGATCGGCAGCTTCCAGTGGGCGAACTGGCGCGGTCGGGTGTCGAGGCCGTGGCCCTTGAGGTCGACCCAGCTGAGCTCGGTCGAGCCGCCGCCGACATCGACCACCAGAGCGGCTTCGGCGTCACGATCAAGCAGATTGATGCAGCCGGCCACCGAGAGCTGGGCTTCTTCCTTGGGGGTGATGATCTGCAGCTTGAGACCGGTCTCGGCGGCCACACGAGCGATGAAGGCTTCGCCGTTGTCCGCCTGGCGGCAGGCTTGGGTGGCGATGGCCTTGATGCGCACGCACTTGCGCCGCCGGATCTTCTCGGCGCAGACGGTCAAGGCCGCCATCGCCCGGTCCATGGCCTCGTCGGACATCCGGCCGCTCTGGGAGAGCCCCTCCCCCAGCCGGACGATCCGCGAGTAGGCCTCGACAACGCGGAAGCCGTTCTGGGTGGGCGTGGCGACGAGCAGGCGGCAGTTGTTGGTGCCCAGGTCCAGGGCGGCATAGGTCGGCGGGTGTCCGCCTGACGACCGTCGGCGACCCTCACTGGGGCCGCGCTGCGCGCTGGGCGCCTCCGACATGCTCAAAGCCCTGTCTGCGGAGACGCCAGGAAAGCCGCGCCTCGTTTCGCCGACGACTGTAGCGACGCCTTTCGCGCGACGGAAGGCATTGACTTGCCCAAGGCGCCTGGGGCCTTACGTTCATCTTCCAGTCAGGGGCGCGGGTTTAGATTCCAATCGTTATGGACGCCAGGATCGCCAAATACGCTATCGGCCAGGTGGTCAGACACCGGATCTTTCCGTTCCGGGGCGTGATCTTCGACGTGGACCCGACCTTCGCCAACACTGACGAGTGGTGGGAGTCGATCCCCGAGGACATCCGCCCCCGCAAGGATCAGCCTTTCTACCACCTGCTGGCCGAGAACAGCGAGAACACCTACGTCGCCTATGTTTCCGAGCAGAATCTCCTGCCCGACGACACCGGCGAGCCGGTGGGGCATCCGCACGCCGCCCTGATCTTCGACGGCTTCCAGGACGGCCACTACAACATGCGGCCTCGCATCGCCCACTAGCGCCGCCGTTCCGCGCATAATCGTTTCTCCTGAAACCGGTTTGACGGGCATCTTCGGACAGATTTTCCGCAGATTGGGGCCTAGGGTCGCCCCATGAGCGCAGACGGCTTCAGCAGCGGTCCGCCCCCGGGTGCGGCGGCGGACTGGACCATCGACCAGGGGTGGGACGCCTATACGGCGGACGAACACGCGGTCTGGGACGTGCTCTACGAGCGTCAGGCAGCCCTCCTGCCCGGCTATGCCTGCGACGAGTTTCTGCACGGGTTGAAGGCGCTCAACCTTCATCGCGGCGGCATCCCTGACTTCCGCGAGATCAATGTCGAGCTCCAGCGCCTGACCGGCTGGTCCGTGGTCGCCGTGCCGGGACTGGTTCCGGACGAGGTGTTCTTCGAGCACCTGGCCAATCGTCGCTTTCCGGCGGGCCAGTTCATCCGCAAGGCTGACCAGCTCGACTACCTGCAGGAACCCGACATCTTCCACGACGTCTTCGGCCATGTGCCGATGCTGACCGACCCGGTGTTCGCCGACTACATGCAGGCCTATGGCCAGGGCGGGCTGCGGGCCAGGGGCCTCGGCCGGCTGCACAACCTCGCCCGGCTCTACTGGTACACCGTCGAGTTCGGCCTGCTCGATACGCCGAAGGGCCTGCGCATCTACGGCGCCGGCATCGTCTCCTCGCGCACCGAGTCGATCTTCGCGCTCGATGATCCCTCCCCCAACCGTATCGGCTTCGATCTTGAGCGGACCATGCGCACGCCCTACCGGATCGACGACTTCCAGCAGGTCTATGTGGTGATCCCGTCGGTGCAGGCGCTGCTCGACGCGACGCTGCGGGACTTCGCCCCGATCTACGCCCGGCTGGCCGAGGCGGAGGACGTGCCGATCGACGCCATCCTCCCGACCGACAAGGTATTCACCCGCGGGACGCAGGCCTACGCCGCCGGCGGTGGTCGGCTGAGCTAGGGGACAGGCATCCGGGAAGGGTGCGGTGCGACGTCTCGCTTTGTCTCGTGATCATCTGCCCACCGTGGACCGCGGGGGACACGTGCCGAAGGCGGGACATGTCCCCCGTCAGCGCTGGAACGGATAGAAACCAGATCCCAGATCCAGAATGCCCGTCAGCGCGTCGAGCGCCGCGCGGCTCTCGACGAGCAGCTGCGGATCGGCGAGGTCCGCGGGCAGGAGGCGGTCGCGGTAGTGGGCCTGCGCCCAGGCCGTCAGCTTCACGTGCAACGCCGCGTCGAACCGCTGGGCCGGATTCGTCGCCGCAAGCTCCGCTTCGGTCAGCGCCACCCTCAGCCGCAGGCAGGCAGGCCCGCCGCCGTTGCGCATGCTCTGGCGGACGTCGACGTACTCGACCCGGCCGATCGGACCATTCGAGGCGATGGCGCGCTCGACGGCGGCCGCGGCCCGCGGCGTCTCGGCAGTCTCCATCGGGGCGATCAAGGTCAGTCGATCCTCACCCGGAAGAGACACCAGCATCGAATTGAAAAGATAGGACTTCACCGCCTCGGCCAGCGGCAGGTCCGCCTCGTCGATCTGCACGAACTGCGGCTCGAACCGGCCTTGGGCGGCGGCGCGGACGCCGGCCTCCATCGCCGCGCGATCCTCG
>JAZJXN010000076.1:450-5566 GCA_040390885.1 Pseudomonadota bacterium | reverse complement strand
TCACGCCGGAGGTCGCGGGGTCGAGTCCCGTCACTCGCGCCCTTTCCCCCGGAAATGTCGCTTCAGAAGTCGATCCGCACGGGTCCTTCCTTCACCGTGATCTTCCCTTCCTGCCGCCAGCGCTCGACCACGTCAGCGATGGTGTGCTTGCCCTTCTGCAGGGCCGGCTTGCCGCGCATCCGCCGCCATTCGGCGTGGGTCGCGTCGACCTGGGCGGCGGGATAGGTGAGGTGAACGGTGTAGCCGCCGGCCGGCCTCGCCTTTTCGATCAGCTCCAGCGTCTCGCGATCGGGATTGCCGAACACGCCGTCGCCCGAGGCGACATAGTGGTCGGCCTCGATCCGTTGCAGCATGTCGAGGTCGATGTTCCGGATCGAGCCGTGGTGCGGCAGCTTCAGCAGGTCGACCTTCATCGTCCCGCCGGCGGGCAGGAAACCACCCTGTTCCAGGCCCTTCAGGATCATGTCGCCCCGCGCATCGCCGGTCAGCAACAGCCGCCTCTGGCCGCGCTCGAGCAGCACCACGATGCTGGACAGGTTGGGCACGCTCTCGTCGAGGTATGACGCGAGTTCGGACGGCTTCTTGTCCGCCTTGCGTCGCCACTTCTCCCAGGCCTTGCGCAGGTCGTCGATCTCCGACTGCAGCGGTCCGACGATGGTCAGCGACGCTTCGCCGATACGCAGGACGCGGGCCTTCGCCCCCTGCCCGACGAAGGCCAGCGGGGCCTGGTCGGGCGGGTTGCGGATGATGCCAAGGGCCGCCGCCCGGGTGGTGAGCTGGCTGCCCTGGGCATAGCTCTGCAGCACCAGTTCGGCGGTGTGGTCGTCGGCGTCGCCGCTGGCGGCCTTCAACGCATCGAGACCGCCCAGGCTGGCGAGGATGGTGTCGCCGCCCAGCCCACGCGCCGCGCCGCCCTCCCCCTCGCCCAGCAGGGCGTCGAAGCTGTTGTGCAGCAGCCAGCGCACGTCATAGGGCCGCGGCTTCTGGCGGTCGTCGGCGTCGCGCAGGGCCGCGAACAGGTCGAGCACGCCCTTGATGTGGTCCTCGTCGATATGGCTGACCATCACCGCGTCGATGACCAGGGGCTCATCCGGATCGAGGTTGGCGCGGTCGCCCTGCAGCCGCGGCTCGAGGAACTTCTCGAACACCTGGCCGGGACCGCCGTCGACCAGCAGCCGCAGGCGCCGGCCATCGGCGTCGTCGAAGGTCAGGTAGAGGCAGTCGCCATACTTGGCGGGCAGGGCCTCGAACAGGAATGACATGCCGGCTCTCTCCTCACCGGGATTGCAGGGCTCTCAGCGCGTCGACCAGGCCCGCGCCCTGGAAATCGCGCTCGCGTCCCAGGTCGGTGGCCGTCTCGACCAGGATTTCCTTCACCACCAGCGGCTGGCCGAGCAGCTCGACATGCCGGGCCATCAGCAACGCGGCCACGCCGGAGACGTGCGGCGCGGCCATGCTGGTGCCGTCGAGCCGGCCATAGCCGACGTCCGGCAGCGGCCCGTCGATCTTCTCGCCCGGGGCGACGAGGTCGGGCTTGCGACGGCCGTCACCGGTCGGACCGCGCGAGGAGAAGAAGCTGACCCCGTACTCGTGGGGCCGCTCACGATGGGTCGAGCCGACGGTGATCACCGACTCTGTGTTGCCCGGATCGGCGATCGAGATCGGGGCGTAGCCCTGGTAGCCGCCGGTGGCGGTGACGAAGTCGTGCGCGCCCCAGTTCCCGGCCGCGGCGACGACCACCACGCCCGATCGCACCAGCGCGTCGCAGGCCCGGCAGACGGGCGTCCGGCCACAGGCGAACTCGGCCATGTCGTGGCGCAGCCCGATCGAGAGGTTCACCCCGTGGATGGTCTGGTAGCGGTTACGGCCGTTTATCCAACGCACGAACTCCAGCGCCGCGATGACCGCGAACTCCGTGTCCCTGGTCGAGTCGCTGAGGATGCGCAGGTCGTAGAGCTTGAGGTCCGGGCAGACGCCCTGATGGACGACCTTGTCGTCCTCCCGCCAGTCGCCGGCGAGGATCCCGGCGACATGCGTGCCGTGGCCGTTCGGCTTCTCGCCATCGCGGACCGGCAGCCGGTCGCGCGGGGTCTCCAGCAGCCTGGACAGAACGTCCCAGTCGTAGGGGCGTCCCTTCACTGCATCGTCGTGCAGCCGCAGAAGGAACGCCTCGGCCTGCGCTTCGCCGATCCGGCAGCGTTCGACGATCTCGGCGATCAGGGCGGCGTGCTGGGCGGGATCGAGGATGTTGTCGTAGGCGGTCAGCCGCCGCATTCGGGTGAAGTCGTAGGCTTTCAGCACCCGGGTCGCGAAGCCGCCGGCCTCATGGTCGCGGAACGAGGGATGCGAGCCGTCGATGCCGGAGTCGATCACCGCCCAGTTGATGTCGCGGCAGGAGGTCTGGAACACCCGCCGGGCGGCGTCGGCCTTCACCGTCTCGGTGGAGACGCCGGTCGTCTCCACCGGCCGGTCGACAGAGACCTGCCAGATCCAGTTCAGCGGAGGGCTGGGCAGGGTCTCGAACAGCACCAGCTCGATCGGCGCGCGGCCGATGCCTTCGTCCACCGCCAGCTGCGGGATGGTGAAGGCGGCGCGCCCGCGCGGCTGGCCGGCGGCGCCTTCCGCCGCATCGACCTCGGCGGCGGTGATCAGGAAGGTGACCAGCAGCGCCGTCCGCAACTCGGGCGCCAGGGTCGACAGCCTGGTGCTGGCGAAACGGGCGTAGTCGCCGACCCGGAGCGGTCCGTCTCGGCCGCTCTCGGTGCGGATCAGTCCGTCCAGCCGGTCGACGGCGACGCGGATGTCGAACCCGGTGAGCGGCAGCACCGCCCGCACAAAGTCGAGCAGTCCGATGGTGATGACCACGAAACCCTCGACCGGCGAGATCTGGTAGCGGCCCGCCAGCCCGGGCGCGGCGAGACGGTCATAAAGCGCCTTGGCCAGCTGGGAGGCTTCGCGGGATCCGGTCGGCGCCAGCAGCAGGTCCACCGAACCGCCCGGGTCGGCGGCGAAGCCCTTCCAGACGCCAGGCTGGACGGAGGTCTCGTTGAGCAGACGCCGTCCGGCGCGCCCCGAGAACAATATGTCGTCGACGGTCTCTGAAGACAGACGCATCCGCGCCCCCTTTCGTCCCGTTCACGCTAGGTCTGAGCCCGCGCGCGCGTCAACGCATAGTTGAGCGGGCGGCGGCGGCTTAATGCGCAGCATGGGACGTCTGGGTAACGATTTTCCTCCGGTCCCGGAGAAATCCGCGCTCGCCTTTGCGCGTTCCTGACCCTATAGGCCGCCAGACAGCGAGACGTCCTCCGCGGAGAGCTTCCCCATGATGCGTTGGTTCCAGGCGATCATGCCCAAGGAAGACCGCTTCTTCGACCTCTACAAACGCCACGCCCAAACGCTGATCCTGGGAGCCGCCGCGCTGCGGGAACTCCTCGACGGCGGCGCCAGCGTCCAGTCCTGCTGCGAGCGCATATTCAAACATGAGGACGAGGCCGACGCGATCGCGCGCGAAGGCATTCTCGCGGTGCGCCGCACCTTCATCACCCCGTTCGACCGCATCGACATCCAGGCGCTGTTCGCCTCGCTCGACGACTCGATCGACCAGATGAAGAAGACGGCCAAGGCCATCGTCCTGTTCGAGACCACCGACTTCGAACCGCAGATGCGCGAGATGGCCGACATCATCGTCAAGTGCGCCGGCCTGACCAGCGAGATGGTCGCGCTGCTGCCGAACATGCAGAAGAACGCCGGCCAGCTGAACGCCCTCGCCGAGCAGATCGTCGCCCTCGAGGACGAGTCCGACCACGTCTGCGACGCCGGCCTGAAGGCGCTGTACCTGAAGAGCCGCGATGGCAACGCCATGGCCTACATCGTCGGCGCCGAGATCTACGATCACCTCGAAAAGGTGGTCGACCGGTTCGAGGATGTCGCCAACGGCATCACCGGCATCCTCATCGAACACCTCTAGCGCGGCGCCCCGGCCATGGACGCTGCTCTCCTCATCCTGATCGGCCTGATCGGCGTGGCGCTGCTGTTCGACTTCCTGAACGGCCTGCACGACGCCGCCAACTCGATCGCCACCATCGTCGCCACCCGGGTGCTGTCGCCGGCCTTCGCGGTGGCCTGGGCGGCGTTCTTCAACTTCGCCGCCTTCCTCTTCTTCGGCACCCATGTGGCCAAGACCGTGGGCAGCGGCATCGTGTCGCCGGAGCTGATCACCGACGGCATCATCTTCGGGGCCCTCATGGGCGCCATCTGCTGGAACCTGATCACCTGGCGCTTCGGCATCCCCTCCTCCAGCTCCCACGCCCTGATCGGCGGTCTCGTCGGCGCGGGCGTCGCCAAGGGCGGCTTCGGGGCCATCGTCTGGCACGGCCTGACCAAGACGGTGGTCGCCATCGTGCTGTCGCCCGCGCTCGGCTTCGTGCTGGCGCTGGTGCTCGTGCTGGGCATCTCGTGGCTGTTCGTCAGGTCCAATCCCGCCTGGGCCGACCGCTTCTTCCGCGTGGCGCAGCTGATCTCCTCGGCGCTCTACTCGCTCGGCCACGGCGGCAACGACGCGCAAAAGACGATGGGCATCATCACCGCCCTGCTGTTCGCCCGCGGCATGACCGGCGGCTCGTTCGAGGTGCCGTTCTGGGTGGTCATCACCTGCCACGTCGCCATGGGCCTGGGCACGCTGTTCGGCGGTTGGAAGATCGTCCACACCATGGGCAGCAAGATCACCCGGCTGACGCCGATGCAGGGTTTCGCGGCCGAGACCGGCGGCGCCATCACCTTGTTCATGGCCACCAACCTCGGCATCCCGGTCTCGACCACCCAGACCATCACCGGGGCCATTGTCGGCGTCGGCGCGGCGCGACGAGTCTCGGCGGTGCGCTGGGGCCTGGCGCGGCAGATCGTCTGGGCATGGGTCATCACCCTGCCCGCCGCCGCCGCCATGGGCGCCCTGTTCTACGGCCTGGCGACGCTGTTCGGCTGATCCTGGGCCACATCGGGGCCGTCCCGGCCCGAGAATCCCGCTAAACAGTTGCCGCGACAGCATTTCCTGTTACGACGCGGCCCCCCTGCTTTAATCCGGAGGCGGATGATCAACTCGACGGCGGACACCCCGGCG
>JAZJXN010000076.1:0-440 GCA_040390885.1 Pseudomonadota bacterium | reverse complement strand
CTACAGGACGGTTCCGCGCCTGGAGATCCTGCTGATCACGTCGCGGGAAACGCGCCGCTGGGTGACGCCCAAGGGCTGGCCCATGAAGAACCGCACCGACTCCGAGGCCGCCGCCCGCGAGGCCTACGAGGAAGCCGGGGTCGAAGGCGAGATCGCCACCGAGCCGTTCGGCATGTTCGGCTACGACAAGACGCTGAAGTCCGGCGACGTGCGGCCCGTGCTGGCGGCCCTCTATCCGTTGAGGGTCGAGGTCGAGTTGTCCGAATGGCCCGAGCGGGCTCAGCGCGCCCGCGTCTGGTACACCGTCCAGGAAGCGGCGGCGGCGGTTCGCGAAGAGGATCTGGCCGACCTGATCCGCGCCTTCGGCGCCGCCAACACCACAGAGGTTCCCGTGACATCGCGACTGGTCGGGGCGATCCGCAACTTCCTGGCGGGCTTCA
>JAZJXN010000075.1:4633-7926 GCA_040390885.1 Pseudomonadota bacterium | reverse complement strand
CGTCGCGGCCCTCAAGGCCCACGTGCGCGCCTCGCTGGCCGGCTACAAGACCCCCAAGCTGATCGTCGTCGCCGACCGGCCCATGCGCGCCAGCAACGGCAAGGCCGACTACGCCGCCGCCCGCGCGGCCGCCGAGGGCCTGCCCGCCTGATATGAACGCGGCGAGGCCGTCGACCGTCCGGACGCGTCGAAACGGCGCGGTCGACGCGGCGACGTCTGCGCTGTCGAAGGGGCTGAATTGTTCTGAGGGAGAAGGTGCTTCCCCAGCCCGATCACGGACTGGGGAAACATGGTGCCGCCGGGGGGAATCGAACCCACGACCTCAGCCTTACCAAGGATGCGCTCTACCACTGAGCTACGGCGGCGAAAGGCGAGGCGCGCCTGATAGCCAAAGTCGGCGGCGGGGGGAAGCCCTAATCCGCTTGACGCGAAATGAGCCGGCGCCGCACCACTCGTCGCATGACCAAACCGCCGGAAAAGCCCCTGTCCGACAAGGCGGCCAGAGAGAAGGCGCTGGCCGACGCCCTGCGCGCCAACCTGAGGCGGCGCAAGGCGGCCACGAGGCCGGTCGCGCCGGGCAAGTCAGATCCGTAGGGCCGGGGACAAGACGATGGGCGCATCAAGCACAAGTGACTCTTGCGCAGGGGCTTGCGCCAGCTAGAAGGCGCGCCTCACATGTGTTCGCCGTCGGCCTTCGGCCCGGCGCATCGAGGGGCCTGAATGGACCGCATCGCCATCGTCGGCGGCGCGCGGCTGAACGGATCGATTCCGATCAGCGGCGCCAAGAACTCCGCCATCAAGCTGATGGCTGCCTCGCTCCTCACGGACGAGCCCCTTCACCTGACCAACATGCCGCGCCTGGCGGACACGCGCTTCCTCGGCCACCTGCTGACCCGGCTGGGGACCCGGGTCGACGAGCGCGAGACCGAGACCGGCTCCGAAACGATCCTGCACACGCCTGAGATTGTCAGCTCCTTCGCGCCGTACGACCTGGTCCGCCAGATGCGGGCCAGCTTCAACGTGCTCGGACCGTTGATCGCCCGCACCGGCCACGCCAAGGTCTCGCTGCCCGGCGGCTGCACCATCGGCGCCCGTCCCGTGGACCTGCACCTGCAGGCGCTGGAGGCGCTGGGGGCCAAGATCGACCTGCACGAGGGCTACGTCTACGCCACCGCCCCGCGGGGACTGAAGGGCGCGGCGATCGAGTTCCCGTTCGTCTCCGTCGGCGCCACCGAGCACGCGATGCTGGCCGCCGTCCTGGCCAAGGGCGTCACCACCCTGTCGAACGCCGCCTGCGAGCCCGAAATCGTCGATCTCGCCGAATGCCTGAACAAGATGGGCGCGAAGGTCGAGGACGCGGGCACGCCGGTCATCACCATCACCGGCGTCGACAAGCTGAACGGCGCCACCCACGCGGTCATCACCGACCGCATCGAGGCCGGCACCTACGCCGTGGCCGCGGCCATGGCCGGCGGTGAAGTGCGCCTGACCAACACCCGCGCCGACCTGATCGAGGCCCTGCTGGTCAAGATCGAGGAGGCCGGCGCCGAGGTCGAGCGGCTGAACGACGGCGTGATCATCCGGCGCAATGGCGCGCGGTTGAAGGCGGTCGACGTCGACACCGGCGTCTATCCCGGCTTCGCCACCGACCTGCAGGCGCAGTTCATGGCCCTGATGACCCTGGCCGACGGCGAGAGCGTCATCCGCGAGCACATCTTCGAGAACCGCTTCATGCACGCGCCGGAGCTGATCCGGCTCGGCGCGGACATCACCGTCTCCGGCGGCGAGGCCCGCGTCCGCGGGGTCGAGAAGCTGGAGGGGGCCCAGGTCATGGCCACCGACCTGCGCGCCTCGGTCAGCCTGGTCATCGCCGGCCTCGTGGCCAGCGGCGAGACCGTGGTCGGACGCGTGTATCACCTCGACCGCGGCTTCGAGCGGCTCGAGGAGAAGCTCGGCGCCTGCGGGGCCAACGTCCGCCGCATCAAGGGCGAAGGCCCGGCCGAGCCCGAGGACTGAGCATGGCCGAGCCCCAGCCGCTGCGCCTGCTGGCCGAGGACGCGGACGATCTGGCCGTGATCTCCGCGGCGCTCCAGGACGCGGTCGCCAAGATCGGCGACATTGTCTTCGAGCCGTCCGCACGCCGGCTGACGCTGGCCGTCAACCGCTTCCGCTGGGAAGCCGAGGGCAAGGCCGGCCAGCGTATCCGCTCGGGCCTGCAGCTGGGCGGCGTGCTCGGCGTGCGCAGCCGCAAGCTGCGCCGCGACGCCAAGGGCGCCGTGGTCGAGCTGCTGGCGATCAGCTTCGCGCCCGGCGAGGCGCCCGGCGGCGTGGTCACCTTCACCTTCGCCGGGGGCGGCGACCTTCAGGCCGAGGTGGAGTGTATCGAGGCGGTGCTGGCCGATGTGTCCGACGCCTGGCCGACGCCGCGGGTTCCTGCGCACGAGGGTTAGGGCTGCTTTCGCGGTAAGGGCGCTATCAGCCTTCCTGTGTTTCACGCCCCGCGCCGCATGCGCTATAGCCACGCCATGCGCCGCTTCCGCTTCACCGATCCCGACTTCGCGTCCGACTTCCGCGCCTTTCTCGAGGAGCGGCGTGGGTCGCCGGCCGACGTCGACGCCTCGGCGGCCGAGGTCCTGGCCGAGGTGAAGGCGCGCGGGCTCGAGGCGGTGCTCGACTACAGCCGCAAGTTCGATCGCGCCGATCTGACCGAAGACACCATCCGGGTCACCGCGGACGAGATCGAGGCCGGCGCGGCCGCCTGCGCGCCGGACGTGCGCGAGGCCATCGCCTTCGCCGCCAAGCGTATCCGCGCCTATCACCAGCGCCAGCGGCCGGCCGACCAGAGCTGGACGGACGAGGACGGGGTCGAGCTCGGCTGGCGCTGGACCCCGCTGGAGGCGGTGGGCGTCTATGTGCCGGGCGGCCGGGCGGCCTATCCCTCGACGGTGCTGATGAACTGCGTGCCGGCCAATGTCGCCGGTGTCGACCGGATCGCCATGGTGACGCCGCCCGGGAAGCTGCAGCCGGCGGTGCTGGCGGCGGCGAAGGAGGCCGGCGTGACCGAGATCTGGCGCATCGGCGGGGCCCAGGCTGTCGCCGCCCTGGCCTACGGCGCGGGACCGATCCTGCCCGTCGACAAGATCGTCGGGCCGGGCAACGCCTACGTCACCGCCGCCAAGCGCCGGCTCTACGGCGTGGTCGGCATCGACGCCCTGGCCGGGCCGTCGGAGATCGTGGTCGTCGCCGACCGGGACAACGACCCCGACTGGATCGCCGTCGACCTGCTGTCCCAG
>JAZJXN010000075.1:2387-4623 GCA_040390885.1 Pseudomonadota bacterium | reverse complement strand
CGACCCTGCGGCGCAGTCGATCCTGATCACCGACGACGAAGACTTCGCCGCCGCCGTCGAGGCGGCCGTCGAGGCGCGGCTGAAGACCCTGAGCACAGGCGAGGACGCGGCCCTGTCCTGGCGCGACCACGGGGCGGTGATCATCGCCCCGCTCGCCGAGAGCCCGCCGCTGGTCGACCTGATCGCGCCCGAGCACGTCGAGTTCTGCACGGCCAACCCCGAGGCGCTGTCGGACCGCGTGCGCCACGCCGGCGCGATCTTCCTGGGCCGCTATACCCCCGAAGCGATCGGCGACTATGTGGCCGGGTCCAACCACGTGCTGCCGACCAGCCGCGCGGCGCGCTTCCAGTCGGGGCTGTCGATCTACGACTTCCTCAAGCGCACCTCGATCGTGAAGTGCGACGCCGCCGCCTTCAGCCGGCTGGGCCCGCACACCGCCGCCCTGGCCTCGGCCGAGGGGCTGCCCGCCCACGCCCTGTCGGCCTCGATCCGGTTGCCGAAATAGCACGGCGTTCGACGACGCTGCGTCCGTCTTCTCCACGCCGGGATGACGAGCCCCCCTGTCATGCATTATGGCTCGGTCGCCCATGACCGAAGACAGCGACGCGCACCGCCTGCAGAGCATCGAGATCGACGAGGATTCCCTCGCGGCGGTCTCGCGTGATCAGGAGCAGGAACGGCAGATCGCGATCTTCGACCTGATCGAAGACAACTACTTCGAGCCGGTCGGCGCCAAGGGCGGCCCCTACGATCTCAAGATCGCCCTGGCCGAGAACCGGCTGGCCCTGCACATCACGGGACCGGAGGGCGGCGGGTTCGACCAGACCCACCTGCTGTCGCTGTCGCCCTTCCGGGGCGTGATCCGCGACTACTTCATGATCTGCGAGAGCTACTACCAGGCGATCCGCAACGCGACGCCGGGGCAGATCGAGGCGCTCGATATGGGCCGTCGCGGCCTGCACAACGAAGGCTCGACGCTGCTGCAGGCTCGGCTGGACGGCAAGGTGAAGACCGATCTGGACACGGCCCGCCGCCTGTTCACCCTCATCTGCGCGCTGCACTGGCGAGGCTGAGGCCAGGTGGACGCGCTCCCGGGGGCGGTGCTGTTCGCCTGCAATTTCAACAGGGTCCGCTCGCCGATGGCGGAGGCGCTGATGAAGATGGCGCACGGCCGCTCGGTTTTCGTCGACAGCGTCGGGCTGAAACGCGAGGCGGGAGAGAAGGACGTCGATCCCTTCGCCGCCGCCGTGATCGACGAGCTCGGCGGCGACCTCAGCGGCTTCAGGCCCAAGACCTTCGACGATCTCGAGGACGAGTCGTTCGATCTGGTGATCTCGCTGACCCCCGAAGCCCAGCACCGGGCGGTGGAACTGGCCCGGGCGCGGTCGATCGACATCGAGTACTGGCCGACGATGGATCCGACCCTCAGCGAGGGCTCCCGCGAGCAGCGGCTGGAGGCGTATCGCGCCGTCCGCGACGAGCTGGCCCGACGGATTCGCGAGCGTTTCGGCAAAGCATCGACGTTCGGGGGGTAGACGCGTTATACTACGGTTTCTTGGAGCCGCGGCTCGCGACCCGAATCGACTTCGGCGCGGGCCGTTCGTTTATCGACAGCTTGTTTGGGCAGGCTCCATTTTGGGATTATCACGAGAGGCCTATGGCTAAAGAAGAACTGCTTGAGTTTCCGGGTACGGTCAGCGAGCTGCTGCCGAACGCCACGTTCCGCGTGAAACTGGAAAACGACCACGAGATCATCGCCCACACCGCCGGCAAGATGCGCAAGAACCGCATCCGCGTGCTGGCCGGCGACAAGGTGCTGGTCGAAATGACGCCCTACGACCTGACCAAGGGGCGCATCACCTACCGCTTCAAGTGAGCCAGTCCAAAGGGCCTCTGGTTCTGGCCAGCGCCAGCCCCAGACGCCTTGAGCTGCTCGGTCAGGTCGGCATCACGCCCGACCTCGTTGATCCCGCCGACATCGATGAGACGCCCCGACGCGACGAGACCCCGCGTCTGCTGGCCGCGCGCCTGGCCCGCGAGAAGGTCGCGGCGGTGGCCGCGCGCCATCCGGGGGCCTTCGTGCTGGGCGCGGACACCCTGGTGGCGGTCGGGCGACGGATCCTCAACAAGCCGGAGACCGAGGCCGACGCCCGCCGCATGATCACCCTGCTGTCCGGCCGCGCCCACAAGGTGCTGACCGGGGTGGCGGTGATCGCGCCGGGCGGCCGCGAGGCGT
>JAZJXN010000075.1:0-2377 GCA_040390885.1 Pseudomonadota bacterium | reverse complement strand
CCCGCGAGCTGGACGCCTTCATCGCCGGCGGCGACTGGACGGACGCCTCGGGGGCCTACAAGATTCACAAGCGGGCCGGCGCCTTCGCCACCAGCATGCAGGGCTCGTTCACCTCGGTGGTCGGCCTGCCGCTGTACGAGACGCTCGCTCTGCTGACCGGCCTCGGATGGCGGGGCGGGGAGGGCGCATGAGCGACCGCAAGTATTTCCTCGACAAGGGCATCGGCGAGACCCGCGCGGTCGTCACCCTCGACGGTCGTCCCGAGCGGCTGATGATCGACCGCCATGACGAGCCGACGGCGCTGGCGCTGGGCGCCCGCAGCGTCGCGCGCGTGCGCAGCGTCGAGAAGAACATCGGCATCGCCTTCCTCGACCTGCCGGGCGGGGCCGAGGCGCTCTACTCGCTGCGCCAGGATGAGCTGCCGCCCGTGCGCGGCGCGGCGGTCGAGGTCGAGATCCGGACCGAGGCGCGGCAGGACAAGCTCGCCACCGTCCGTCTGATCGGCCCCGCCGAGGGGCAGCCCCGCCTGCTCGAGGCCGCCCCCGACGTCGAGGCCGAGCTGCATCTCCTGGCCAAGGGGGCCAAGGTCGTCGAGGGCTATGGCGCCCGCGAGGCGGCGGACGCCGCCGAGGCGGAGGCGCTGGAGTTCATCCACGCCCTGCCGGGCGGCGGCAACATCGCCATCGAGCCGACCCGCGCCCTGGTTTCCATCGACGTCGACCTCGGCGGCCGGCCGGGCAGCGACACCAAGAGCGCCTCGCGCATGGCCAACCTGACCGCCCTCGGCGTCGCCGCGCGGTTGCTGCGGCTGAAGGGTCTTGGCGGGCTGGTGATCTTCGACCTGGTCGGGCGCGGCCACGACGGCAAGGCCATCGACGGCGCGGCCAGGGCGGCCTTCTCGCCGGACAACCCCGGCGTCGCCATCGACAAGATCAGCCGTTTCGGCACCCTGACCCTGACCGTCCCTCGTCGCCGCAAGCCGGTGCTGGACGTGCTGCGCGACGACAGCGGCGCGCTGTCCGCCAAGAGCGCGGCGCTGCGCCTGGTGCGCGAGCTGGAGCGGGAGGGCAGGGCGGGGCCCGGCGCGAAACTGTCGGCCGCCTGCAATCCGGCCGTGCTGGCCGCCTTCGAGCCCTGGCGCGCGGCGCTGGCCGACAAGCTGGGCGCCCGGTTCACGCTGGAGGCGCGCGACGGCTGGCCGAATGACCGCCTCGAAGTGGTCGCGCGATGAGCAGGGGCTGCCCCATCTGCACCAAACCGACGGATGACGGCTATCGTCCGTTCTGTTCGAAGCGCTGCGCCGACGTCGACCTGCAGAAGTGGTTCACCGGTCGATACGCGGTGCCCGTGGTCGAGGAAGACGACGTGCCGAACGCCCCTTCCGGCGAAAACGAAGAGAGCTGAACTTGCCCGCTGGACTTGCGCGGGACGCTCTTCTATAGACGCCACCTCCCGCGTTTGCGGGGCCCTTCGGGCCAAGGCCTGGGTAGCTCAGTTGGTAGAGCAGTGGATTGAAAATCCACGTGTCGGTGGTTCGAATCCGCCCCCAGGCACCATCTCCCTCGCGCACAGATTGCAGAGGGTCCCAAATCCAGAAAACAGACCGGCGTTTCGCGAGAATTGTTGCGCCGCAATATGCTGTTTCTCTTGGAATGGGAAAAACTCCCGATCCTCTTCGGTACACAGATTGTGCAGTGCAATATTTCTGCGCCGAACGCCTTCCGTAGGGGGCGAAAAGGGTCGTCCTTGCCCCTTGACGTTACAGAAAGGTGTTGCCAAAGGGCTTATGCGCCAAGTCTAACTTGGCTGAGCGACCTGGCGGTCTTCCGACCTCCGGGCCGTCTTGCGCCTTCGGAACGCCATCTTCGGCAGGGAATGATCGAAGAAGCGTTACGGGTCGGCGCAGCGAAGCGCATTTCGACCTCCGGTTCTTGCGAGCCTGGGGTCGAGTAGAATTTAGAGTAGGGTGGAGACGCTTCCGCGCGACGACCCTCGGTCCACACAAGCTAGACCAACCAGGAACTGGCGAAAGATGCTCGACAACAAACGACTGACCCCCCTCATCGCGATCATGGGCGCTGCTGCGCTGATGATCAGCGTCCCGGCGTTCGCGCAGGATGCGGCTGCTCCGGCTGCCGATCCCGCCGCCGCCTCCGCCCCGGCCGCTGACGCCGCGGCCCCTGCTGCCGACACCGCCGCTCCTGCTGCTCCGGCCGCCGCGAGCGCCGCTCCCCCCACCATGGAAAAGCAAAGCCATGGCGGTAAACTGACCCCGATCACCATGTTCCTCGACGCTGAACCCGTCGTGAAGGTGGTCATGATCGGCCTGGTCCTGGCCTCGATCTTCTCCTGGACCCTGCTCATCACCAAGCTGTTC
>JAZJXN010000074.1:1651-1892 GCA_040390885.1 Pseudomonadota bacterium | reverse complement strand
CGAGCCGTTCCAGTCGAAGACGGGACGGTGAACCAGGGCATTTTCATCACCTTCGAGGGCGGCGAGGGCGCCGGCAAGTCGACCCAGATCAAGCGTCTGGCCGACCGCCTGCGCGGCGCCGGCGCCGAGGTCGTGCTGACCCGGGAGCCGGGGGGTTCGCCGGGCGCCGAAGCGATCCGCGAGTTGCTCGTCAACGGCGACACCGATCGCTGGTCGCCTGTCACCGAGGCCCTGCTGATGA
>JAZJXN010000074.1:0-1641 GCA_040390885.1 Pseudomonadota bacterium | reverse complement strand
CGCCGCGACCACGTCGAGCGGGTGATCCAGCCGGCCCTGACGCGCGGCGCGATCGTGCTCTGTGACCGCTTCGCAGACTCCACGCGCGCCTATCAGGGCGCCGGCGGCGCGGTCGATCCCGCGTTCATCGCCCAACTCGAGGCCGCTGTTGTCGGCGAGACCCGACCAGACCTGACGCTGATCTTCGACCTGCCGGTCGCCAAGGGCCTGGAACGCGCCATGAGCCGTGGCGGCGGCGAGGCGCGCTTCGAGGCCAAGGGCCTGGATTTTCACGAGCGCCTGCGCGCCGCCTACCGCGCCATCGCCGAGGCCGAGCCCGCCCGCTGCGCCGTCGTTGACGCGGACGCCGGGCTGGACGTCGTCGAGGCCGCCGTCTGGGCCGCCGTCGAGCCCCGGATCGGTCGCCGACATGGCTGATTTCCCCGATCCGCCCCATCCGCGCGACGCCTTCGCCCTGGAAGGGGCGCAGGCGCAGGAGGCGGCCTTCCTCGACGCCCTCGAGCGCGGCCGGCTGCACCACGCCTGGCTGCTGACCGGTCCCGAGGGCGTGGGCAAGGCGACCTTCGCCTTCCGCGCCGCCCGCCGGCTGCTGGGCGCCGCGCCGGATCCCAACCACGGGCTGCTGGGCGCGCGGATGACCGACCCGGTCGTGCGCCAGATCGCCGTGCGCTCGCACCCCGACCTGCTGGTGCTCGAGCGCTTCACCGAGGACGGCAAGCCGCGCAAGGTGATCCCGGTCGACGAGGCGCGGCAGCTGGGGGCCTTCTTCTCCCAGACGCCGGCCACCGCGCCCTATCGGGTCGCCATCGTCGACGCCGCCGACGATCTCAACGTCAATGCCGCCAACGCCATCCTCAAGACGCTCGAGGAGCCGCCACCGCGCGGGGTCCTGCTGCTGGTCAGCCACGCGCCGGGGCGGCTGCTGCCGACGATCCGTTCGCGCTGCCGGCGGCTGGCCTTCACCGCGCCAGGCGAGGCGGTGACGGCTGAGTTCGTCGAGACCCGCACAGGCCTCACGTCCGACCAGTCGCTGCGCCTGGCGCGGATGGCCGGCGGCGCGCCGGGCCTCGCCCTGCGGCTGGCGGCGTCTGACGCGCTGGCGGCCGACGACGAGGCGCACGAAATCCTCCGCAACCTGCCGCGCTTCGACGATGGCGCCCTGCTGGCCCTGGCCGACCGCTTCCGAGGCCCGGAAGGGCAGGGGCGGTTCAACCTGCTGATCGAGCGCATCGCCGATCAGATCCGGGTCATGGCCACCAACCAGGCCGTGGCCGGGGAGGGGGTTGGTCTCGACCGCTGGGCCCAGGCCTGGGAGAAGCTGATCGCGCTGCCCGACCAGACCGAAGGGCTGAACCTGGACCGCGCCGACGCGTTCTGGACCGCCATGCGCGAACTGCGCGCCGCCGCCAGGGCCGCCTGACCCCATGCTCATCGACAGTCACGTAAACCTGCACGCGCCGCAGTTCGCCGAGGACATGGACGCCGTCATCGTCCGCGCCCGCGAGGCTGGCGTCGGTTTGATGGTCAACATCAGCGACAAGGTGTCGACCTTCGACGCGACCTACCAGCTTGCGATCGACCATGACGACATCTGGGCGACGGTTGGCACACATCCGCACGAAGCCAAGGAAAACCCGGATC
>JAZJXN010000073.1:0-15997 GCA_040390885.1 Pseudomonadota bacterium | reverse complement strand
CGAACATGAACGCCAACGAGGTGATCTCGAACCGCGCCATCGAGATGCTGGGCGGCGAGATGGGCACGAAAAAGCCCGTCCACCCCAACGACCACGTCAACATGAGCCAGTCGTCGAACGACACCTACCCGACGGCCATGCACGTGGCCTGCGCCGAACAGGTGGTCTCCGACCTGCTGCCGGCCCTGAAGCATCTGCACGCCGCCCTGAAGGCCAAGAGCGAAGCCTGGGCCGACATCATCAAGATCGGCCGCACCCACACCCAGGACGCCACCCCGCTGACGCTGGGCCAGGAGTTCGGCGGCTACACCCAGCAGGTCGCCAACGGCATCAAGCGCATCGAGCAGACGCTGCCGGCGCTGATGGAGCTCGCCCAGGGCGGCACCGCCGTCGGCACCGGCCTCAACGCCCCGGTCGGGTTCGCCGAAAAGGTGGCCGAGAAGATCGCCGGCATCACCGGCCTGCCCTTCACCACCGCCCCCAACAAGTTCGAGGCCCTGGCCGCGCACGACGCCATGGTCTTCAGCCACGGCGCCATCAACACCGTCGCCGCCAGCCTGTTCAAGATCGCCAACGATATCCGCTTCCTGGGCTCGGGCCCGCGCGCGGGTCTGGGCGAACTGAACCTGCCGGAAAACGAGCCGGGCAGCTCGATCATGCCGGGCAAGGTCAATCCGACCCAGTGCGAAGCGCTCACGCAGGTCTGCGCCCAGATCTTCGGCAACCAGGCGACCATCACCTTCGCCGGGGCCAGCGGACATTTCGAGCTGAACGTCTTCAACCCGGTGATGGCCTACAACTTCCTGCAGTCCGTCCGGCTGCTGGCCGACGCCGCCATCAGCTTCACCGACAATTGCGTCGTCGGCATCGAGCCGCGCCGCGACAACATCCAGCGCGGTCTCGAGAACAGCCTGATGCTGGTGACGGCCCTGAACGGCAAGCTCGGCTACGACGCCTGCGCCAAGATCGCCAAGACGGCGCACAAGAACGGCACCACCCTGCGCGAGGAAGCCGTCGGCGGCGGCTACCTGACGAACGAGGAGTTCGACGAGTGGGTGCGGCCGGAAAAGATGATCTCGCCGGGGTGAGCGGCATGCCGCTCGAGAACCTGCCCCAGAGCACGACGGACATCGCGATCGACGCCCTCATCCGCAAGGTCGATGTCGGACATGCGTCCGCTTGGGCGATGGACCTGGTGGCGCTGGGGCACCTCGATTCGGATACCGTCGAGCTGGCTGGTCTCGACGGGGCCGATCGGCCGCGGGCCGAGGTCCTGCTGCCGGCGATCGCCGCGCGCATTGGCCTCGACCTGGACAATCGCCCGGTGCTGCTGCGCTGGATCGAGCGACACTTCCTGAAGAACTATCTCGGCGGCGTTCTGTCGGAAATGGACCTGATCGACTGCGGCGCTGCGGTCTGGGCGCGGCTCGACGCGGCCGACGGGACGATGACGAACCCGTTCCACATCTACAACGATCTCGGCGAACTGATCGCGACCGAGACCGGTGGCCGCGACCTCGACAGCCTCGACCGGCCCAATCATCGCGCCTGGGTCCTCAACCACCTCGCCGCCGACGGCGCCTTCGACCGCGCGGGCCTGGAGCTGCCGGTCTAGCAGGCCCGGCATGCCTGGCGCCGAGCGGACGCATCCTGATGTCTTGAAGGCCTGCTCCAATTCCTTCAAGGCCTTGTCAGCAGGCAAACGAGGGACTTCTCCACGCCCATGACCGGCCTCACCCACCCCTACTGGATCGAAGCGCAGTTTCTGCGCCGGGACGGCTGGGACGAGAGCGCCTACCCGTTCAACCTGCCCGCCGTTCGCACCACGCACAGCCTGGCCTTCCATCCGCGCGTGACCTTCCTGGTCGGCGAGAACGGTTCGGGCAAGTCGACCCTGATCGAGGCGCTGGCCGTGGCCTGGGGGTTCAACGCCGAGGGCGGCTCGCGCGACCACGCTTTCGCGACCCATGAAAGCCATTCGGAGCTGCACCGCTTCGTGCGGCCCGTGCGCGATCCGAAATCGCGACCGCACGACGGCTTCTTCCTGCGGGCGGAGAGCTTCTTCAACGTCGCAACCTACCTCGACCAGGTCGGCGGCAGCCGCCACGGCGACCGCTCCCTGCACGAGCAGTCGCACGGCGAGAGCTTCTTCTCGCTGTTCGAGAACCGGCTGATGGGCGATGGCCTCTACATCATGGACGAGCCGGAGGCAGCCCTGTCGCCCAGCCGCCAGCTGTCGTTCCTGGCCAAGCTCCACGACCTGGTGCTGGCCCGCTCGCAGCTGATCATCGCCACCCATTCGCCGATCATCCTCGGCTACCCCGACGCCTGGATCTACCAGGCCTCAGAGCACGGGCTGGAGCGGGTGGACTATGAGGACACCGAGCACTTCCAGGTCACGCGCGGGTTCCTGAACCGGCGGCAGACCTTCCTCGACATCCTGCTCGAAGAGCGCGACGACCTGCCGCCGCCGCGGGAGTAGTGCGCGGAGCGGCGTGGGCGAGAGGTTGTCGGCGCGACGCCGAGCCACCTCCCCCAGAGGCGAGGAACACGACTACCGCTTCACCACCACGACCTTGCCGATCGGAGCGATGGCGACGGCGGCGAGTTGCAGGTCCTTGATGGCGAACGGGATGCCGATGATGGTGATGGCCTCGGCGAAGGCGATCAGCAGATGCGACAGGGCGATGTACCAGCCGCCGAGCAGGAACCAGACGACGTTGAGGACGAAGCCCATCGGCCCGGTGCCGATGTCACCCTGGCCATTGATCACGTCGCGCGACACGATCTCCTTGCCGAACGGCCAGAAGGCGAAGCCGGCGATGCGGAAGGCCGCGCCCGTGTACGGCAGCCCGACAATGGTGATGGCCAGCAGAACGCCGCCGAGGATCCACAGCAGACCGGAGATCCAGCCGCCGAGAACGAACCAGAGCAGGTTGAGCAGCAGTCGCATTCTTCGTGTTCCCCAAGGCCGGATCGGCCGACAGTTATGACGTGGTGCGCTGCGGTCCGGTTGTCGAGGACCGACCGGGTGAATTCGCTGTCATCCGCCGCGCGCTCGAACGGCTGTTCACCGGCTTCTGAGCGCTTCCACGGCTGTCCAGACCGCGTCCACGGCCAGATCGGCGAGATCCGCCTCGCGCAGGATGGTCACCGGCTGGTCGGCGCGGATCGGCCGCGGGGCGCTGAGGTCGGGGTTGCTGTCGCGGGAGAACAGCACCACCGCCGGGCAGCCTGCGGCGACAACCACATGCATCGGGCCGGTGTCGTTGCCGACGGCCAGCGCCGCGCCGCGCGCGAGCTCGGCGATGTCGCCGAGCGAGGTCCTGCCGACCAGGCTGACCGCGCCGGGGGCGGCGGACAGGATCGCATCGGCCAGCGCCTGTTCTTCGGCGCCGTGTCCGAGCACCGCGGGGGTGATCCCCTGCCCGACCAGCCGAGCGGCCAGCTCGCCGAAATGGACGGCCGGCCAGCGCTTGCCGGGCCTGTGCGGGGCGCCGCCGGGCGCCAAGAGGGCGTAGGGCCGCGCCAGGCCAAACTTTTTCGCGTCTCCGGTCAGCCAGCTGACGTCCGGCGGCCCGACATCTGCGATGCCGGCGATGGCCAGCTGGTTGCGGTGCGAATCCTGCACATGCAGCCGGTCGCGCTCGGGTCCGCCGTAGTGGAAGGCCGCACCCGGCGCGTTGCCAGACCACAAGGGCCGCTGTGGCCACAGCAGCTGGAAGTAGCGGATGGTGCGGCCCTGGGTCTGCAGGTCGTAGACCCGGTCGAACCGCCCAGCTCGCAACCGCGCCATCAGCCGCCACACAGACGGCAGATCCGTCCAGTCCGGCCGGCCGTCGCTCCAGACGTCATCGAACCACCCGGTGGCCTCGCCCATGGCGACATAGGGCTTCGTGGTCATCAGGGTGATTTGGGCGTCGGGGTGGGCGGCCCGGATCGCCTTCATCGGTCCGGTCGCCTGGACCAGGTCGCCGAGCGCCGACAGCTTGATGACCAGGATGCGCTCGTTCATCGGGCCGAGACCCGGTCCCCAAGCGGCCCGCGCAGGACGTATCGAAGACCGTCCGCCTCGAACGACAGCCGCCCCTCACCGCCGACGTCGCGCGGCAGTCCCCGTTCGATCAGCAGCGAGCCGAACCCGCGTCGGGTCGGCGCCTGAACGCACGGGCCGCCGCGCTCCAGCCAGATCAGCTCGAACGCGCCGTCCTCGACATGCCAGTCGAGGCTGACCCGACCGTCTGGCCTGCTCAGCGCCCCGAAACGGCGGGCGTTGGCGACGAGTTCATGGACCACGACCACGAAGCTGACCGCCGTCTCCGGGCCCAGCCGGATCGGCGGGCCAGCAAGGCTGACCTGCTCCCGCCCCGCCTCGCCGACAGCAGCCCCCAGCACCTCGCGCAAGTCGCCGCCGGTCCAGTCTTCCCGCTGCAGCAGCTCGTGAGCGCGCGACAGGGCCATGAGCCGGCCGTTGAAGGCCTCGGTGAAGGCGGCGGGGGACGCGGCCGAGGCCAGGGTCTGGTTGGCCACCGACAGGGCCGCAGCGAGGGTGTTCTTCACCCGGTGGTCGAGCTCGCGGATCATGTGGTCACGCCGCGCGACCGCCTCCTCCAGCGAGCGCAGCAACCGCACGTTCTCGAGCGCGGTCGCGGTCGCCCGGGCGATAGCGCCGAGGCTGGCGATCTCGGCCGGCTCGGGATGCCGCACGTCGGCCCAGTAGGCGCCGATCGCGCCGATCGGATCGGCCGGCCGCACGGGCGTCATCACCAGGCTCTTCACGAACGTCGGGCGATAGACGTCGTGCGGAATGCGATCGTCGAGATAGATGTCGGCGATGACGGCGGTCTCGCCGTTCAGCATCGCCCAGCCGGAGATGCAGGTCTCCAGCGGAAAGCGCCTGCCCTTCCACAGCGGGCCGATCGCGTCCTCGTCGAGGTAATGGCAGAAGGCGCCGTCGCGGAGAACGAAGGTGACCCCGTCGGCGCCGGAGATGCGCCGGGCCTGCGAGCGGACGATCGCGGCGACGTCGTCGATGGAGCGAGCGGCGGACAGCAGCTCGATGGTTTCGACCAGCGTCGTCAGCGACGCGTCCGGTCCGGCGGACGCCAAGGTCAGGTCCGGCGGCTGACGGCGAAGTCGGCCAGATCCTCCAGCGCCGTCCGCCAGCTGTTGGACGGCATCGGCGACAGGGCCGCCTTGGCCTTCACCGCGAACTCGGCGGCGAGGTCCAGGGTCGAGTCGAGGGCGCCGGTCTGCTGGACCAGGTCGCGGGCGCGGAGGAAGTCGGCGTCGGCCTGTTCGAGACGGGCGATGGTCCGCTCCCAGAACGGCATCTCGGCCGGGGTGCGGGCGATGGCCAGCAGCAGCGGCAGGGTCGCCTTGCCTTCACGGAAGTCGTCGCCGGCGTTCTTGCCAAGGTCGGCGGTGGCGCCGCCGTAGTCGAGGGCGTCGTCTGCGAGCTGGAAGGCGAGTCCCAGGTTCAGGGCGTAGTCACGCATCGCCTGGATCTGGTGATCCGAGGCGCCAGCCGAGACCGCGCCGGCCTCCGCCGCGGCCGCGAACAGCTCGGCGGTCTTGGCGCTGATGATCTGCAGGTAGACGTCCTGCGACAGGTTCAGGTCGTGGGCGCGCGTCAGCTGCAGCACCTCGCCCTCGGAGATCACGCCCGAGGCCTTGGCCAGGATGCCGAGCGCGCGGATCGAGCCGGCCTCGACCATCAGTTCGAAGGCCTTGGCGAACAGGAAATCGCCGACCAGCACGCTCGACGGCGCGCCCCAGATCAGGTGGGCGGCGACCTTGCCGCGGCGCAGCTGCGAGCTGTCGACCACGTCATCGTGCAGCAGGGTGGCGGTGTGGATGAACTCGACGGCGGCGGCGAGCTTGAGGCAGGCGTCGTCCCGGGCCCCGGCGAGTCGCGCGCTGGCCACGGTCAGCAGCGGCCGCAGACGCTTGCCGCCCGCGTTGATGAGGTGATCGGCGAGCGACGGGATCACCGCCACCGGGCTCTGCATCCGGGCCACGATGATGGCGTTGATCTCGACGATGTCGTCCGCCGCGAGATGGCTCAGCACCTCGACGGAGCCCTTGGGACGGGCGACGGCCGCGCTGGCTGCGTCCAAGATCATCAGCTCCCTGTGGTTCCGGTTCGGCCCTGCGCCGTTGCGGAACGCGTCCCCGCCGGGATAGGTCACGGGGGGACCAAGCACAAGGCGAAGATGGCTCTAGAGCCCGACATCACCACCGATGATCTGCTGAACGGCCGGGTCAGGCTGCGCCAGCCCGCCCGCGGCTATCGCGCCGGGATGGACGCCGCGCTGCTGGCCGCCGCCTGTGACGCCAAGGCCGGCGATCGGGTGATCGAGGCGCGGGCGGGGCTCTGGTCGTCGCCGCCCTGCGTCGCGGTGACGCGGCCTTCACCGGCCTCGAGCGCGATCCGGCCGCCGCCGGCCTGGCGCGCGAGAACGCCGCGCTCAATGGTCTCGACGAGCGCCTGACCGTGGTCGAGGGCGACGTCCAGGCCGGGTACCGCGCACTGGGCCTGCCGGTCTTCGACGCGGCGATGGCCAATCCGCCGTTTTTCGACGATCCCGCCGAGCTGCGCGCGCCGATGCCGGAGAAGGCCGGGGCGTGGATGGCCGACGGCGGGCTGGCGGCCTGGACCGGCTTCCTGCTCAAGGCTGTGCGCGAGGGCGGCAGCATTACCGTCATCCACCGCGCCGACCGCCTGGCCGACCTGCTGGCGTTGCTGTCGCCCAAGGCCGGCTCGTTCCGCATCCGCCCGGTGCAGCCGTTCGCCGACGAGCCGGCCAAGCGGGTGATCCTGCGCGCGGTCAAGACCGGCAAGGCGCCGCTGGTGCTGCTGCCGGCGCTGGTTCTGCACGATCGGTCCGGCGCCAAGCACACGCCCGAGGCCGAAGCCATCCTGCGGGGCGAGGCGGCGCTGGACTGGGGCTGAGCCGCGCAGGCAGCCGCAGGTTTAGGCGACCACCGGTTCGCGAATCCCCCGACAGGCCCTAGGATCGGGATCACAAGCTCGCAGTCCCGCCCATCATCGAGGGAATGACCCTGCCCTCACCCACGCGCATCAACGGATGGAAGTCGATCGGGGCCTATTTCGGCCGCGACCGCACGACCGCGATGCGCTGGGCCCAGAGCCGCGGCCTGCCGGTGCGGCGCATCCCGGGTGGCAAGACCGCAACGGTCTACGCCCTGAAGGAAGAGCTCGACGCCTGGGCGCAGCGGCAGGCTGACGCCCCCGATGTCGATGCGACGGAGGACCTGCCGGCGCCCGCTGCGCCGTCGCCGCGCGCGCGGAAACGCCGAACGGCGTGGCTTGCCGTCGCCGCTGTCGCCGCGATCGTAGCGGCTGGGGGGATCGGTGCATTTGCCCTGTCGGGCCGCCAGGCGGATCCGGCCGGCGCCGTCGCGCCCCTCGACCTCCCCGACGACCCGGCGCTGCAGGACCTCTATCTGCAGGCGCGGGACGACTGGGCCAAGCGCACGCCCGAGGGCCTGACCCGGGCCATCCAGGCGCTGGAGACCATCACCGAGCGCGATCCGCGATTCGCCCCCGCCTTCTCGGCCCTGGCCGACGCCTATCTGCTGGCGCGGGAGTTCGGCGCCCTGTCCGACAGCCAGGCGTTCACAAAGGCCAAGGCCGCCGCCCAGGCCTCGCTGCGGATCGACCCCGACCTCGCCGCAGCCCACCGGGCCATGGGCTTTATCCAGTACTGGTACGACAACGATCCGGCCAGCGCCGGGCAGTCGTTCCGGCGGGCCCTGGCGCTGGAGCCCAGCAGCGCCCAGACCCATTTCTGGTTCGGCAACGTGCTGTCGGACAATGGCGCCCACCCGGACGCCCTGCGCGAGCTGAGCCGCGCCCGGCTGCTGGAGCCCGGCTCGATCGCCATCCCGACCGACCTGGCGTGGGCGGAATGGGCCGCCGGACGGCAGACGGCGGCGCTGGCGAGCCTGACCCGTCTGGTCGAGACCCATCCCGAATTTTCGGTCGCGCAGGAATGCCTGGCCATCGTCAGGCTGTCCGACGCGGACTACGCCGGATACGTCGAAGCCTATTCACAATACGCCCGCCTGCGCGGCGACGCCTCTCTGCAGGCGCATGCGGCGGCGCAGGAGACCAGCCTGCGGCAGGGCGTGCCGGCGCTGCAGAAGCTGATGATGGCGAGGGCGCTGGATCGCGTCGACATTGACGCCGGCGGCCATGCCTGGCCCGCGTTCCTGGCCTCGGTTTTCGAGGACCGGGCGGCGCTGCTGGACATCCTGCAGAGGGCCGAGGCGCGCGGCGAGACCTGGGGCTCGGCGGGGACCACGGCGAGGATCCGCCACCGCTGGTCCGGGGACGCGGAAATCATCGCCCTGCTGGACCGGCGCAAGCCCGCCTCCGTCGCCTGACGACGCACCGATAATCCGCAGTTTGCAACAAGTTGCGACGCCGCTTCCGGCGCGCCGAACGGCCACCCTCCCTTCGCTTTCCAGCGGAGAAAGCGACGGCCTGTGGCATCAGCGGAGAGCGACACGTGAAGAGCTACCCCCTTAGGAAACTCCGGTTCGGCGTGGCGTTCGGCGCACTCGCCCTGTCCGCCGCGCTGGCGACGACGCCCGCCGCGGCGCAGGAAGTGGTCTCCGCGATCATTGATAACGGCACCATCCAGCTGGGGGTCAACCAGTTCGGCACCCTGATCACGCCGGGGTCCAACATCGGCCTGATCTACATCCCCACGGGCGGCGACGCCCTGGCGCCCGGCTGCGCCTGCGAGGGCTGGGGCATCGCCGACCTCGACGCGCCGGACTTCAGCTTCGGCCGCAGTCAGGATAACGGCAACACCGGCCCGGGCAGCGCGGAGCTTACCTTCAGCGGCGTGGGAACCCTGGGCAATTCCGTCGGCGACAGCGCCAAGTCGGTGACCAACATCCACTTCGGCGAGTCGAGCTGGGCCCAGGTCGTCCATGACTTCCATCCCAGCGCCTCGGCGAACCTGTTCCAGGTCGATGTCTCGATCCTCAACACCGGCGGCACGTCGATCGGCAATCTCGTCTACCGGCGCGTCATGGACTGGGACATCTTCCCGACCGAGTTCAGCGAGATCGTGACGCTGCAGGGCTGGCCCGCGAAGAACCTGATCCACTCCTCCGACGACGGCTTTGCCGATCCCAACCCCACCGTGCCGCTGACCGGCATCATGGACGGCACGGTCGACCAGAACTTCCAGGACCTGGGCCCGGACGACCACGGCGCGGCCCTCGACTTCTCGTTCGGCGCGCTCGCCGCCGGCGCCAGCCGCGACTTCAAGATCTTCTACGGCGCCGCCGCCACCCAGGAGGAAGCGCTGGAGGCGCTGGCCGAGGTCAATGCCGAGGTCTACTCCCTGGGCATGCCGAGCGGCGACGGTAGCGAAGAGACCGTCGCCAAATCAGCGAAGGCCGCGGCCGGTGACGTCGCCGCAGCCGCCGACGTGCCCGAGAGCACCCTGGAAGGCACGCCCAACACCTTCATCTTCGCCTTCGCCGGCGTCGGCGGGGTGCCCGTCGGCGGCATGATCCCGGTCAGCGTCGACACCATCAGCACCGTGCGCCAGCTCAACACCTTCGCCATCCGTCGCAACATGGACTTCGTCGGCATGCGCACCGATGGGCTGACCGGCGGCGGGGACCGCCGCATGGCTGGCGGCGTCGGCGACCAGACGGCCAAGGACGGCGGCCTGGCGATCTTCGCCTCGGTCGGCTACGGCGAGGGCTGGTTCCAGACCACGCCGACCGACGAGTCCGACTTCCACGTCGGCCACTTCAACTTCGGCGCCGACTACACCTTCGCACCGCCCCACAAGCACATCGACAACGTCCGCATCGGGATGGGCTTTGGGGTGTCCGACGCCTCGGCGACCTACCGGTTCGACCCGACGACGCTGATGGAGACCAAGGCCGACTCGCGCTGGTCACCGTCGGTGGCCGTCTATGGCGGCGCCCGGATCTTCGAGCGCGGCTATGTCGACGCCACCCTCGCGCTCGGCGACTTCGACTACGACGTCAGTCGGCGGATGAGCGATGCGATGTTCCGCGGCAAGGCGCACAGCAAGCAGCTCGGCCTGTCGGTACGCGGCGGCTACGACTTCGCAACCACGATCGGCGACCCGGTCGAGGGCCAGGCGGCGACCTTCGGCCCCTATGCCTCGATCGAGTACCTCGACGGCGAGTTCGAGGGCTACACCGAAACCTCGGCCGACCGGCCCAACAACGCAATCATCTTCCCGGGCGCCGACTACTCGAACTGGATCACCCAGCTCGGGGGCCGCGTTTCGGTCGTCACCAAGGCGTGGTCGATGCCGATCTCGCTGTCGGGCAAGCTGCTCTGGGAGCACCAGTTCGAGGCCGACTCCAAGGCCAAGGTCGTGGCCTCGGTCGGCGGCCTGGCCTCGCTCGCGCCCTATGGGGTCGAGAAGGACGACTACGCCCGCATCGCCTTCCGCGCGGCGATGCCGGTGGGCAACGGGGCCCTTGTGGCGCTGGACCTCGGCGGCACGCTTGGCGGCGACTCGTCGGAAGGCACGGCGGCGCTTCAGTTCCGGATGAAGTTCTAGGCAGAAGGGGACCTGTACTCGACGAGTACGTGTCCCCTGCAGGGGGCCGCTGACGGGGTGCACGTACCGTATCAGGTACATGCACCCCGATCGGTCCGATAAGCCCGCGGCGTGGTCCCGGACTCGTCCTTGAAGGCGCGGTTGAACGGGCCGATCGAGCTGAAGCCGCACTCGAAGGCGATCTGCAGGATCGACAGCCGGTTGTCCGGGTCGGCGAGCATCGCCTTGGCCCGCGCGATGCGGTGGTGGTTGATCAGCCGGTTGAAGTTGGCGAACCCCATCGCCGCCGTGATGCACTGGGTGACCCGGTACTCCGGCTCGCCCAGCCGGCGGGCGAGATCGGCGACCTTCAGATCAGGCGTGGCGTAAGTCTGCTCCTCGCGCAGCAGGCGCTCGATACGTTCGGCGAGTCGGCGGTCTTCCGCCGTCGCGGCTCGGGCCGGCGCCGCCGTCCGCCGCGCCAGCGGATGCCGGGCGCGGAACCAGACGGCCGCGCCGCCGGCCAGCAGTCCGGCCCCCGCGCAGGCGATCTTGATCATGGCGATACGGTGGGCCTCGGCAGGGTTGCCGCTCGAGTCCCCCAGGAGCAGGATCGAAGCGCCCACCAGCCCAGCGTAGACGGCCAGGAAGGCCAGCCGGAACCGCGTCTCCGCCGCCGGCAGCCCGGCTCGCCAGCCGTTGAGCGGCTCCACGAAGGTCAGCAGCAGGGCGGCCGAGCCGACCAGCGCGTAGGTGTTGTCCACGGCGTGGGCCAGCGCGCCGCCGTCGCCGGCGAGCAGCCGTGTCCCGGCGCCAGACGCCAGCACCAGCAGCACGACGGCGAGCGGCCAGCGCGCGTCGCGTTCGGCGGGGTCGAACAGCGCCCGGGACAACAACCAGGACCAGCCACAGGCGGAGGCGCCGATCGCGGCCAGGAGCAGGCCGAGCGGACCGTCGACGACGTGGCCGAGGATGTAGCTGACAAAGGCCGCCCCGGTCAGCGCCGCGCAGGTTTGCAGCCGGCGTGGCGGCCGTCGACCGGTCGTCGCTTCGACCGCGTAGCCAGGCGAAGTCGCGAAGCTTCCGGGCATGCGGTGGATCCCAAACCTCTGGTCTCGTTCATGGCGCGCGGCCCAGGCGCTGTCCAGAGGACGCCGGCGCCGGACATCTTCCGACGGCAATCGGGGAAAAGCTCGCCGATTGCCAAATCGGCGAGACCTTGGCGGGGCGCTCGCCGCGCAATCGACCTCAGGGGCCAGGACGGCCGCGCAAGGAGGTCACATGGCTCACGACACGATCACAGCGCCCGGAGCGAGTTTGGCGGCGCGGGCCGCGCTTCGGTGGGCGGGGATCGCCTGGTTCGCGGTGGCCGCCGCCGGCCAGCTGGCGTTCGTCTACTTCATCCTGGCCTTCTACGGCTCGCGGACCCTGTCGGGGACCTACGCCGCCTGGAACGACAAGCCGCTGATCAACGGCTACGTCGCGGGCGACCACACGGGCAACATCGTTTTCGCGGCCCATGTGCTGCTCGCTGCCCTGGTGACGCTGGGCGGGCTGATGCAGCTGGTCCCCACGATCCGGCGGGCCGCGCCAGGGCTGCACCGCTGGACCGGGCGAATCTTCCTGTCGGTCGCCATCTTCATGGCGCTGAGCGGCGTGTGGCTGACGGTCGCGCGCGGCGCCTATCTGTCGGTGATCTCCGCCGTCGCCATCCTGATCAACGGCCTGCTGATCCTGGTCTTCGCCGGCCTCGCCTGGCGCCACGCGATCAAGCGGCGATTCGACCAGCACCGGGCCTGGGCCATGCGCACCTTCATGGTGGTCAGCGGCGTCTGGTTCCTGCGGGTCGGCCTGATGGGCTGGGTGGTCGTCAGCGGCGGCGGCGTGGGCATGAACAAGACCATGTCCGGCCCGGCCGACGTCGTGCTGGTGTTCGGCAGCTACCTGATCCCGCTGGCCTTCGTGGAGCTGTACCTGCGGGCCCAGCGCGGCGGGTCGACGCTGCAGGTCGCGGCCGCGCTGCTGATCGTCGCCGCCTCGGCCTACACGGCCGTCGGGATGTTCGGGACCATCGCGTTCATGTGGGGGCCATACCTGTGGCCCACGCCGCCGTCTTAGGCGTCCACGTACTCGCGAACGGCTTCGAGGCAGAGCTGCAGCCCCGTGACCTCCTCCATCAGGTCTGGAGTGACAATCACGAACAGACGCCGCGCCTCGGCCCAGACCATCAGGGTTTCGGGCAGGCCGAAGTCCTCGATCAGAGCGCCCTCCCCATCCCGCCAGACGCCGTCTTCGTCGAGTTGGGCGCCGAGGTGGGAGTCGACCCGGTTGCGGTACTCGGCGTCCTCCTCCAGCGGGATGTTCATCCACGCGAAGATCGGCTTCCCCAGTCCGGCCAGGAAGCCCATCTCGAAGGCCGTGCCGGGATCGGCCGCCGGCCCGCGCCAGGGGGTCAGGTTGACGATCGCCGCGTCGGCCCGGCGCATCCGCGCCACGCGCTCGGCGTAGATCTCCCGGGCCATGATCTCGCCGGGCTCCATCTCGGTCAGGGCGCGGTTGTCGGGCAGCAGCATCTCGAAGCCGGCCTCGGCGCAGACGTGCTGGCGCAGGCCGAAGTGGGCGCCGACGTTGGGATACCAGACCTCGGGTCCGGCCAGGTACAGGGTCTCTACGCGACGCATGTGGGGGCTTACTTCGCCGCCGCGGGGGCGCTCTGGTCGACGGCCAGAACCTCGAGACGGACCGGCACCTTGTCGCCGATCATGCCGGCGGCCTTGGCGATGCCGAAGTCGGCGCGGACGATCTCGCCGGTGATGGTGAAGCCGGCGGCCGGCTTGCCCGAGCCCGGCGCCTTGGCCAGCTTGTTCAGCTTGACCTTGAACGTCACCGGCTTGGTGATCCCGTTGAGGGTGAAGTCGCCGGTGACGTCGGCGGTGTCCTTGCCGGTCGGCGCGGTCTTCGTCGACTTGAAGGTGATCAGCGGATGGGCGGCGGCGTTGAGCCAGCCGTCGCTCTTGAGATGGTCGTCGCGGGTCGGGTCGCCGGCGGCCAGGCTGGCGGTCTTGACCGACGCCTCGACGCGGGAGGCCTTCGGGTCGGCCTCGTCGATCCAGATCGTGCCCTCGGCCTGGGTGAAGGCGCCGAGAATGGTGGTGAAGCCGAAGCGATCGACCTGGAAGGTCGTCTGGGTGTGGGTCGGGTCGATGGTGTAGGCGACCGGCGCGGCGAGCACCGGCGTGGCGGCCAGCGCCAGGGCGGCGGCGAGGATCATGCGGTTCATGTCGGAGCTCCGGGGGTCAGGCCTCGAACATCGGGCGTGGCGGGAGCATCCGCAACCCCGCGCGCGCGGCTTCACCGTTCCTCGTCGATGGAGGAAGGGTCGGGGATGGTGGTGTGGGCGATGAGATACAAGAAAGGCGCAGGTCGGCTCAGGAGCCCACTGCGCCTTTCCTTTGTCTCAGAGGCCAAACACACCCAACCCTCCTCCATCGAGGAGGAGGGCTGAGCAGTGCTGGCTAGTTCTTGGCCTTGTCGACCAGCTGGTTCTTGGTGATCCAGGGCATCATGGCGCGCAGGCGGCCGCCGACTTCCTCGATCTGGTGTTCCGAGGCGCGACGACGGGTGGCCTTGAAGCTCGGCTGGCCGACGGCGTTCTCGACCATGAAGTCACGCACGAAGCGGCCGGACTGAATGTCCTCGAGGATGCGCTTCATCTCGGCCTTGGTGTCCGAGGTCACGACGCGGGGGCCGCTGACGTAGGCGCCGTACTCGGCCGTGTTGCTGATCGAGTAACTCATGTTGGCGATGCCGCCTTCGTAGATCAGGTCCACGATCAGCTTCACTTCGTGCAGGCATTCGAAATAGGCCATTTCCGGCGCGTAGCCGGCCTCGACCAGGGTTTCGAAGCCCGCGCGGATCAGCTCGACCAGACCGCCGCAAAGCACGGCCTGCTCACCGAACAGGTCGGTTTCGCATTCCTCGCGGAAGTTGGTCTCGATCACGCCCGAGCGGCCGCCGCCGATGGCGGAGGCGTAGGCCAGGCCCAGGTCCATGGCGTTGCCGGTGGCGTCCTGGTGGATGGCGATCAGGCAGGGCACGCCGCCGCCCTTGAGGTACTCGCCGCGCACGGTGTGGCCGGGGCCCTTGGGCGCGACCATCAGCACGTCGACGCTGGCCTTGGGCTCGATCAGGCCGAAGTGCACGTTCAGGCCGTGGGCGAACAGGAGGGCGGCGCCGTCGCGGATGTTCGGCGCGATCTCGTTCTCGTAGATGCCGCGCTGGAGCTCGTCCGGGGCGAGGATCATGATCAGGTCGGCCCAGGCGGCGGCCTCGGCGACGGTCATCACCTGGATGCCTTCACCCTCGGCCTTCTTGGCCGAGGCCGAGCCGGGGCGCAGGGCCACGGCGATGTTCTTCACGCCCGAGTCCCGAAGGTTGAGTACGTGCGCGTGACCCTGGCTGCCGTAGCCAACAACGGCGATCTTGCGGTCCAGGATGCGGGCCAGATCAGCGTCGCGGTCGTAATAGACGCGCATGATTATTCTCCGGTAGTTCGATTTACGCCGCACGCGCGCAACGGCGCCGCAGCAAAGGCCGGGCTATCGAGCGGAAAATTGCGCGCGGGTCAAGGGTTGGCTCGGAAAACCCCGTTCTTGGCCCACGCAAAAGGCCCCGGAGTCGCCTCCAGGGCCTTCGCGTCGGTCAGGGTCGCGCCCTTACCAGAACAGGCCGTAGTAGATGCTGAGGATCCGGCCGCTCCAGATGTCGACCAGATAGGCGTCCTCCCCGACCCGCACCCACTCCGTGCCGACCGGCGCGTACGGCAGGCCGTAGGCGCCGGAGTTCAGGTAGTAGCTCGTGCCAAACCAGCCGAACGGCAGGAAGTCGCCGAAGCCCCAGCTGCGTGCGTACCAGCCGCTCGGGTACCGGTAGTGCGGCGCGCGATAGCGGCGGGGCGCATGGTAGCTGCGACGCCAGTTGCGCTCGTTGTACCAGCTGCGATTGCGGTCGCGGTCGCGCATCTGGCGGCCTTCGCCGGGACGACGACCGTCCCAGCGGCCCTGGTCGCGTCCGCCGCCCTGGCCCGGACGGGCGCCCGGGCGGCCGTCGCGGTCACGATCCCAGCCGCCCTGGCCGGGGCGACCGTCTCGGTCCGGACGACCATCGCGATCGCGGTCCCAGCCGCCCTGCCCCTGGCCGGGACGCTGCCCGCCCGAACCAGGCTGGCCGCGGTCGGGACGGCCGTCGCCGTCACGATCCCATCCGCCTTGTCCCTGACCCGGACGTTGACCGCCCTGGCCACGATCGGGACGACCGTCACCATCTCGATCCCGGCCGGGCTGGGCGGACTGGCCCTGGCCCGGACGCTGGCCGCCCTGGGCCTGTCCGGGTCGCGGTCCCGAGTCCGGACGGCCCGAGCCGCG
>JAZJXN010000072.1:6209-6433 GCA_040390885.1 Pseudomonadota bacterium | reverse complement strand
GTCTCATGCGTCTTGCGACCATTGCGCTGGCCTGCAGCGCGCTCGCCCTTCTGGGCGGCTGCAACCGGAAGGCCGAAAAGGCCGAGGCCCCGCCGCCCGTGACCGCCCCGGCGCCCGCCGCGCCTGCGCCGGCCGAACCCGCGCTGGCCGCACCGGAGGGGTTCGAGCTCCAGGCCCGGTTCGACGCGATCCAAGCGCAACTGAAGGCTCAGGCGATTGTGCTC
>JAZJXN010000072.1:0-6190 GCA_040390885.1 Pseudomonadota bacterium | reverse complement strand
GCGTCCAGGCCGGCAACTACCGCCTGACCCATATCGGCGTCGGCGCGCCCAGCGACTTCAGCCAGTGGGAAGACGGCGACCGCGCCTCGGTGTTCGGCCCGATCCTGTTCCAGTTCGAGGATGTCACCAGCCCCAGGACGACCAACGAGATGGGCGGCGAGAGCCATGCCGTCAGCGTGCGCGTCCTGCCCCAGGCCTATGACCTGCAGCCGGGCAAGCTGGCGTTCAAGGGGACCGACCCGAAGCTCGGCGCCGTGGTGTTCGACGGCGTGCTCGACGAGGCCGCCCTGGCCGCGGCCAAGGCGGACGGCGCCAGCGCCGGGCCTGTGCTGCGGGGGACGCTGAAGGTCGGCGACGCCCCGGCCCGGCAGGTGGCCCTGAACTACTTCGTCGGCGAGTAGCCGTTCACGAATCTCGTGATACACGGGGGACGTGAGGGTCCTCCTGTCCGTCATTGCCGAGATCGCCCGCGCCGGAGCGCTGCTCCTGGCCCTGGGCTGCGCGCTGCTCGCGCTGATGGCGCAGGGTGGCCGCGTCAGCGATCGGCTGGACGTGCTCACTCACTTCACGCCGGTCTGGTTCGCGGGCGCGGTGATCGCCATCCTGGTCTGGCTTGTGTCCGGCCGTCAGCACAGGACGACCCCGGTCCTGGCCCTGGTCGCGCTACTGTCGACGCTGACCCTGATGCTGCCGGAAATCTCGGCCGGTTGGGCTCAAGATCGCGCACCTGCAAACAGCTCGAACCTGAAGATCGTCCAGTTTAATGTCTGGGGATGGAACGGCGATGACTCGCGCGCCGCGAGGTGGTTGATCGAACAGGATGCAGACATACTTTTGCTAGAGGAGGGCTCTGTCCCGCTAGTCCGGCTGCTGAAGGTCCACTACCCTTATGTAACCACCTGCGCTGACCCCGCTTATTGTGGTTCCATTATCTTTGCCAAGCGCAAGCCGTTCGCAAAAGGCGGGCTTCAGACAGCCGCCTCAAATGCTCATCTTGCCGGTGCGTGGGCGACTTTCAAGGACGAGCGAGGGACGTTCACCGCGGTGAACGTGCACTACGTCTGGCCATATCCTGCGGGCCCGCAACAGCAGCAGACCAAGCGACTGGCGCAGGTACTCCATCAATTTCAGAAGGACCGGTTGATCGTTACCGGCGACTTCAATTCCACGCCCTGGTCTTTCGCTCTTCGACGTCAGGACTTGTTGTTTGGCATTGAGCGACGCACGCGCGCCCTAGCCACCTGGCCGGCCACGGAACTGTCTCGCCTAAAAATCCCGGTGCTGTTTCCGATCCTGCCAATCGATCATGTCTATGCTGGCGACGCGTGGCGCACGGTTTCTATCCAGCGAGGCCCTCGACTCGGATCCGACCACTATCCCGTCATCGTCCAATTGGCGCGGCGCTAGGCGTCGACGAGGCCAGATCCTCGCCGAACGACGATCGGCGGACTGGACGACCTGCTCGGCGGCGCTTTAGATGCCTCCAGCTTTCTGTCGGGGGTTTCACAATGACCATCATCGCGCGCGCCGTTTCCGCGGTCGCCGGCCTGTCCGCACTCGCACTGTCGGCGGCGGCCCTCGCCGCGCCGTCGTGGAACGGGTCCTACGACGACGTTCCGGGCGGCTCCTATCAGCGCACCTGCCGCGACATCACCGCGGTCAACGGCGTGCTCTACGCGCGCTGCAACGACGGCCGGGGCGGCTTCTACGAAAGCCAGGTCAACTACCGCTCCTGCTCGGGCGGGCGCATCGAGAACATCAACGGACGCCTTGAATGCGGCGGCTACGGCGGCGGCTCGGGCGGCGGCTACGGCAGCGGCGGCGGATACGGCGGCGGGTACGGGAGCGGCGGCGACGGCCCGCCCCCGTGGCGCGGGGGCGGCAGCGGCCCGACCGGGCTGATCATCTACGAGAACCCGGACTACAAGGGGATGCGGCTGGAGATCGCCGATACCGTGCCGGATCTGGCCGGCTCGGGCCTCGACGACGAGATCACCTCGGTTCGCGTCCTGCGCGGCGCCTGGCTGCTGTGCTCTGCGCGGGATTTCGGCGGCGAATGCCAGGAGGTCAGCGCCGACACGCCCAATCTGAAGGTCATCAACCTGAACGACCGCGTCACCTCGATCCGGCGACTGCGGCGGTAGAACAAGAAAAAGGGGACACGCACTCGCAGAGTGCCTGTCCCCAATTCTGGCGCGGGAGCCGGGGACACGTACCTTCAGGTACATGTCCCCATTTTCTCTCAAGCGTCGGCCGCAACCTTCATCGACACGATCTTGCCGGGCGTGCGCGGCGGCTCGCCCTTGGGCAGCGCGTCGACGTGGTCCATCCCGTCAACGACCTCGCCCCAGACGGTGTACTGACCGTCCAGGAAGGTGGCGTCGTCGAAGCAGATGAAGAACTGGCTGTTCGCCGAGTTCGGGTTGCTGGAGCGGGCCATCGAGCAGACGCCGCGCACGTGCGGCTCCTTGCTGAACTCGGCCTTCAGGTCAGGCTGCTTGGAGCCGCCCATACCGGTGCCGGTCGGATCGCCGCCCTGGGCCATGAAGCCCGGGATCACGCGGTGGAAGACCACGCCGTCATAGAAGCCCTCGCGGGTCAGTTCCTTGATGCGCTCGACGTGGCCGGGGGCCAGGTCGGGACGCAGCTTGATGGTGACCGGACCGGTTTCGGTGGTCAGGATCAGGGTGTTTTCGGGGTCGGTGCTCATGGGGGCTATTTCACTTCCACGGGAATGTTCACGTCACAGAGCGAGAAGTCCGCGCCCTTGTCCTTGCGGACGCGGTCGATCTCGCCTTTGAACCACGGGCCGGACGGGTCGATCACCCGCACCGTCGGCCGTTCGGACGCGGGTATATCGGCCAGAACGCGCACGCGGTCCATCCGGTCCTGCGGCGGGGGCACCGGTTCGCCCGTCTTGATGGCGCGCACGGTCTCCAGACCAGAGATCACGCGGCCGAAAGCCGTGTAGCGTTTGTCGAGTGACATGTAGGGCTGGCGCATCAGGAAGAACTGGCTGTTGCCGCTGTCGACATCGTCATCGCGGGCCATGCCGACGACGCCAGGACAGTAGCTGCCCCATGCCGAGACCTTCCTGTCACCGGTGACGTCCGCCCAGCTGATCGCCTGGCTGATTACCGGCAGGCTCTTGATGAAGCCCTCCTCCGTCCCCTGCGGGCTGGCTGCGGTGACGAAGGCTGTCGAAGCGTCGCGGCGGAAAGTGAACTCGGCCTTCAAGGTGGGCAGTTCGGTCTGACCTTCGCCGGTGTCCCTGGGATCGCCAGTCTGGGCCATGAAGCGGTCGATCACCCGGAAGAAGGTGCGGCCGTCATAGGTCCCCTTGCGCGCCAGCGTCTTCAGCCGCTCCACATGGCCGGGCGCGACCTCCGGGACCAGCTCGACGATCACCCGCCCCTTGCTGGTGTCTATCACCAGCACGTCCTCGGGGTTCGGGGCGCGCCAGTCGGCGGCCGAGGGGGCGGGGCCGGTCGGCGCGGGCGCCGCCGCGAGGCCGGGCGCGGCCACGACGGCGCAGGCGACGAGCGCGGCGATCGGAAGGGTCCAGCGCATAGGGCGCTCCTTGACGGTCTCAGCTGACCTTGGCGGGGATCTCGAGAGCGCAAGGATCGACCGCGCGGCCGCCCGCGGCGAGTTTGTCGACCATGGCGCGGAACGCGGGCCCGGCGGTATCCATGACCTGGATCTTCGGGCGCTGGGCTTCGGGCATGTCGGCCAGCACCTGGACCTTGGTCATCGTGTCCTGCGGCGCCGCGACGGGCTCGCCGACCTTGATCGCCCGGACGACGTCCTGCCCGGCGATGACGCGGCCGAAGGCGGTGTAGTTGGCGTTCAGCGACGGATAGGTGTCGCGCATGAAATAGAACTGGCTGTTGGCAGAGTCCGGGTCGCCCGACCGCGCCGCGCCCAGGACGCCCGCGCAGAACAGGCCCCACACCGGGGCCTTGCCGTCGGCGTTCATCATCATCTGCATGCTCGGCGCGCCGCGCACCGGCATGACGCCGACGAAGCCGACCTCGGTCACGGCCGGGACCTCCGCGTCGGGCGCCAGCTTGCCGACGACGACGACCGGCGCGTCTGCGCCGCGACGGTAGGGAATCTCGATCTGCAGGTTCGGCAGGCTCGAGCCGCCAGTGCCGTCGTTCTTCGGATCGCCGGTCTGGTTCATGAAGCCGTCGATGACGCGGAAGAAGCTGAGGCCGTTGTAGAAGCCCTGCCGCGCAAGATCCCGGTAGCGCTCGACGTGGCGCGGCGCCACGCGCGGCTCCAGCTCGACGATGATCCGGCCCTTGTTGGTGTCGACCACCAGCACGTTCTGAGGATCTGGCGTGCGCCAGTCGCCGGCGGGCGCCTGGGCGGCGGCCGGCGCGGCGCTGGCGAGCGTGAGAGCGGCGACGAGCACGAGCGACGCGGACTTCATGGGCAACCTTGTTTCTAAAACGTCCCGATCAATCGCCGTAGAACGGGCGGAAGGCGGGAACAAGTCCGAGCTTGCGCTAGGGCTTGCCCACCTTGCTCATCAGTCGCTCGGCCACCCCGGGGGTGACGAACTTGGTGATATCGCCGCCGAGGATGGCGATCTCCTTGACCAGACGCGAGGCCACGGCCTGGTGGCGCGGATCGGCCATCAGGAACACGGTCTCGATCTCGCGGTCGAGCTGCTGGTTCATGGCCGTCATCTGGAATTCGTATTCGAAGTCGGACACCGCGCGCAGGCCGCGGACGATGATCCCGGCATGCACTTCGCGCGCGAAGTGCATCAGCAGGCCCTTGAACGGCCGCACCTCGATTTCCGCCACCTTCTGCAGGTGGGCGGTTTCGTCGCGAACGATGGCCACGCGTTCCTCGAGCGAGAACAGCGGGCCCTTGCCCTCGTTGATGGCCACGCCGATGACCAGCTTGTCCACCAGCTTCACGGCCCGCCCGATGATGTCCAGATGACCGTTGGTCATCGGATCGAACGTGCCCGGATAGAGTCCGATTCTCGCCACCCAAGTCCCCTTTGCGCTAGGAGTTACGCGGGAGCTTGGTCGTCCCCGTCGTCGTTGTCGCCTTCGTCGCCGCTTTCGGCCGAGGCTTCAAGCCTTTCCACACTTACGACGTGCTCGTTTTCCGCAGTGCGGAAGACAATCACCCCCTGGGTGTTGCGGCTGGCGATGCGGATCTGGGCGACCGGGCAGCGGATCAGCTGGCCGGCGTCGGTGACGAGAAGGATCTCGTCGGCCTGCTCGACCGGGAAGCTGGCGACCAGGCGACCGCCCTTGCGGGTCAGGTCCTGCGCCAGAAGCCCCTGCCCGCCGCGACCGGTGCGGCGGAAGTCGTAGGCGCTGGAGCGCTTGCCGATGCCTTCTGACGACAGCGTGAGGATGAACTCCTCGGCCGCGCCCAGCTCGATGAGCCGTTCGGGGCTGAGGTCCGCCTCGCCTTCGCCGTCGTCTTCGTCCTCGGCGACCGCGGGCTCATCGCCCTCCTCGCCGGACTGCGCCTTGAGCAACGCCCGGGCGTACTTGAGATAGGACACGCGCTCGGCCGGGGTCGCCTGGACGCCGCCGAGGATGGCCATCGACAGCACCTCGTCGCCGTCCTGGAGGCGGATGCCGCGCACGCCGGTCGACTCGCGACCGGCGAAGACGCGCACTTCGTCCGCCTGGAAGCGGATGGCGCGGCCGAGCGCCGTGGTCAGCAGCACGTCATTCTCGGCAGTGCAGAGCCCGACGCCGATGATCGAGTCACCTTCGTCCAGCTTCATGGCGATCTTGCCGTTGCGGTTGATCTGGGCGAAGTCGCTGAGCTTGTTGCGGCGGACGTTGCCCGAGCGGGTGGCGAACATCACGTCCAGCCGGTCCCACTGGGCCTCGTCCTCGGGCAGCGGCAGAATCGAGGTGATGCTTTCGCCCTGCTCGATCGGAAGCAGGTTGATGAAGGCCTTGCCGCGCGAGGTCGGTCCGCCCATCGGCAGGCGCCAGACCTTCAGGCGGTAGACCTTGCCGCCCGAGCTGAAGAACAGCACCGGGGCGTGGGTCGAGGCGCTGAACACGCGGGTGACCGCATCCTCGTCCTTGGTCGACATGCCCGAGCGGCCTTTGCCGCCATGGCGCTGGCTGCGGTAGGTCGAGAGCGGCGTGCGCTTCACATAGCCGCCGTGGGTGACGGTGATGACCATGTCCTCGCG
>JAZJXN010000071.1:33262-47582 GCA_040390885.1 Pseudomonadota bacterium | reverse complement strand
CATGACCTTGCGGCCGGTCTGGGTCGAGCCGGTGAAGCTGACCTTGTCGATGCCGGGGTGGCTGGTGATCCAGGGCCCCAGGGCGTCGCCGCCCGAGACCACGTTCAGCACGCCCGCGGGCAGGATGTCGCGCGCGATCTCGCCGATCTTCAGGGTGGTCAGCGGCGTGAACGGCGACGGCTTCAGAACCACCGTGTTGCCCGCCACCAGGGCCGGGCCGAGCTTGAACATCGCCAGAAGGACCGGGAAATTCCACGGCGAGATGGCGCCGACGACGCCGATCGGGATGTGGCGGGTGATGCTGCGGCGGGTCTCGGTGTCCTCGTTCACCGTTTCCGGCAGATCGAGACTGGCGGCGCCCTGCAGCCACATCGCTCCGCCGAGGACATCGTTGCGCGCATCGGCGTGGGGCTTGCCCTGTTCACTGGTGAGCAGCCGCAGCAGCTCTTCGGAATGGGCGAATATGGCGCCGGCCAGGGCCTGGACCTTGGCCTTGCGTTCGGCGATCGGCGTCGCGGCCCAGGCGGGGAAGGCTTCGCGGGCAGCGGCCACGGCCTGGTCGAGCTGCTCGCGCGAGGCGTCCGGCGCCTGGGCGATGACCTGCTCGTTGGCCGGGTTCAGCACGTCGAAGCTGGACGCGCCGGCGACGCCTTGGCCGCCGATGGTCAGGGTGTAGTCGCTGTCGAAGACCATTTTTTCTCGTCTCTTTCTTCAGAGGCCCAGCACGGCCTTGGCCATGATGTTGCGCTGGATTTCGTTGGTGCCGGCGTAGATGGAACCGGCGCGGTCGTTGAGGTACTTGGCGGTCACCGTCCAGGCGTACTCGGGCCCGACGCCATCATTCCATTGCGGCGGAACGAAGCCGGGCGACGGTCCGCCGGCGGCGACCATGTGCGGCTGATAGACCTGGGCATAGAGCCCGGCCGCGGCAAGGGCGATCTCGGTGATCCGCTGCGACAGCTCGGTGCCGACCGTCTTCATCAGCGAGGACTCAGGGCCCGGCGCGGAGCCGACGGACAGGGCCGACATGACCCGCAGCTCGACGGCCTCGAGCGCGTCGACCTGGATCGCCGCGTCGGCCAGCTGGCGGCGCAGCTCGAGCCCCTCCCCCGTCGGGTCGCCGGCGACGAACTCGGCCTTGAGGATCTTGTCGATCTTGGCCAGCCGCGCCTTGAGGCCAGGCGTCGAGGCGTTGCCGCCGCGCTCGAACTGCATCAGGTGCTTGGCCACGGTCCAGCCCTGGTCGATCGGACCGACAGCATTGGACTTGGGCACCTTCACGTCGGTGAAGAAGACGTGGTTCTGGATGTGCTCGCCCGACAGGGAGATGATCGGCGTCACCTCCACCCCGGGGGTGTTCATGTCGATCAGCAGGAAGGTGATGCCCTTCTGCGGGATGTCATGCTTCGAGGTGCGGACCAGGCAGAAGATCCAGTTGGCGTGGTTGGCGTGGGTCGTCCACAACTTGTGGCCATTGCAGATCAGGTTGCCCTCGCCGTCGTCCTCGGCGCTCATCTGCAGAGTGGCGAGGTCCGAGCCCGACTGAGGCTCGCTGTAGCCCTGGCACCAGAAGTCCTCGCCCGAAAGCATCCGCGGCAGGAAGTAGGCCTGCTGCTCGGGCGTGCCGTGGCCGATCAGGACCGGACCGCACATGCCCAGCCCCATCGGCGACACCGGCGGCGCCCCCGCGGCCGCCATCTCCGTGCCGAAGATGTAGCGCTGCGTGACCGACCAGCCGCAGCCGCCGAACTCGACCGGCCAGGACGGCGCGGCCCAGCCGCGTTTGTGCAGGATCTTCTGCCAGGGCATTTCGACATCATAGTCGGCATAGACGCTGGTCAGCCGCGAGCCGGCGGAGCGCAGCTCCGGGGTCAGCTCGGCATCCAGGAACGCACGCACTTCGGCGCGAAACGCCCGGTCTTCCGGGCTCCATTCGATCTTCATCAGGCCAGTCCCTTCGCCGGGGTCCTTATCTCTGGTCCTCACCAGGGCGGACGGCATTGAGCGAAGTCTGACCACTTGCCGCAACGTCCGCCCATAGGGTTTCGACGTTGGGCTAGAACTCGACCGCGACGCCGAAGCCCTCGGCCCGGGCGTTCTCGTAAAGGGTCCAGGCGCTGGCGAGGTCCTGCACGATGCTGCCGAGCGACTTGTAGACGGTGACGTCCGCGGCGGTCAGCCGGCCCGGCAGGGTTCCGTCCAGAACCTGACCGATCTCGCCGAGCAGATGACTCTCTTCTATGCGGCCGCTGGCGCGGGCGTTGAGGAACTCGGCGCCCTGCAGCAGCACGCCCTGCCTGTGGTCGGCGAAGAAGCGGGCGCGGGCGACGAGGTCGTCGTCGGCCTCGGCTGGCCCGGCGCGGCTGGAGCCGACCAGGTTCACGTGGCAGCCCTCCGCGACCTGGCGGCCGAGCAGGATCGGCTCGGCGGCGGCGCTGACGGCGCAGATGATGTCGGCGGCCTCGACGGCGGCCTCAACCGTCGCGGCGGCGCGAACAGGCAGGCCGGTGTCCCCGGATGCCTTCGCGGCGAAGGCGGCGGCGCGCTCGGGGGAACGGCCCCAGACCCGAACGTCGGTCAGGGGGCGAACCCTGCTCATCGCGGCGAGGTGGGTGTGGGCCTGTTCGCCGTAGCCGAGGATCGCCAGCGTCCCGGCCTCCGCCCGCGCCAGCACGTCCGTGGCGACCGCCGAGGCGGCGGCGGTGCGGATGGCGGTGACCTCGCCGGCGTGGACGATGGCGGCCAGGGCGCCGTCCTCGGGATCGAAGATCGCCACCAGCCCCTGGTGCGACTGGCGGCCCTTCTCGAAGTTCTCCGGAAATACGCTGATCAGCTTCGCGCCGAACGCATCCCCTGGCCCCAGCGCGCCGGGCATGACCCCGAACATATGGCCCTTGTCGAGGTCGATGATGGCGCGAGGGATCTGTCTGGTGACGCCGCGAGAGAGGGCGATCATCGCCTCGCGCACCAGCGGGATGCAGACCTCGTAGGTCAGACGCCGACGGACCTCTTCGCGGCCGATGACGATCATGGCTGGGCGAGCTCGGCCGCCTCGGCCTTCTGCCTTGCCGCCTGGACCGCCGCCCGGGCCTTGAACCAGCGCACCAGCAGGCCCGCATTCAGCACCATGATGATGCCGTAGATGGTCGGGGTGATGGCCAGGCTGACATCCTTCAGGATCGACAGCGACAGGAAGGTGGCCATGGTGGCGTTGTGGATGCCGACCTCGATCGCGACCGTCAGCCTGTCCTGTCGCGCGAGGCCGAGCACGGCGGCGATGCCGAGGCCGAGGCCCATGCTCAGCACATTGAGCAGGAACGCCGCCGGCCCGGCGCGCAGCACGTTCTGCAGCACCAGGTCGAGGCTGACGAACACCGAGAACAGGATCACCGCGATCAGCACGACCAGCGAGGCGGGCCGCAGCCAGACCGTCACCCGGTCGGCCCAGCCGGTCTTCCACCAGCGCAGCGCCATCCCGGCCAGCACCGGCAGCATGGTCATCTCGGCCAGCTGCATCATGGTGCGGCTGGCCGACATCTTCGGGGCGTCGCCGCCGACGTAGTAGAAGTCGAGCGCCCAGCTCACCAGCAGGGGGATGGTGAAGACGGTGATCAGGCTCGACAGCGTGGTCAGCACCACGGCCAGGGCGACATTGGCCTTGGCCGCGTAGGTGATGGCGTTCGAGGTGATGCCGCCCGGGCAGACCGCGAGGATGAACAGCCCCATCGCCATCGGCGGCGGCAGCTTGAAGATGACGGCCAGCAGCATGGCCAGCGGCGGCAGGCAGATCAGCTGGCCGAACAGGCCTCCGAACACCGCCTTGGGATTGCGCGCCACCTCGCGGAAGTCCGCCAGCGACAGCGACAGCCCCATGCTGAACATGATCGCGGCCAGGCCGATCGGCACGATCACGGTATTGACCAGAGTCACGACTTCCGGCGGCATCGTCTTCCCCTCCCCAGGTCCGAAGCGCCGTCAGGCGCCCCAGATATCCTTGCCGTAGCGCACGAAGTTGCCGCCGAGAATCTTTTCGATCCGAGCCGTGGTGTGGCCGCGCGCCTTCAGCCGGTCGGCGAGGTCGTGGAACTGGGTCGGGCCGCGCAGGTCGATGGCGAAGGGATAGGTCTCCGGCCCCTCGCCCGTCGCGCCGATGCCGCGCGCCTTGCGGTCGGCGACTTCCTTGGCGAGCTCGGCCTTGTACGACTCCATGTCGTCGATCTGAGTCACCGAGCCGTCGGTGCCGATGCCCACGGCGTCCTCGCCACAGACCTTCACCGCATGCTCGATATGGGCGACGACGTCGGCGGCGCGGACCTTCCCGTCCTTGTTCAGGAACGGCATGAAGTAGATGCCGACGAAGCCGCCCTTGTCGGCGACCAGCTTCAGCTCGGCGTCCGTCTTGTTGCGCGGCAGGTCGACCAGGGCGCGGCAGCCGGTGTGGTTGATCGAGATCGGCTGCTTGGAGACCCGCGCCGCCTCAAGGCAGGTGTTCTCGCCGCTGTGCGACAGGTCGACCATGATGCGGTTGGCGTTCAGCCGCTCGACGACCTCGCGGCCGAACGGCGTCAGGCCGCGATTTTCCTTCGCCATCGAGCCGTCGCCGAGATGGTTGGCCGGATTGTAGGTCAGCTGGATGACGCGCACGCCGAGGTCGCCGAACACGTCGATCCGCTCGAGCTTGTCGCCGACCATGATCGCGTTCTGGAAGCCGTAGATCAGCCCGACCTTGCCGTCCGCCTTGGCCCGCAGGATGTCGCCCGCGGTCAGGATCTTGGTCACGTCGGCTGAATGGTCGCGGACCATGCGGTCGTACTGGGCGATGGCGGCGACGGTCACTTCGTAGGGATCGCCGGCGCCGGCGACATAGCCGAGCGTGCAGTTGATGGCGGTGACGCCGGACGCCTTGGCGTCCTTGATCGTGCGGGCGTCCAGGGTCCGAGGCTTGCGAGCGCCGCGGGTGACGCTGCTCTCCTTGCCGTCCTCGCTGGCGTTGGGATTGTCGAGGCCGCCGAGCGCGTTGACGATGACGGCGCGATCCCAGGCGCCGGCCCGGGCCATGGCGGGGGCGGCGGTCATCAGAGCCGGGGTCGCCGCGGCGAGGGCGAGGAAGGCGCGGCGGCTGGCGCCGCGTTCGGCGTCGATCATTTCGGCTTTCCTTCGTAGTCGCCGCGCTGGAACACCACGCCGCGTTTGACGGTGAAGACCACGCTGCGCAGGTTGGAGATGTCCTGCAGCGGGTCCCTGGAAACGAACACCAGGTTGGCCAGCTTGCCGGGCTCGACCACGCCCATCTCGGCCTGCCGGTTGGCGGCGCGGGCGGCGACCTGGGTGGCCGCGTGGATCACCTGCAGCGGCGTCATCCCGACCTTGTCGACCAGCAACTCGAGTTCCTCGTGCAGGGCTGGATAGGGATCGCTGTCCTCGGTCTCGCCGTCGGTGCCGGTGGTGACCTCGACGCCATGTCGGAAGGCCTGGCCGGTCAGGCGATAGGCGACGTCGGCCGAGCAGCGCGGGGGCCGCCCCTTCTTCGTCTTGGCATAGCGGATGTCGCCCTCGGCATAGACCCGCACCGTGGCGTCCAGGATGATACCCTTGGCCTTCATCTCGTCGAACAACGCGATGATCGCCGGGTTTTCGCCCTCGCCGACCCGCGCCATGTCGATCGGCGTCGGGTCCTGGTAGGTCTGCGGCATCGCTTCCGAAACTTCGTAGCCGAACGGACAGGTGTGCGACATCACGTCGACGCCGGCGTCGATGACATCGCTGGGCCGGGCCGGAAACACCGCCGAGTGGGCCCAGACTGGGATGCCCTGCCGGTGCGCCTCGGCGGTAATCGCCTTGACCAGATCGGCCGGCAGGTTGGCGTAGATCTTGATCGCGGTGGCGTAGGTCCCGCGCGACATCGCCACCGCCAGCTTGAGGTCGGTCTGGTGGTCGATCGACTGCATCCACGGCACCTTGCCGGGCGTGTCGCCCTGGCTGACGGCGATGGTGCGCGGGTCGTCGAAGAAGCTCGGGCCGGCCATCAGGGCGGCGAAGTAGATGTCCGGGCTCGGCATCTCGCCAACCCTGGCGCGGCGCTGGAGTTCGGCCACCGAGCGGGTGTCGTCGGCCATGTCGCGAACCGCGGTGACGCCGCTGTAGAGCCAGCGGCGCAGGGTCCTTTCGGCTTCGGCCGCGTTCGGAGGCGTCGCCAGGTGAACATGGGTGTCGATCAGCCCGGGCAGGACGAACAGCCCCTTGGCGTCGACCACCCGCGCGCCCTTGGGCGCCGCGTCGGCCGCGGCGCCGACCGAGACGATGCGGTCGCCGTCGACGACAATGCTGACGTTCGATCGGGCCGGCGCGCCGGTGCCGTCGATCAGGGTCGCGCCGCGATAGACGACCACCTCTCCCTTCGGCGCCCCGCCGATGGCGGCGGGGTCGGTCGGCCCTTCCCAGGCCGCGAAGGCCGGCTCGTCCAGATCGTGGGCGGCGCTGACAGCGCCGAGGCTCAGCGTCAGGACAGCCGCCCCCAGGGCGGCCGCCACGCGATACGTCACATTCACTGAATCATCCCCATCGACCGGCGGCGGTCGCCGGTCCACGGCCAAAGCCAATACGAAGCCGCGCGGCGTCGGGGAAGCGGTTTCGCGAGAACGCCGGTCACGTCCGGCGGCTGATCATTTCGCGGCCAGCCGCGGCGGGTATCAGGCGATGTGGAAGGGCAGAAGCAGGCGGAACATGGCTTCGCGCGAGCTGACCTCGAGCTTGCCGTACAGGTTCCGGACGTGGATCCGCGCAGTCCCGCAGGCGATGTTCAGCTCGATGGCGATCGCATCGACCTGAAGACCGTCAAGCAGGCGACGGGCGACCTTGAACTCGGTCGCCGTCAGACCGAACACCGACGAGAAGTCCGCCCAATGCGGCGCATAGCGCGGGCCAGCGGAGTAGAAGACCACGCCTGTGGCGGCCTGGCCGGCCACCTCGATCCGCGACACGCGAAACACGAGCGCGTCGCCCTCCCCGCCGGCCGAACACCAGGCGGTGGTCTTGCCGGACGCCGTCGCAAGCAGGCGTGCGAAGGCCGGCATTTCGGCGGCGTTGGCGAGCTGGAAGCGGCCGTTCTTGGCGACGACGTCAACCCCACGCGCGAGGGCCTCTTCGCCCGCGCTGTTGGACCAGATCAATTCAAGGTTCGGACCGAGCACGACCATTGGCCGCACTTCGGCGTCGCCCCAGCGCTGAAGCAGGTCCAGGGGAACGAGATCGTCCCACCACAACTCGCCGCCGATCGCCGCCCCGGCCTGCACGGGAGCCATCTTCATGCCACGCCGCTACGCGCGCCCGCCGCGCGAAACGCGAATGAGCCAAAGCGCCCCGCGCTCGATCGCAGTAGGAATTGCGGACACATTATAAATAGGCCCCCGGACCGAGCACGGCGATCCTTGTGAGACTCATTGTCCTATGGTCCGCGAACAGTGTCTTTGACTGGGAGTTTCGGATAACTTGATCCAGCGTCCCAATCGCAACTCGTCAGTCTAATTGACGACCTGGCCGTGAGTTCCACGCGGTCGCCCCCGTGACGATTGTAGAAAGTTCATGAGCTTGCCGAACGTGGGTCCGCAGAAGTTCGAATGGCTTCTGTCGGTCGAAGACCAACCCGATGCGTTCGAGCGCTACCGCGCCTCGATTTCCAACCTGTATCAGGTGACCGGGGTGTCGCCGCACGATGTCGCGACCTTCCGCAACCGCGCCGTCGGACTGCATCTCGGCACCTCGGTGATGGTGCGATGCTGGTCGGTCGGACAGACCTACGTCCGCACCAACGAAGAGATCCGGCGCTCCGGCTACGACCACTTCAACGTCCTGCTCGACATCAGCGGCGAGGTCACCGCCGACTACGACGGCCGCTCGGTCAACAGTCGGCCCGGCAACATCCGGTTCATGGACACCAGCCGCGAGCTGCGCACTCGGCTGACCGCGTTCGAGATGATCAATTTCGTGGTGCCGCGGGCGCGAATGCCGGAGCGCCTGCTAGGACTGGACCTGCACGGGCTGACCCTCGACGCCGAGCTGGGCGTCACCCGCATGCTCAGCCGGCACATCCTGAGCCTGTTCGAGGAAGCAGAATCGCTGAGCGCGGCCGAGGCCAACGCCGCGCTCGAAGCGACCTTCGCCCTGATCGCCGGCGCGCTCGGTCAGATGCCCGAGCTGACGCCCGACCAGTCGATTTCCGTACACCGCACCATCCGCGGCGCCGCCAAGGCCTACATCGACGCCAATCTGGCCAAGGGGCAGCTGGGTCCGGCCGAGATCGCGGCCGCGGTGAAGGTCTCGCGATCTGTGCTCTACCGCGCGTTCGACAGCTATGGCGGCGTCGCCGCCTATGTCATGACGCGACGCCTGGACCGTTGCTTCGAGGCGCTTCTGAAGCGTCGCGGGCGATCGCCGGCGATCAGCGAGATCGCCTATGCCCACGGTTTCAACAGCGACGCGCATTTCAGCCGCGCCTTCCGCGCCCGGTTCGGCATGAGTCCGCGCGAGGTCGAGGACCGGCCCGGCGGACCGGACGGCGCGGCGCTCACCTTCGATGGCCCGCCAGGCCCGGCCGCCATCGAGTGGATGCACAATCTCTGAGGCCGATCGCGCTCTAGCGGTTCTTGCGCAGGGATTCACGAACGCAGGCGTTCTCCAGCTCGCCCGCTGATCCCGCCATCAGGATGAGGGCCTGCGCCTCGTAATCGGCGCCGGTCATCGCCGGGTCGGCGTCGAGACTGATGACGAAGGGCGGGATCTCGCCCGCCCAGTCGCTGCGCAGGCGCAGTTCCACGACCACCACGCCGTCCGCCGCCGGGGCCACGCTGGCCTCGACCTGCCAGGCGTCGTTGCTGATCATGGCTGTCTTTCGCACCTGCGCACCCGCTCCTTAGCACCAAGCAAACGACCGGACGCCGCCCCCCGTCAATGCCCATCACCGCCTCCCGGGTGGCGTGATGGCTTCACGCTCCCGTTTCTGCGGCAAGCCTGACGCACGGCAGATCCAGCCTTCTGTCGGTCGATACACTGACTTCAACCGTACGGCTGAGCCATATCGGGGAAGGCAATAAGTAACGCAAAGAATAATACGAAGATTACGCGTTATTAACGATGATATCCTGTGGAGGATAAATTGGTGAATGCAAATAAACGAAGATCAATTTTCGCCTAAATCTAATTTAACTTGCGATTAAGCGTGCCTCTTAAGCAAGGCGCAACGGCACGGGGTCATGATGTGTCGCAGTAAGACACGCGACACAGAAAGCGACGTCGATGAAGAAGCTCATTGCCCTGCTGGCATTCCTTGCAGCCGGAACGACCAGTTCCGTGGCCTTCGCGGGCGAAGGCCAGGCGGGCGGGACGTACCGCCTGCGGGCCACCGTGCCGGTCGCCTGCTGGGTCCGCCCCGCGGGCACGGTGCTCGCCGGCGTCAACGTCAGCGGATCAGTGGTCGAGGCCTGCAATGCGCCCGGCGGCTTCACCGTCTCGGCGAACTATCGGCAGCTGACGGCAGCCGAGAGCGCCGGCATCCGTTACGACGGCCGGTCCATCAATCTTTCGAGGTCGGGCGAACAGGTCCTGCGTCGCTCGAGCATGGCGACGATCAAGACGGTCAACTACCAGTTCGATCAGGTCCGCCTGGACCAGCCGCTCGTGCTGGCCCTGACGATCCAGCCGCTCTAGGCCCTCGCCTAGAGCGCGGCGACCGTGAACATCAGCTCGTCGGTGTAGTCACCGGCCCTAAGCCCCGCGACCGACCCGACTTCCACCGACAGCGGATAGTCGTCGGCGCGAGCCCGGCGGGACACCACGTTGATGGTGGCGGGCTCGTCCAGACCCATGCGCTTGCTGCCGACGCCGAGCGTGTAGTCCACATACCAGTCGGTCTTGCCGAGCCGCAGCTTGCCTTCGTTGGTCGACTTCACGGTCACCCGGTAGCCGCCCGTGCTGAGCACGAACAGCGACGCCGTCAGAGGCCGCGTTCCGGCCGTCAGTTCGCCGAGATCGATGCGCGCCACGCCGTTCGAGCGCTGGAACTGACCCTTCAGACCCATCACCGCCGCCGGAACGACCACGAAGGTGAGCGTCACCTGGCGGGCGCCGACCGGAAGGCCGTTGTCGTCCTCGAGCAGGATCGTGGCTTCCTGGGTGTAGGCGCCCTGGCTCGGAACTTCGGGCGGCGCCGCCGCGAAGGTGAACTGCAGCCGTCCACGCTCGCCGGGCGCCAGCGCGACGGGCTGGGAATTCAGGCGTCGGGCGCTGACGCCGCCGGCGCGCGGCGTCACATCCGCTCCGTTGCGGTCATCGATCAGGGCGTAGGGGACGCGCGCGGTCTCGGTCGCGCTGCGCAGGCCGAACTCCTCACCGTTGAGCTCGACCCGCACCTTGCCCGAGCAACGCTCCTGGCCCTGGTTGACGACCGCCACCTCGAACTGGCGTTGGGTCGCGTCCTGGGAGAACGGGTCGTAGCGGATCATCCACTGGGTATCCGCCGGCTGGACCGACAGCACGCAGGCGCTCGCGGCGCCGGCCGAGAGGAGGCCGAGCCCGAGGCTCGCGACACCGGCAAGGAAGAGCTTCGCTTTGTTCGCCATAGTCTTGGTCTTTCTCACTCGGTGACGACGTCGATGGGCACGGTGACCGTCTGCAGATCGAGCAGACCCTTGGAATCATTGGGAACCGTGAACTCGAATCCCTGGGACGGGCTCGTGAACAGCTCGACGCGGTAGCGTTTGCCCGGCTCAAGCTTCTGCATCGCGAACCGGCCGACGGAGTTGGTGAAGAACAGGTCCGGCTCGGCGGCCTGCTTGTCAAGGGCGCGGATCCGGCCGCTCACGAGCGCCACCGGCTTCTCGCCGTTGCCGACCAGGCGACCCAGGGCGCTGACGAAGGCGGCGCTGCCGACCTCGATCTTGTAGCCGCTCTTGTACGCGGGATGGACGCGCATGACGCCGTCGCCGATGTCGTAGCCCAGCGGCGCGTCGATCGCGTCGTAACGGATCGACTGGTTCACATAGGACGACAGGTCGTTGGACAGGGCCGGACCGAACACGCCGCTGCGCGCGGTGTAGCGACCGCCCTCGAGGCTTTCGCCGACGAGAACGTCATGCGGCTTCAGGCTCTTGTGGGGATAGACGATGGCGAAGCTGTCGTAGATGTTGCGGCCGATGGCGACCTTGCCGCCGGTGGTGGCGATCGAGGTGCCGACCCGGAAGCCGGTCACCTGCTCGTCGCCGATACTGCCGAAATCGCGGCCAAACGCGGTGTGGCTGAGCGTGGCGTCGAGGCGGTTGCCGCTGTAATCGACCTGGCCGGACACGGAGCTGGATCCGTCGTCGTAGGTCGCCCCGGCCGAGTAGCCGAAGCTGTTGACGCTGTTTTCGCCCGCGCGCTGGTAGCGCACGCTGCCCGAGTTGCGCGCCGAATTGTAGCGCGCCTCGCCGCGGTCGCGGATGTTGGGCGTCCAGATCAGCGCCAGGGTGAACCCGAAGCCGCCGCTCTGGAAGCTGGAGGCGTTGATCCCGAAGTCGCTGTACTCGACGCCGGCCTGCACGGCCCAGTCGGGCGTGATGCGATAGGTGGTCGAGGCGTTGATGGCGTAGGCGTCGTCGCGCGTCTCGTCGCGGCTCATGCGGTAGTTGGCCGAAACACTGGCCAGCCAGTCCGTCGAAAAGCGTCGCGAATAACCGGCGCTGACAGCCCAGGAGGTCGGATTGTCGCCCTGCCGGTTGCCGAGCGTCGCGAACTGGTCCGACACATAGTCGACAACCACGGTGAACGCGTCCGCGGTTTCGCCGTGGTCCAGCTGGTACTCGTAGCCGACGGCGCCCGCGAAGCCGCTGCCGGCCACCTCGCTGTTGCTCGCCGAGGCGTCAAACTGCAGGCGCGAGCCGTTCTTGAGGATCAGCTGGCTCTGGCCGGTCAGGGTCTGGACCGCCGCCGCGGCCTGCAGGCCGAGGCCGATGGAGGGGCGGTCCTCGAAGGCCTTGCGATAGAAGCCGGTAAAGGCGATCTCACCGTTCGAGTAGTCCGGCTCGCCGAACAGGCCGTCGCTCGTCATGCCGAGGTAAGCCGCGTACTCGTAGTCGCCCGGCTCGAGGTCGATGCTGTCGAGATAGGCGCTGTAGGCGACGGTCTCGCGTTTGCCGGACTCGCCCTGGATGTCGATCTGGACATCGTTGCCGCCAGTGTCGAGCGGCAGGTTGCTGACGTCGTACTGGCCGGGATCGAGTCGGAATTCCCGGACGAACACGCCGTTGCGGGACACGCGGACGACCGAGCTCTCCTGCAGGATCAGCTGGCGCGATCCGGACAGCACGTTGTTGCGGAAGGACTCGAAGCGGCGGCGCTGACGGCTGACGCCGAGACCGCCAAGTTCGACGAACCCCTGTCGGCCGCGGATTTCCGGATCGAGGTCGCCGAGCATCCAGCGCCGATAGTCTTCGGCGTCGTCGTACACGAGGCGGGCGTACCGCCGCTCGACCAGATAGTCGTCGGTGACCTGGTCAGGGCGTCCCTGATAGTCGGCCTCAAAGACGAAATTGCTGAACCGCGCGGCGCCGTTGAGGAACACGCTCGGCTTGGTCACCTCGCCGGTGGACATCCGTCGGCTGATGGCGACATTGCTGTTGAGGAAGGCGCTGAACGGCTCCGGCGCCGTCTCCGGCGCGTCGGGCGTGCCGCCCTGGAACAGAAACTCCGGCGTCCGCTTGGACGGGTCGATCCGCAGGACCAGAACCGCCAGTTGCTCGGGATCGTAGTCCAGCTGGATCCCCGCCGCATTGATTTCCTCGGGCGCGAACTGCTCTACCCCGGTCAGGGCGGTGGCGAGTTCAGCCTGCGCTTCAGGGGTCAGCAGCGGCTTGATCAGGGCGATGAAGCCCTCGCTGTTGACGATGAAGCGGTCGTCAGCGGTGAGCAGCACCGGCATCTCGCCGAGCACCCGCCGGTTGAAGTTCAGCGGCACCGTCATGGCGATGTCGCGATTGTACGGATTGATGTTCGGACGAGGCTTCGCGGCCGACGATGTCGGGGCCGAGGACGAAGGCGCGCCCGAAGGCGCCGGGATCCCCGCGGGCGCCGAGGACGAACCGCCTGCGGCCTGCGCGAGACTGAATGTGTCGGCGACGGCTCTCAGTTCACGGTCGCTGCGGCTGATCGGCTCGTCGATGTCGGCCCACGCGACCGGGGCCAGCATCGCCACGATTGGCGCCAGAGCCGCCCCGCCCATGAATGCCCCCCGGCGTTTCATCGCGCGAACCGAACGGTCACAGGCTTCTTCGGATCCAGGGCTTCACCGGTCGGAACCTTGAACGTCCGGCGGCCGCCGGACGGGGCGAGGTAGCCGATGCCGACGGTCTCTGAGACCTGCTGGCCCGTCAGGGTCATGCTGAACGGACCGCCAGCGGCCTTGGTGCCTTCAATGACCCAGGTCGCGCCGCTCATCAGGGCATAGCGGTGACCGGAGTTGCTTACCGTGATCTCGACGCCCGGCTGAGCGGGCGGCGGCGGCGGCGCGGCTTGGCCCTTGGTGAGGGACGCATCCAGCTCGGGAGCCGGCGGGGTGACCATGGCGGGAACGGCGGACACGACCTGGACATCCGGTTCGGCGCCGTCGGGCGCGACCACGATCAGAGCCTTCATCGTGTAGAGCACGGACACCGACACGGCGCCGCCGCTCTCGGACTGCACCGGCTCGGTCGCCACCGGCAACTGTTTGACCCAGAGATAATAGGCGTGGGAGTCGACGAGCCGCGGTTCGCCGACCCACTGGACGCGGACCACCTGGCGGCCGCCGACCGGCACGACGCCCTGCGGCGGGAAGACGAGGAATTCTTCGTCGGCCGGTTCTTCGACCAGCGCGCCCTTGTCGTCGAAGGTGATGCGGGTGATGCGGGTTTCAAACGGCAGCGCCGCGGCCCCGATGTTTCCGACCTCGACGCGGGCGGTGGAGCCAGCTCCGGCGGAGGTCAGTTCCGAGACCATCGGCGCGACGCGCATGGCGGAGGCGGACGAGAGGATCGACATGCCGGCGGCGAACGCGGACGCGAACGCAACAACACGCCGGATCAGAGGATACTTGGCCCCTCGGAACATCTTTTCTTCCTTCTCGGAAAGCCGTCCCATTTTGGCGGCTCAGTACAGTCTGGGCAGCAAGGGGCATGCCATGTCGGAGCGCCCCGGAATGAGAAAACAGGAGGGCGGAAACCGCCCTCCTGCTCCCTTCGTCGTCGAAGTTGCAGTGAGTTAGAGGCCGGCCGAGATGGTGACCGAGAAGTCGCCCGAGTAGGTGCCGGCGAGG
>JAZJXN010000071.1:21655-33162 GCA_040390885.1 Pseudomonadota bacterium | reverse complement strand
TGAAGGTGGCGCCATCCGAACCAGCGGCCGTGCCGTTGTTGTCGGCGGCGGTGCCGATCGCGTGCCAGGACGAGACCAGCGAGGCGCCGTTACCGGCGTTGATCGCGTTCAGGGCGCCCGCGCCGTTGCTGGCGGTGATGCCGACGTTTTGGAGCACGGCGGCGAACTGCTGGCCAAAGTTGCCGGTGACGGGGACGAGCGGTGTGTTGCCGGTGAAGCTGACGTTGGTGCCGAGCAGGTAGGCCTGGCCCTTGTGGATGTCTTGAGCCGAGGCGGAGCCGGCGACGAGAGCGACGGCGGCGACGCCGGCGATGAGCGAAACGATCTTCATGATCTTCTCCAGATTGCTTGGTTGTTGCTTGAGATCTTCGACCGAGCTTGAAGAACCCATCCCCCGATCTGCTGGAGAGTAAGACCTTCTTAATGTTCTCAGTCAATATTTATATAACGGTGTTACTGTACTAATTTGCGCACTGTAGTTAATTTTACTTATTAACTAACTGCTTTATCCGACGCTCTTCATGCCTAGACTTCTGCATGGCACAGTTTACTTAGAACGGCCCCGCCGATCCCGATCAGACTCTCGGCGAAACGGTGACCGTCAGCGTTTCGCTGTAGCGGCCGGCGAGCAGGCCCGCGCCCTCGGGGGAACGGGTCCGGATTTCGATTTGGGCGTCACCCGCAGCGACGGCTTCACCGCTGCTCAGGGTTCTGCGGGACATCAGCTGGCGGCTCTCGAACAGCCCCTGCATCGTCGAGGGCGTCGGATCGACGAGCGGCACCTTGACGCTGAGCGTGTAGTCGAGCGTTCCGGCGAAGGGCCCCTCGCCACCCGGCTGGGTGATGTGCGCCAGGCCGCCGCGGGCCGACTGGAAGCTGAGATCGAACGGAACGTTGCAGCCGAGCGGCACGCGGGCGCTGACAGCCTCATTGCCCCGAAGCTCGCCGAGATCGATGTCCGCGCCGCCGCCGAGTTCGCAGCGGGCGCTGATGCGGCCCGACAGGGCGACGTCGAGGCGCGAGAAGGTGGCGACCAGATTTTCGCTCGGCGCGGCGCTCGCCGCGGCCGCCCAGCCCAACACCACCACGCCGCTGACGGCGGCCGCCAGAACCGACGTCCGTCGGTACGAGCGGCGCGAAGCCGCGTGGCTGAGACGAATGAATTGAACCATGTCGCTACCCCCCGGTAGCCCCGCCGATGCGGTTAACCTGTCGTTAAGCGAGGGGGGTTGTAGCGGCGGCGCCGTGAGCTCCACCATATTCAAATTGTGATAGAAAACGCACTTTCAATTGGAAGGGGAATTATTCCCGGAGCTGATTTCAGTATTAACCGTGTCGCTTAAGATGTCGCATTAACTATCAACGACAACGCAGGGCCTGTGTTTGCAGTAGACACTATAGGCATCCGTCGCCCTCCCGACAGTTCCTGCATGCGCTTGGCATAGGGATCCGGGAATGGCGGTTCTATTTCAGGAGATACGTGCGGCTGAGGACGTCAGGCGACGCGGAAGGGCGCCAGAAGACGGAACATCGCTTCGCGCGAGCTCACATTCAGCTTGCCGTAGAGATTACGCACGTGGATGCGCGCGGTGCCGGGCGCGATGCCCAGCTCGTCGGCCACAGCCTCGATCTGCATGCCGTCGAGGAGGCGCAGCGCCACCCGGAATTCCGAGTGGGTGAGGCCGAACACGCGGGAAAAGTCGGCCCAGTGCGGCGCATAGCTGGCGCCAGCAGGGTGGAAGACCACGCCGAACGACACCGCGCCCTCGGCCTCCACCCGCCAGACACGGAACAACAAGGCTCCGCCGCCGGCCTGGATCGAGCACCAGGCGCTGACGGCTTCGGTGGACGACTCGATGAAGCGGCGGAACTGCGCCATCTCATTGGCGTCCTGAAGCCTGAACCGGCCATCGACCAGCGCGATGTCGCCGCCTTGCGCCATGGCCGCCTCGGCCGCGTCGTTCGACCAGATCACCTCGAGATCCGTACCGAGCACAACTCTCGGACGGGCTTCGAGACGCCCCCAACGGTCAAGCACGGCGAGCGGCGCCACCGCCTGGACAAGCGTATTTCCGCTCATCTCCGGGCCCCCACGAACTCTGCTATCGTCAACATGGTTACTGCGCTTTGACCGCCATATCGCGGGCAAGACGCTTCATTCACCTTCAGTTGTCAATACGACAGAGAGCGCAGTCGAGCGCCGCCGGTCGGCGACCGCGGTCATCCGACGGCCCATGGCGTCGCCTTTCGCGGGAATTGTCTTGGCGGCCTCACGCCGCGCGCCGAACCCGAACCGATGCCTTGCGTCGACACCCTGGGCGACAAACCCAAGCAGGCAAGGGGTTCCCGCAACATCTCGATGGTAGAAACGCCCGATCTGCGATCGCCTTCGGCAGCACGGCCGTGACATGTGAAGAGCTTGTTCCCGCGAGCCCGCGTGAAAGCTCAACGACGAGCGCCGACTCGAACGGCTTACCGGCGCTTGCCAGGTTCTCTTCTTGTGGAGAATACTGCCCGCGAAGTTAGTGTATATTTTCAGTAACACGAACTGTGGATCGAGAATTTTCGACATTTTGAAACAACGGGAATAATTCGCCTGTGACGCTAGTCTTCCCTCTCACGCCGCTACCCCCGCCTTCCCGGGCCGCGACATAGTGGCGCGGCGGCGCGGTCGATTTTTCCATCAGCCGGCGCACCCCCGCCCTCGCCTCGCCTCAACGCAGCGCTAGAGAACGGTCGCCGAGGGCGTCTCCGCGCGCGCAGATTCGCCCCCACCCTCCCTGAATGCGTGCGTGAGCTGGCAGCATCCCTGGACGCCGCCACGGCCCGTCGTGAGCCGCGGCTCTCCTCGACCGCACCGACCTGATCGATGCCGACCGGCAGGCCGAACCGCTAGCTCTCGGGTTCCAGGTTTCCGGCGCGACGCCGGGCGGCTTCCATCAGCGCCCTGAGCTGGGTGCGCACGGAACGCCCCTCGAGGTGGGCGTCGACCTGGCGATAGCCCTCGGCGTTCAGTTTTGACTTGAGACTCGCGAGGTCGAGCGCGTCTCCGGCTTCCGCGAGCTCATAGGCCCGTTGAATGGTGGTCTTCGGCAGCATGTCCCAGTCCCAGTCGCGCAAAACGCGGCGGTAATCTCCCACAACGTGCGTCGCCGGTCCGTCCAACAGACGACACAGCGGACCGCAAGGCGTGCTGCGCTCTAGGCCGGAGGCCAGAGACAGGCTAGCGTCGAGCCCTGTGTCCGAGAGGCCCCCGACCACGTGCTGCCCGTCTATTCCTGCTTCGACTTCCGACTGCGGTCGGAGATTCCCCTGCCGGAACTGACGGTGGCCGCCGATCCGTCGGACACGCGGCCGATCGTCGACATCCGGCTTGGAGCGACCCCCGAGGCGCTCCCCGGCAGCCCGCCCGCCGAGTACGGCCTGCAGGTGGCCGGGGACGCGGTCATGTTCGAGACGCCCGGCACGGCGCGGTTCCTGGTGCGCGGCGGCCGCGAGATCGTCGTCGACATCCTCCCCGGCGGGTCAGACCGGACCATGCGGCTGTTCCTGCTCGGCTCGGCGCTGGGCATCCTCTGCCACCAGCGCGGCCTGCTGCCGCTCCACGCCAACGCCATTGTCGCAGACGGCCGTGCCGTCGCGTTCGCCGGCCATTCAGGGGCCGGGAAGTCGACCCTGGCCGCGCACTTCCAGAAGGCTGGCTACGAGGTCCTCTGTGACGACGTCTGCATGATCGGCTTCGACGACCTCGGACGCCCGTTCGCCTGGCCCGGCCTGCCGCGCCTCAAGCTCTGGGGCGAGGCCGCGACCGCGTTTGGCCATTCGCGGGAGACCCTCGACCGGGTCATGGACGGGATGGACAAGTACCAGGTTCCCCTGTCCGGGGCGGGCGCGGCGAGGCCGATCCCGTTCCATCGGCTCTACGTCCTGAGCAAGGCGGAAGGCGCGGAAGGCGGCGTCGAGCGCCTTCGCGGCCAACAGGCGATGACCGCGCTGATGGCTCAGACCTACCGCGTCCAGTATCTCGGCCCGATGGGACTGAGGAGCCGGCATTTCCGGCAGTGCGCCGACCTGCTGAAGCATGCGGCGGTCTTCTCCGCGTCGCGCGCCTGGGGTTACGACGTCTTCGAGCGCGAGGCGGGCCGGCTCGAGAAGCACATCTTCGACGCAGCATAACCGCGTGCTTTGACCCACGACGCCTCGTTTGCTAGCGATCACCGCATGGGGAGCCCAGCATGACCGCGACCGCCAATCGCCTGACCGGCGCCGACATTGTCGTCCGCAACGAGGGGCTGCTGAGCACTGAGGTGGATGGCGAGCTCGTCGCCATGAGCATCGAGAACGGCGCCTGCTACGGCCTCAACGCCGTGGGCACCCGGATCTGGGCCCTGATCGCCGAGCCTCGCTCGATCGACAGCCTTTGCGCGCAGCTGCTGACCGAGTTCAAGGTTGATGCCGAGACCTGCCGCAGCGAGGTCATGGACCTCATCGAATCCCTGCGCGCGGAAGCGATGGTGACGCTGCACAAAGGCTAGGCCTTCCGGCCTCGTTTCAGCAGCGCGGTTATTTTCGCGTGATTATCGAGAGAACTGCGATATCGTGGCATTTCCATTTGAAGGGGTCCGTACATGACTGAACAAGAAACCGTGGGAGCGCCCGCCGAGAGCAACGAAGCTCTGCTGGCCTGGGAACGTCCGCAAATGACGCGTCTGGAAACGTCTGAAGCGGAAGCTGGCGCTACGCCCGGCCCCGACGGCTTCACGTTCTCCTGACGATACCGGGCGGAAGTCAGGCCCACGCGAACTCGTGCGGGGCCGACTTCCGACTACATCTTCGAGTAAAGCCACGTCCGGCGGCAGCCTGTTGCCCGGCGTGGTTTTCTTCGTGTTATTCTGAAGCCGCTTTTCTCTCTTACATGCGGCTCTGAGGCGCCAGTTAGATGTCCGCGTTGGCCGGCCTATGGAATTTCGGCGGCAAGCCCCAGGCGGGTGAGTCCTGCCGCCGGATGCTGGCCGCGCAGGAAATCTACGGACCACACGACTCGGCGCACCGCGATGACGGCGCGATCGCCATGGGCCGGCGCCTGTTCATCACCCTCCCGGAAGACAACCACGACCGACAGCCGCTGATCGGTGGCGATGAGCGGTTCCTGCTCGTCGCCGACCTTCGGCTGGACAACCGCGACGAGCTTGCGCGCGACCTCGGGATGCCCGTCGCGGACGCAGCCCTTCTCTCCGACGCCGACATCCTGCTGGCGGCCTGGGAGCGGTGGGAAGCCGACACCTTCGACCATCTGCTTGGAGACTACGCCTTCGCGCTCTGGGACAAGCGTGACCAGGCGCTGACTCTGGCGCGTGACCCGATGGGTGCCCGCCCTCTCCACTATCACCTTGGATCAGGCTTCGCGGCCTTCGCCTCGATGCCTAAGGGGCTTCACGCCCTGTCAGTGATCCCTTGCGCCCCCGACGAGGAACGAACGGCCGAGTTCCTCGCGCTCATGCCGGAATATGGCTCGCGCAGCTTCTTCAAGGATATCCACCGGGTGGAAGCTGGCTCGGTCACGATCATCCGGCGCGACCGGACAACATCCCGTCGACACTGGAACCCACCCCGCGAGACGCTGAAACTTCCTGGCGAGGGTGACTACGTCGAGGCGCTCCGGCAGCATCTCGATGACGCAGTCCGGGTCCGTCTGCGGGGCGCCGGCAATGCCGTGGGCGCTCAGCTCAGCGGCGGGCTCGACAGCTCGGCTGTGGCCGCAACAGCTGCTCGCCTCGCTCCCGGTGGAAGCAGGGTCCTCGCCTTCACCTCCGCACCGCGAAGCAACTACGACGGTTCTGGCGCGAGAGGGCGGATCGTTGATGAGGCCGACATGGCCGGCGCCACGGCCGCCCTGTACACCAACATGGACCATATCCTCGTCCGTTCAGACGGGCGCTCGGTGATCGACGACCTTGATCGGCACTTCTTCCTGTTCGAACGCCCGGTGCTCAACGCCTGTAACCACGGGTGGACGGCCGCCATCAACGATCAGGCAAGTGAGCGCGGTGTGCAGGTGATGCTCACCGGGGGTCTGGGAAACTTCACCTTGAGTTATGACGGCTGGCACCTCCTCCCGGAACTCGCGGGGCGTGGCGACTGGCTGAAGCTGATCCGCGAAGCACGCGCGACGGTCAGGGCGGGACGAGCGAGCTGGGCAGGCATCTTCGCCAGAACTCTCGCGCCTTGGATGCCTCAATCGATCTGGAACGCCGTGACCAGAGTGAGGGAGCGAGACGGGATCAATCCCAATACCTACATGGCGATCAATCCTGAGCTGCGCAGGCGTCTTGATATGGAGAAGCGCGCAAAGGATCAGGGTTTTGATCTGAACTACAAACCACAGCGAAATGCATTCGACTTCCGCGTCCAAGCGCTGCGGCGCGTTGATGCGGGTGCCTACAACAAAGGCGTGCTGGGTGGCTGGGGCATCGATCTGCGCGACCCGACCGCCGATCGGAGGCTGGTGGAATTCTGTCTTTCGCTGCCGACGTCCGTCTATTTTTCCGACGGCATGCCGCGTTCCATCGCCCGCAAGGCGCTCGCCGACCGGCTTCCGCCCGACGTCCTCGCCAATACCGTCAGAGGTCTGCAGGCCGCGGACTGGCACGAGGGGATGACGGCGTCACGCCAGCGGATCAGCGAGGAAATCGATCGGCTAGAAAATGTGCCGGCGGCGGCGGCGGCGCTTGACCTGGCGCGGATGCGCCGGCTCGTCGATGACTGGCCGACGGAGGGCTGGCACACGGCCAAGACGACGGCGGAGTATCGCCTCGCACTGTTGCGCGGCCTCGTGAACGGACACTTTTTGCGTAAGGCGCTACGCAGCAACGCCTGATCGCGATGGCAAACCGCCCCGGACGGCAACCGTCCGGGGCGCGCTCGTAGAGCCTAGGCTCTACTGCTTGACGGCCAGCGGGGCGGTGAAGGTCCCGTTCGTCCCGTTCCCATCCAGCCGGTTGTCGCCGTAACTGTTGATCGCCGAGCCGCCCAGCGCGACGACGCCGGTGCCGTTGTTGGTGATGGTCGAGGTGCCGACCCTGACCTTGGCGGCGGCGCCGTTGGCGATGATGCCGACGGTGTTGGCCGAAACCACCGAACCGTTGATCAGTACGGTGGCGCTGGTCGTCGCCGCGGGCGTGAAGATCTGCACCCCCTGAACGCCGCCGCTGATCTTGCTGTTCTCGATCGAGACTGAGACGCCGGCGCCCGTGTTGCCCGTCGTGTTGACCTGGAACCCGAAGTTGCGGTTGTCGATGAGGGAGACCCCGTCGAGCACGACCTTCGCCGAGCCCGTGCCGGTGGGCTGAATCAGCACCCCGGCGCCGGTGGTCGCCGTGCCGTTGTTGGAGATGGTCGAGTTGGTGATGAACAGTTCCGAAGCGCCGGACGGCGCGAACAGGACACCGTTGCCGTTGGGGCTCGCCGCGAGAGCGCCGCGGATCACCGTGTCATCGATATAGAGCGAGCCGCCGGCGAGGAAGCGGATGCCATTGAGGCCGGGCGAGCTGGGCGGCGCGCCGTTGATGTCCAGGCCCTTGATGAAGATCACGTCGGTGGCGGCGGCGTTGATGACAATGCCGTTGGTGCTGCTGTGCAGGACGCCGGCGGTCACCCCTACGCAGATGAGGGAGATCGACTTGGTGATGGTCACCGCGCCATAGGCGCCCTGGTCGATACAGTTGATCTCGCCGCCAGCGGCGGTCTTCGAGATCGCGCCGGCGAAGGTCTTGCACGGCGCGGTGCGGCTGCAGGGGTTGGCGTCGTCGCCCACGCCCGAAATCCAGGTGCGCGTCGCCTGCGCGGCGGCGGGCGCCGCATAGAGCCCCGCCGTGGCCACGATCGCCGACCCGACCAGGGCCGTCACTCTTCCGATTGTCGACATGTCGTCTCCTCCGCCGTCGTGGCGCTTGATCCCTGCGGCGATCCTAGCAGCACGAAGCAAGGTCGAATACCGACGTTTTTCGGACGATTCCGCTCATGGCCACTGCGCACAGCCAGTCGCATGACGCGGCCTGACTGTGCGCAACGACGATCGGTGCCGAGCCCTGAACCCCTACTGCTTCACGGCCTGAGGAGCGGTGAACGTCCCGTTGGCGGTGTTTCCGTCAAGCAGGTTGTCGCCGTAGCTGTTGATCGCCGAGCCGCCCAGGGCGACGACGCCGGTGCCGTTGCTGGTGATGGCGGTGTTGCTGACGCGGACCTTGGTGTTCGCGCCGTTGCCGATGATGCCGGTGGTGTTGCCCGTGATCGTCGAGCCTTTCACCAGAACCGCCGCGGTGGTCGTCGCGGCCGGGGTGAAGACCACCATCCCCTGGGCGTTGCCGCTGATATCGGTGTCGTCGATCGCGACGGTGATGCCGGCCCCAGTGGCGCCCGCGGTGCTGACCCAGAAGCCGTTGTTGGCGTTGTTCTGGATAAGCGTGTCCTTGATCCGGACCTTGGCCGAGCCGGAGCCCGTCGGCTGGATCAAGACGCCGCCGCCCGAGGCGCCGCTGCCGTTCTCGGCGATGGTCGTGTTGCTGATGTACAGTTCCGCCGCGGCGCTGGGTGCGAACAGCACGCCTTGGGCGCTGCCCGACTGGAACGTCCGGATCACGGTGTCTTCGATGTGCAGGGCCGCGCCCGACAGGAAGCGGACACCGTTATCGCCCGAGCCGCCCCCGTAAATGTCCAGGCCTTTGAGGAACACGATGTCGGTGGAGGCGGCGTTGATGGTTATGCCGTTGGTGCCAGAGGCCAATGTACCAGCCTCGACGTCACTGCAGTCGATCGTCATGGACTTGGTGATGGTCACCGTGCCGAAGGCGCCCGGATCGATACAGTTGATCTCGCCGCCGGCAGCGGTCTTGGAGAGGGCGCCGGCGTAGGTCCTGCAAGGCGCGGTGCGGCTGCAGGGGTTGGCGTCGTCGCCCACGCCCGAGACCCAGGTCCGCGTCGCCTGCGCGGCGGCCGGCGCCGCGTAGAGCCCGGTCGTGGCCACGATCACCGACCCGACCAGGGCCGTCAGTCTACCGATTTTCGACATGTTGGTGTCCTCACCCCCGTTGGGCGACGTGTCTCGTCGACTGATGAAGCAGGATGGCGACAACGCGAGGGGGGCGCATCGCTCGCCACTGAAGCAGGCGCCCCCGAACTCAGTTTCGGGGGCGGGTTTTTACTGTCTATTGCTTGATCGCCGCCGGCGGCGTGAAGGTCCCGTTGGCGGTGTTGCCATCAAGACGGTTGTCGCCGTAGCTGTTGATGGCGGAGCCACCGAGCGCGACCACGCCTGTGCCGTTGCTGGTGATGGTGGTTCCGCCCACCCGCACCTTGGCCGCGGCGCCGTTGCTGATGATGCCGGTGGTGTTGCCGTTGATGCTCGAACCATTGACCATCACCGTGGCGGTCGTGGTCGACGCCGGCGCGAACACGAGCAGACCCTGGCCGCCGCCGCTGATGTCGGTGTCCTCGATCGAGACCTGGACCCCCGCGCCGGTGTTGCCGGTCGTGTTGACCCAGAAGCCGTTGTTGAAGTTGTTCTGGATCAGGACGTTCTTCACAAAGACCTTGGCCGAACCCGTGCCGGTCGGCTGGATCAGAACACCACCGCCCGTGGTCCCGCTTCCGTTCCAGGTGATGCTCGTGCTGCTGAGGTACAGCTCCGAAGCACCGCTCGGCTGGAACAGCACGCCCTCGCTGTTCGAGGACTGGAATTCGCGAATGTTGCTGTCCTCGATGTGCAGCGCGGCGCCGGCGATGAACCGGACACCGTTGAGGCCCGGCACCGTGATGGTGCCCGTGAGGTCCAGGCCCTTGAGGAACACCACGTCGGTGGCGCCGGCGTTGACGATGATGCCATTCGTGCCCGCAACCACGACTCCAGCCTGGACATCGCTGCAGTCGATGGTGATCGCCTTGGCGATACTGACGGCGCCGAAGCCGCCCGGATCGATGCAGTTGATCTCGCCGCCGGCGGCGGTCTTGGAGATCGCGCCCGCGAACGTCTTGCACGGCGCGGTACGGCTGCAGGGGTTGGCGTCGTCGCCCACGCCCGAGACCCAGGTCCGCGTCGCCTGCGCGGCGGCGGGCGCCGCATAGGCCCCAACGGTCGTCACCACGAAAGCCCCCATCAGGGCCGTGAGTTTTCCGATTCTCGACATCAAGTTTCCCGCGCGCTCAGCAGTGTGGCCAATCCACCCTCGAACAGGTGGTTACCATCATCCCGCCGGATCGAGTACCCGCGTTCGCGGACCTTCGGCAGGGGATCGTGCGCCTTGGCCGCAGGAAGACGTCAGTCCGCCGGCGGAACTATCTCGACCGCGCGCTACCAGTGGTGCCACATCGACTTGTGCCAACGGAACGGTGAAGGCTAACTGGGCCGTTGCCGTGACAGGGCGTCGGGATCCACCGCGAGCAGGGGAGCGGGCATGATCGAACTTCTGCGGCGCTGCCATCGGTTCGCCAGCGCGGTGGCGCACTATGCAGGCCGCCGCCTGGTCGCGGCGTCGGTCTTCGTCGCGCTGGGCGCGATCGTCGAGGGCCTGGGCGTGGTCCTGCTGGTTCCGCTCCTCGCCACGCTGTTCGATGCCGGCGCGGGCGGAACCCTGGCGGGACTGGCCGGCCGGTTCGCGCCCGGCCTGGACCCGTTCAGCCGGCTCGTCCTGCTGCTGGCGCTGTTCGCTGTCCTCATGGTCGTTCGCGCCGTCATCCTCTGGCGGCGCGACACTCTCCTCGGCCGCCTGCATGTCGGGTTCGTCGAAGCCCAGCGCGTGCAAGTCGCCCGACAGCTGGCCGATACCCGCTGGCAGACACTGGCCGGCCTGGGACACGGGCGGGTCACCCACATCATGGGAGGCGACATCCAGCGTTGCGGCGCCGGCGTCCACTTCCTGCTTCAGGGCGGCGTAGCGGTCGTGATGGTCGTGGTCCAGGGCGTGGTCGCCATCGCCCTCGCGCCGCTGCTGGCCCCGGCCGCCATCGGGCTGATGCTGGCGGGCGGTCTGGCCCTGAACCGTCTGCTCAAACAATCCGCCGAGGTCGGAAAGCAGGTCACGGAGTCGAATCTCGCGGTGATGACCGCCCTCGGCCGCTTCCTCGGCGGCATGAAACTGGCGATGAGCCAGAATCTCCAGGGCGCGTTCGTCGCGGGCTTCGAGCGCGACCTCGGTGTCGCCGCCGACCGCCAGACCGCTTTCATCGCGCAGCAGGCGTTGATGCGCGGCCTGTGGGGATTGCTCGCCGCCTGCGTCGCCGGAACGACAGTGCTGATCGGGTACGGCGTGCTGCACCTGCCGGCCCCGGTTCTGCTCGCCCTGCTGGTGGTGCTCGGCCGGATGAGCGGGCCGGCGTCGCAGATCCAGCTCGGGCTGCAGCAGATCGCCTACAGCCTGCCTGCCTGGGAGGCGGTGACGGCGCTGAACGCGGACCTGACGGCGACCGCCTCGCCGCTGCCGCCCCCGTCGCCAGGGGCGGCCAGGCTTGCCGGA
>JAZJXN010000071.1:0-21645 GCA_040390885.1 Pseudomonadota bacterium | reverse complement strand
GGCCAAGCCGACGCGGTGACGCCGCTGGGCGTATCGGGCCTTACCCTAGACCTGGCGGTCGGGGAAACGGTCGGCGTCGCGGGCGCTTCCGGCGCGGGAAAGACCACCTTCGCCGACCTGCTCGCCGGCCTGGTCAGCCCGCAGTCGGGACGGATCGCCATCGGTGGACAACCGCTGACCGACCAGACGGTGACCCGCTGGCGCGACCAGGTCGCCTACGTGTCGCAGGACCCGGTCCTGTTCAACGACACGGTGCGGCACAACCTGCTCTGGGCCAATCCGGCGGCGACGGACGCCGCCTTGACCGCCGCCATGGCCGTGGCCGGCGCGGATCGCGTCGTGGCGCGGTTGCCGCTTGGGCTGGACACCATCGTCGGCGAGAACGGGGCGCTGATCTCCGGCGGCGAGCGCCAGCGTCTCGCCTTGGCGCGGGCGTTGCTGCGGGCGCCTTCGATCCTCATCCTCGACGAGGCGACCAGCGCCATCGACATCGCCTCGGAGCACGACATCCTGATCCGCCTGGGCGCCCTCGCCCCCAAACCCACCATCGTGCTCATCGCGCACCGCGCGGAGAGCCTGGCCCTGTGCGACCGCGTGCTGACCATGGCCAACGGCCGCGTGGTGAGAGATGAAAACCGCGACGCTCCACAAAGGTCAGGTCGCAGCGGGGTACTGATGTGAGCCCGATGGTCTCGCCAGAGCTAGCTCTGCTGGCAGCATGCTGCCGATGGCCACCGTCGTCTGAGCGGCAGGCCGCCGTTCAGGCGGCGGCGTCTAGCACGATTGACTGGTCACTCTTCGAGCGTGTCGTAGCCAAGCACCGAGTCGCAGCGCTTGTGAGAGACGGCCTGCGGCGAGCTGCCGTGCCCGTTCCAACGGAGATTGAGGGACGACTGCGCGCATCCGCTGCGGCGGCCGCCAGAACGGCGCTGGCGATGGCTCAGGAGACGATCCGACTGCAACGGAGCTTCGACGACGCCGAGATTCCGGTCGCCTTTGTCAAGGGAGCGCCCCTCGCGGCATTGGCCTATGGCGATCTGGGTTTGAAGCAGTCTTGGGACATCGACCTTCTGACCACCCCTGAAGCCGCGCTAGCAGCGCGTCGATTGCTCGAGACACTGGGCTACATATTAATTACGCCAGCCGGCCTAAACGATTCATCCTTCGCCATACTGGTTTCATTCGGCAAAGAATGCTCCGTCCATAACGCAGATCTAAATATCACTATTGATCTTCACTGGCGATTGATAGCCAATCCCAGCATTCTCCCAAACCTCAACGCCCTGTCGGCGACGAGGGCGATCGAAATGGCCGGAGCGTCCGTCAGGACTCTCGATGACGTCGCCCTGCTTGCCTATCTAAGCGTCCACGGCGCACAACACGGCTGGTTTCGGCTGAAGTGGTTAGCCGACGTCAACGCGATCCTCGCAAATACGGACGCGAGCGACCTCACGCCACTCTATCGATCCGCCGTGGCTCTAGGCGCTGGCAGGACTGCAGCTGTCGCGATTCTCCTGTGTCATCGTCTGCTGGGCCTGCAATTGCCTCCGATGCTGCTTACCGAACTGCGGGCAGATATTATTACAAGTTGGATCGAAGATGTCGCTATGCTTCACATTACATGTGGTCATGGCGCTGGAACTTGCCGACAGTATTCGCTATCTGATGTCAGCCTCACTGCTTCACACTTTTTTCTGATCCCAGGAATCGGCCACTTTCTGAGCGAGGCGCGGCTGAAATGGATGTCGCCGGACGACCGAATGCGCGTCGCACTACCCGGCTCAGTACACTTCCTCTACCACTTGATCCGACTGCCCCGCTGGGCCTGGCGCTTTGCCACAATCCAGCTGCGCAGGCTGACGGCATGACCAGCTTGCTGGCGAAACTGCGGAGGGCGTCTGGCCCTGACATCGCGCTGGCGGCAGAGGCGGTCGGCGCCCTGGCGATCTCCGCCTTCGTCGTGGCGATAATCCCCTTCCGTCGTATCGCCGCGTTCGCCGGCAAGGCCCCGGTCCGGTCCGCGCCGCCGCCCGACGAGCAGGCGAGGCTGATCGCGCGCGTGAAATGGGCGATCGGCGCCGGCGCCAGACGGTCGCCCTGGCGGGCGATGTGTTTCGAACAGGGCCTCGCCGCGCAATGGATGCTGCGTCGCCGTGGCGTGCCCGCGACCCTCTACTACGGCGTCGCCCAACGCCCTGAAGAGGGACTGAAGGCCCATGTCTGGGTCCGCGTCGGCGTCGCGCCGGTCGTCGGATGCGGCGTCAGCGCCCAGTTCGCCGAGCTGGCTCGCTTCCCGGCGGACGGGGCCCGCGCCGCGGGCCAGTCCGCCCTGGCCGCCGACTGAGCCGATGACGCCGACAGCGCGCGACGGCTTCTCCGTGATCGAGGCGCTGGTGGTGCTGATGATCGCGGGAACCGCCCTATTGCTGGTCTTCCAGGTCGGGGTCGACGGCGCTCAGACCGGCTTTCGGCTGGGACGGCGAGCGCTGGCGACGGCGGACGCCGAGCCCGGCATCGGCAGCCTGCGCACCGTGATCCGCGGGGCGCGCTTCGGCGACCGACCGCGCGTGTTGGCTGCGGGCCCCGTTGGCGACACGCGCGGATTCACGGCCGCCGCCAGCCTCGACCGCGCCGGCCTCTGCGGCGAGGCGGGTCCGGCCGGCCGGCTCAGTGTCAAGCTGGAAGCGACTGAGGCGGGCGATTTGCTGACCTGCGCCCGCGACGGCGGGGCCTCGTCGGTGCTGATCGACCTGCGCCCGACCCGTGCGCGTTTCAGCTATTCGGACGACGCAACGACCTGGCGGGCGACGGCGCGGCCGCCCGTGACCGCGACGCCGGGACGCCGCCTCTATGTGCGGCTGACCAGCGATGACGGGACCCTCGACATCGTCGAGGAGAGCGCCGCCTTCCCCGAGGCCGCGAAGCTGGCCCTGCCGCCACCGCCGGCGCCTGCCCTGTGAAAGCCGGCTTCGCCCTGCCCGCCGTGCTGGTCATCACCGGCGTCACCTGCCTGGCCCTGCTGGCGGCGGTGACGGCGGTGGAAAGCCTTGCGCGATCCGCCCACGCCGCGCGAGACGGGGCTGTGTTCGAGGCGGCGGCGCTGGACCTTGAGGCGCGAGCCACGCTGCAGGCCCTGACCTTGCCGACCACCTCCAGCGCGATCCTCGTCCCCGCCGGCCGTGCGCCGCCCGTTCCCCTCCGCCTGGACGGCACACGCTACGCAGCCGGCGATCTGGAGCTGGCGCTGCAGGACGAAGCCGGGCTGATCAACCTCAACACCCTCCCCAGCAGCCAGCTGCCACGCCTGGTCGAGCAGTTCGGCGTCCCGGCCGGGCAGAGGACGAGCCTCGCCGCTCGCCTGGCGGACTACCTCGACATCGACGACCGTGTCCGTCCAGGCGGCGCCGAAAGCGGGGCCTATCTCGCCGCGCGACGGCCGCCGCCGCCCAACGGCCCGCTCCGCGCCCGGGCCGACATCCTCGGCGTTCTGGGGTGGGACGAGGCGGCCCCGCCGGGCGCCTGGCGCACGGCCCGGGCCCTGATGGTGACCGACAGCGTCAACGTCGGCGTCAACATCAACACGACCCCGCCGGACGTGCTCGAGGTGCGCTACGGCCTGACCCCGGCGCAGGCGGCGAAAGCCGTCGCCCGCCGCCGACTGAAGCCCTTCGAAACGGTCGACGATCTCGGCCGCGCGGCGGGCGTGCGCCTGATCGGCGACGCCGAGCGCAGCGACGTCCAGCCGAGCGGACGCCTGCAGTTCACCGCCGCCGCCCCCGCCAGCGGTCGCACCTACGCCAGTCGCATCGTCCTCACCCCCACGGACGCCGCCGGCCCCTTCCGCATCGAGGATCGGGCTGTCGTCTTGCTGCCCGTCGCCAAACCGGGGCAAGCTGGGAGCCATGCCGTCGCTCTTCCCGTCGCCCGCGATTGAAGTCCTGTCCGCGGACGGGACCTATGTGTCGCTCGACGGTCGCGCATCGGCGGGCGGCCGACCGCTGGCGCTGGCCCCGCGAGAGCTCTGCGCGTTCGAGCATCACGACCCCGGCCTCAAGTCCCGCTCGGCGGCGCTGGCCGCGGCCCATGCGCGGGCCGGACAGGCCTCGCCCTTCCTCAACGCCGGGGCGCTCGTCCGCCGCCAGCCCGGAGGCTTCGCGATCTGGTGGTGGGACCTCGACGCCCTGGATCGCCCGCTGAGAGAGCGGTTCGGGACGGCCTGGCCGCGCATCCTGCCGGCCAGTCTCGGCCAGCCGCCGGGCGCAGGCTGGCGGATCGTGAGACTGGAGACCGGATACGAGGCCCAGCTGTGGCGCGATGGCGCCCTGAGGGCCTCGACCTGGCGGCGAGAGCCGTTCGACGCCCAGGCCTGGTCCGCCTTCGCCCGGGTGCAGCGCGAGGCCGACGCCCCGACGACGCCGCCGCCGGCCCTGCCGTTGCCACTGGTTTCCTCGCGTCTGACGGCCGCCCTGACCCACGACCTGACGCCGCAGCAGGCCGCGGCGCTCGCGGTCGGCTGCCTCGCCGCGCTGATGTTGCTGTCGTCCGTGTTCTTCCTCGGCCAGGGCCTGCGGCTGGGTCGCCAGACCAAGGCCGTGGCCGCCGAAGCGGCGCTGGTGGCAATGCCGACGCCAACCGCCGGCGGCGCCGACGTGCAGCGGCTGACCGCCTGGCGCGCGCTGTCTGGCCGGCCTGACGTGATCACCGCCCTGGCCCGCGCGATCGGGGTGGCCGAGCTCTACGGCGCCGCGCCCACCGCCTGGTCCGCAGACGCCAGCCAGGTCAGCCTGACGATCCCCTACAGCGCCATTTCCAGCCTCAGCCGGATCGCGGTCGAGCTGAAGGACACCGGCCTGTTCTCGGAAATCCGTCCGGTCACCGATACCGAGCGCGGCGTCATCGAGCTGCGACTGGCGCTGGTCGGCGGGGCGCCGCTCAGTCCCGACGAATGAAGCGGCAGCTCCGGTCTTCACTGACCAGATGCATGACCGACGCACCATCGCGGAACACCTCGGCCGCCACCGCCTCGCAAACCCCGCCGGCCGTGATCAGCAGAGGCCGGTTCAGGCGATAGGACCACGACTTCGGCAGGGTCAGCGCCCTGGCCTCCGGCCCGGCCGCCGCCGGATCGGCCGCGACGGTCACCGGCGACTCGGTGCGATAGGCCTCGCGACGCAGGTCGGACACCTCGCGCTGCAGCTCGAAGAACACCACGTGGGTCATCACCCGGTCGAGCAGGGCCAGGCCGCGTGGCATCACGATCGCCGAAGCCATGGCCATGATCGCCAAGACGATCAGGACCTCAAGAACGGAGTAGCCCGCCTTACGGCGCGGCCGGGGCATCGTGAATATCCGCGGCCAGGCCCGAGCCGCCGACCTTGCCGTCCGAGCCCAGGCTGAACACGTCCGGCCGGGCGTCGGGGTCGACGGAAGCCTTGTAGCCATAGGGGCGGCCCCAGGGATCCTGCGGCAGGCCGCTGCTCAGATAAGGCCCGTACCAGCCGACGACGCGCTTGGGGTCCGCCTTGACCAGCATCTCCAGGCCCTCGCTGTCCTGCGGATAGCGGCCGACGTCGAGGCGCAGCGTGTCGAGCGCGGTCTGCAGCGACTTTACCTGCACCTTGGCGGCGGTCACCTTAGAGCGATCGAGCTGGCCCAGCAGACGCGGGCCGACGATGGCGACGATCAGGGCGATGATGCTCAGCACGATCAGCACCTCGAGCAGGCTGTAGCCCTGCTTGGCCCTGAGCGCGGCGATGCGCGCCAGGGACCGTGATCTGTCGGGACGCATCGTGAGGAGGACTCCTTGCGGCATCAGCGCCGCGTGACTGCGACGAACGGTTCGTGCGAGTATCGCCGATACGTGAGCGGGGAGGAAGTCGCGGGTGAATGGCGCGACGCAGGGGATGCCGGAACGGGTCGTGGTTGCGTGGCGGGGGCTTGCGCAGCGCGAGCGCTGGCTGCTGGCCGTGCTGCTCCTCGTGGCCCTCGGCGCGGTGATGATGATGAGCGCCGACTTCGCCGCCCGCCGCCGCGAAGCCTATGCCCTGGCCGAGGCCGACCTGACCGCCCGGCGCGAACTGGCCGCGGCCGGCAGCCGCCGGGACGGCGCCGGCGACGCCGACCAGCTGCGCATCGCCACGGAGCGATCGATCAAGGGTTCGGACATTTGGATGGCTAGGGTCGACCTCGAGCAGCACCTCGCCTCGGCCGCGACCGCGGCCGGAATCGCCGCGCCCCGCATCACCGTCGCGGACGAGGACGAGACCGCCGCCCCCACGGGAATCCTGCGCGCCGAAATGACCGCGGCCTACGACGGGCCCGCCCTGATCCGCCTGCTTGAGACCCTGTCGGCCGATCCGCGCGCCTACTTCGTCGACGGCCTGACGGTCGACAAGGGCGAGGCGGCCGAGTTCACCCTGAACCTGTCCTTCCCCGTCCAGGTGACGGCCGGAGCGCCGGGCGCATGAAGCTGCTGCTGGTCAGTCTGGCGCCGCTTCCGGTCGTCGCCGCCTTCATGCTCGGCCGGTTCAGTCCCGGCGCGCCGGCGGCGACCGTGTCCGCCGAGCGGGCCGGAGCGCGCGCCGCGCACCGCGCGCTCGGCGATCGAGCCGATGCAACCGTCGCCATCGAGGAACTGGCCGGCTACGTCGCCGATGACCATTTCGCCGGACCTGCCACGCCCGATACCGGCGGCGACCCGGTTCCGCCGTCGTTCGATGAATCCGCCCCTGTGCCGCAGGCCGCGCCGCCGCCCCCCGAACCGCCGCCCCCACCGCCGCCGCCGCCCGACGTCGGCGTGGTCTTCCGTCGCCAGGTCTCGGCGGTCGTGATCGATCCGAACGGACGGCTGGCGGTCCTGCTGATGGACGGCGGCCGAGCCACCCGCCGGCTGCAGGTCGGCGACCGGTTCGAGGGAAGCTGGACCCTCATCAGTCTGACAAGAGAGGCGGCCGTGCTCAGCGACGGCGGCCGCATGCGTCGCGTGCCCTTCTTCGGCGGGCCGGTGACCGAGGAGGGCGCTAGCCGTGGTTGAACCTTTGCCGCAGCGTATGAGACGCGGCGTCCAGGCCTTGAGCCTGGCGGGCCTAGCGCTCGCCGGTTGCGCCACCCCGCCCGCGCCCGCGCCGGCGGCCCCCGGCCCCACCGCCGCCTCGGTGATCGCCGGCGGCCTCGGCCGCGCGCCGGTCGCCACCGCCGCGGCGGCCGTCGAGGCGACGCCCGCCGCGATCGACGCCCTGCTGCCCGCGGAGCCGATCGACGTCACCCTGCCGCCGCAGCCGCTGCCGCAGATGCTGGACACCGTCTTCGGCGGCATTCTCGGCCTGCCCTACGCGCTCGGTCCCGACGTCGGGTCGCGGCAGGAAGTCGTCACCCTCCGCACCGGACGCGGCCTGACCAAGCGCGAGCTGTTCCGGCAGGTGCAGACCACGCTGAAAGGCTACGGGCTGAAGGTGCGGATCCAGGACGGCACGGTCCTGGTCGTGGACGCCGCCGCCCCCACCGGACCACTGACCCTGGCCGCCCTGCCCGAGCGCGAGACTCCGGAAGCGGCCCGCACCATCACCCGCGTGCACCGCGCCCGCGCCGTGTCCCCAGTCGCGCTGTCGGCGCTGATGACCGACGTCTTCCCGTCCGGGACCCTGACCTTCGCCGCGGACCCGGCCGGCGATTCCGTCACCGTCACCGGCTCGGCGCGGGACGTGGCCCAGGCCGCCGGCATTCTCGCCGCGCTCGACCAGCCCCGCTTCGCCGGCGTCTCCGTTGTCCGCGCCCAGCCGGTCTACTGGAGCGCCGAAAGCCTCGCGGCCGCCCTGCGCGACAGCCTCGCCTCCGAGGGCTACAGGATCTCGGACTCGCCCTCATCCGCCCGGTCGGTGTTCGTGCTGGCGGCCCCGGGCGCCAACCAGGTGCTGGTCTTCGCCGGCGATCCGGCCGCGCTGCAAAGCGCCCGCACCTGGATCACCCGGCTTGATCGACCCGATGCGCTCGGCGGTCGCACCACCACCTTCGTCTATCAGGTGCGCAACACCGACGCCGCCACCCTGGCCGATCTCGTCATCGCCTCGCGCGGGACGTCCGACCAGCCGAGCGCGGTCCAGGCCGGACTGCCCGGACAGCCGCCGCTCGACACCGCCCAGGCCAACGAGGCCCGGCCGGTCTCCACCGGCGTGTTCGGCGACGGTCGCCTGGCGGTCGACGAGTCCGGCAACCGCATCGTCTTCACCGGCTCGGCCGAGGCCTTCACCGAGCTGCGCGGCCTGCTGCTGGCGCTCGACACCCCGCGCCCGCAGGTGCTGGTCGAGGTCACCGTGGCCGAGGTCACCCTGACCGACGAGACCCGCGCGGGCCTGGAATGGTTCTTCAGCCGCTCGATGTCCGACGGAACGCTCTCGGGCGGCACCAAGGGCGGCCTCGAGCTCGGCGGCGGAGGCCTGACGCTGAACTACAACGGCCTGCCGGATCTGCAGGTCGCGTTCAACGCCTTCGCCTCGAACAACAAGGTCAACATCCTGTCACGGCCCCGGCTGGTCGCGCGCAGCGGTGACGAGGCCAAGATCCAGGTCGGCACCGATGTGCCGATCATCACCTCGCGCGCCAACAGCTCGACCTCGACCGACGGCAGCACCGACATCCTGCAGACCATCCAGTATCGCCAGACCGGCGTGATCCTGACCATCCGCCCGATCATCTACAGCGATGGCCGTATCGACCTGCAGATCACCCAGGAGGTCTCGAGCCAGCAGCCGAACGCCAACGCCACCATCGCCAGCCCGCTGATCCTGAACCGCAGCGTCACCACCCGGCTGTCGCTGGACGAGGGCGCCACGGCGGTGATCGGCGGTCTGATCGACGACAGCTACAGCAAGACCAACACCGGCATCCCGTTCCTGAAGGACATCCCGATCCTAGGCCTGCCGTTCCGGGTCGACAGCATCTCGGGCGGCAAGACGGAGCTGGTGATCCTGGTCACGCCCCACATCCTGCGGGACGGCGGCGAGATGGCCTTCTGGACCCAGAAGGCGGCCGGCGAGCTCAACGCGGCCTTCGCGGTCGGGCGTGGCTGGTCCTACACCCTGACCCCGTTCAGCCGTCAGGGGATGCGGATCGACCCGGCGCCGCCCGCCGCGCCGCGCTGAGCCGGGGCGGGCCGCCAGCCGACACGGTCGAAGCGCAGGCTCGCCGCGGGGCGGCCGTCGGCCTCCAGCAGGATGACGTCGACGGTGTAGAGCCGCGCCTCCCAGCGTCCGCCGGTCACCAGCTTGAACGCGCCCTTCGGCGTCGCCTTCCAGGTCAGCTTGCGCTTGCCGGCCATGGCCCGGGCCCCGGTCGGCTGGGCAGCCGGGTTGATGTCCCGCACCAGCACCATGGCGGTCTTCTTGCGCTCGGCGAGCGACAGCGCCCGCTCATAGCGCACCTCCGACAGCGCGATCTGCTGCTGCAGGCCGTAGGCGGCGAGCAGCACCAGCGAGGCGATGATCAGCGCCGTCATCGCCTCGATCAGGCTGAAGCCGGCCTTGTTCGTCATGACGGCCACCGGGCGATGGCTGCCGCCGCCAGCGCCGGCAGCGCCATCGCCGTGCCGAACGGGATCGCCGGGGTCCGACTCATGCCCCGGACGACGCCGTAGGCCAGCCCCAGCCCCGCCGCCGCGATGATGATCCAGAGGATGTCGCGCGGCCCGGCGACCGCGCCCAGCGCCATCGCCAGCTTCACGTCGCCGAGCCCCAGCCCCTCGAGCCCCCGCACCCGTCCGTAGACATGGCGAACGCCGCCGAGCAGCAGCCCGCCGAGCACCGCGCCGGCGAGCGCGTAGGTCCAGTGCGGCGCCAGCGGCCCGGCAAGCCCGACGACGGCGATCAGCACCACATGGAGGTCCGGGATCACGTGATGGACGCCGTCGACCACGGCCATGGCCGCCAGCACTGTCGCCAGCACCGCGATCGCAACGGCGGTCGGCCATGGCAGCGTCAGCGACGCCGCGCCCAGAACAAGCAACCCGAGCGCGCCACTCGCCCCCGCCAGCCTCAGCCCGGGTCGCGGTCTCGCGGCATCGTCCCTCAGCGGCCGCAGCAGCCTTTGCGGCGCGAAGCCGGCAAGGCAGGCCGCCAGGACCACGATCCCCGCGCCCGCCAGAAGCGGCGGCCAGGTCATTGCGCCAGGTCGTAGACGGTGGACAGCGTGGTCACGAGCGCGAAGGCGACCACCGCGACCACGATCGCCACCCCGGCGATGGCCAGCGGCTCGACCAAGGCGGTCAGCCGCTTGACCCCGTCGCGCAGCTTGTCGTCGTAGCTGTCGGCGAGCGCCCCGAGCATGGCGGCGAGCGCGCCGGACCGCTGCCCGGCCCGAACCAGGCCGATGTCCATCGGCGTCAGCTGCCCGCCTCGCGCCAGCGCCTCGTCGAAGCCGAGGCCCGCCCGCAGGTCCGGCTCGATTCCGACCAGGGCAGTGCGGAACGCGCCCGGCGGCACCGTCTCCAGCGCCAGGGCCGCGGCCGGCAGCAGGCCAACGCCGTGCGACAGGGCGAAGCTGGTCAGCCGCGACCAGATGGCGATCTCGCGCGCCCGCAGCACCGGTCCCACCGCCGGCGCCTTGCGGGCCAGGTCGTAGAGCCCGGCCTGCACGCCCGGCCGGGTCCCGGCCAGCGCCGCGCCGAGCCCGATCAGGCCCAGCACGATCACCGTCGCCCAGCCGTGCGTCTGCAGGAAACCGCCCGCCCCGAGGATGACCCGCGACAGCAGCGGCAGGGTCTCTGTGCGGTCGCCGACGATGGCCGCGAACCGGGGCGCGATCTGGGTCAGGATGAAGGCGATGGCGGCGACGCCGGCGCAGGCCAGGAAGGCCGGATAGATCAGGGCGTTGACCAGATCTCGTCGCAGCCGGTCCTCATAGGCCATCTGCTCGGCCGCCTGGCGCAGCACCTCGCCGAGTCGGCCGGACGACTCGCCGACGCGCAGCATCGCCTGCAGATAGATGGGAAACCCCGGCGCATGCGTGGCCATGGCGGTGGCGAAGGTGTCGCCCTGGCGCAGAGCGGCGGCGACCGCCTCAAGTTGGCGGCGTCCCTTGGCGGCCTCGACCCCGATCGTGACGGCCGACAGCGCCTCCAGAAGCGGGACCCCTGCTTCGAGCATCAAGGCCATCTGGCGCAGCAGCAGCACCCGCTCGCCAAAGCGCAGCTCGCGCTCCGCCGTTCGAGACGCCGGCACGGTCCCTGTCCCCCCGGTGAGGCTCATCCGGCGGCGGTCTCGACCGGCGCGTCAACGTCGGCGCGCAGCGCGTCGTCGCCGCCCAGCACCCGCGCCACTTCGGCCAGAGTGGTCTGTCCGGCCCGCGCCTTCGCGAAGCCGTCCTCGGCCAGGCTGGCGAAGCCGGCCTTGCGCGCGACCGCCTCGATCTCCCCCTCGCCCGCATGGCGGCGGACGGCGGACGACAGCTCGCCGTCGAAGCGCGCGATCTCGAACAGGCCCACGCGACCGAGGTATCCCGAACCGCCGCAACGCGGGCAGCCGCAAGGCTCGCGCCAGCCAGCCTTCTTCGGCAGCGTGCGCAGGGTGGCCGGCCGGGCGGCCTCGTAGCGCGCGACCTGCGCCGGGCTGCTTGGCGTGGCGCAGTCGCACAGGCGGCGTCCCAGTCGCTGGCCGACCAGACCCTGCAGCACGTCGGCGAGCAGGAACGCCTCGACGCCGAGATCGGTCAGGCGGGCCACGGCGGCGACGGCGGAGTTGGTGTGGGCGGTGGCGATGACCAGATGGCCCGTCAGCGCCGCCTGCACCGCGATGCGGGCCGTCTGCGGGTCGCGGATCTCGCCGACCATGATCACGTCGGGGTCCTGGCGCAGCATCGCGCGAAGGCCCGCCGCAAAGCTGAGGCCGATGTCCGGCCGCGCCTGCATCTGAACGACGCCGGGCAGGTCGAACTCGATCGGGTCCTCGACGGTGATGATCTTGCGGGCGCCGGTGTTGAGGTGGGTCAGCAGCCGGTAGATGGTCGTGGTCTTGCCCGAGCCGGTCGGCCCGGTCAGCAGCACGATGCCGTTCGGTCGCTCGACCAGGGCGGTGAGCTCCCCCGCCTGCTCGGCGCCGAGGCCCAACTCCGCCAGCTCCGGCAAGCGATCCGACTTTCCGAGCAGGCGCAGAACCAGCGACTCGCCCCAGGCCGACGGCAGGGTCGAGACCCGCAGGTCGAGCTCGCGGCCCGCCACCCGGATCGACTGGCGGCCGTCCTGCGGCAGACGGCGCTCGCCGATGTCCATCGCCGACAGCAGCTTGATCCGCGAGCAGACGGCGTCGAACCGCGCGCGCGGCGCCTGGCGCACGGTGACCAGCAGGCCGTCGATGCGCATGCGGACGACGAAGTGGTCCTCGTACGGCTCGAGGTGCAGGTCGGAAGCCCGCCGCGCCAGGGCGTCGGAGAAGATGCCGTTCACGAAGTCGATGACCGGCGCTTCCTGGGCCATCTCGCGGATGCGGGCGACGTCGTCTCCGCCGCCTCGCAAGGCGAGACCGTCGGGCAGGGTGTTTGGGGCGACGTCCTCCAGGAATCCCGCCACCGCCGCGCGCGACGCGAGGCGGTAGTCGACCGGTGCCCCGACCCCCGCCAGCCGGTCGCGAAGGGCGCCGTCGAGCGGGTGGGCGGCGGCGCAGATCACGGCGCCGTCGTCGGTCCGCCAGGCGGCGGCGTGCCGGTCGATCCACCAGCCGGCCGGTGATCTCAGCTCGGCGAGGAAGGCGGCGACCTGACCGGGCTCGGGTCCGTCGCCGGCGGCCTGGATCGGCAGGTCGAGTTGCGCGGCGACCACCGGCAGCAGATCGACTTCCGCCAGCGCGCCCATACGGACAAGCAACAGCCCCAGCAGTTCGCCGGTCTGTTCCTGAAGCATGAGCGCCGCCACGAGGTCGTGTTCGGAAATCAGCCCCCGGTCGAGCAGTATCTCGCCCAGTCGTCTCGTATCCATGCGCGACCTTAGAGCCTGTCGCGCTCAGGAGAAAAGCCGTCACACGGCGAAAGGCGAAACGAGGGGCCCCGGTCCCTGCTCAATCCCGCTCGTCCCCGCGAAGGGGGACGCGCCAGGCCTCTGAGATTATGAACGCCTACGGCAGCGCGTAGGCGACCAGTTCGTCCCCGATCGGGGTTTCCATGAAGTGGTGCCCGCCGGCCATGATCACGAGGTACTGCTTGCCGCCCGCCTCATAGGTCATCGGCGTCGCCTGGCCGCCGGCCGGCAGTACGTCCTTCCACACCACCTTGCCGGTGCGCAGATCGATCGCGCGGATCAGGTCGTCGGTGGCGGCCGCCACGAAGATCAGGTTGCCCGCCGTCACCACCGCGCCGCCGTTGTTGGGCGTGCCGATGTTCACCGGCAGCATGGACGGGATGCCGAACGGCCCGTTCTTGCGCGCCGTGCCCAGCGGCCGGTCCCAGAGGGTGGCGCCGGTCTTCAGGTCGATGGCGCGGATGCCGCCATACGGGGGCGTCTTGCAGAGCAGGCCGGTGAAGGGCAGGCGCCAGCCGGCGTTGACGTCGATGGCGAACGGGGTCCCCGCCTGCGGATCCCCCGCCCCCTCGGCGCCGCTGTTCAGGTCGCCTCCGCGGGCGCCGGCCTTGGGCTCCTGGCCGCGCGGGACCCAGCCCTTGGCGTCGGCCTCGGCGCGAGGAACCAGGCGGTTGTAGTTGGGCATGTCGTTGTAGTTGGCGACAATGATGCCGCGACGCGGGTCGATGGCGATGCCGCCCCAGTCCGATCCGCCGTTGTAGCCGGGATACTCGATCCAGCGCTGGTCGACGGTGGGCGGGGTGTAGAAGCCCTTGTAGCTCGCCTTCTTGAACTGGATCCGACAGATCATCTGGTCGATCGGCGACATGCCCCACATGTCGCGCTCGGTCAGGTCCGGCTTGCGCAGGGTGTGATACTCGGAGAACCGCTGGGTCGGCGAGCGCTGCTCCGGCTCGACGCCGCCGCCCGGGACCTGGCGCTCGGAGACGGGGGTGAGCGTCGCGCCGGTGCGGCGGTCGAGGACGTAGATGTCGCCCTGCTTGCTCGGCAGCACGATGGCCGGGACCACCCCGCCGGCGGTCGGGAAGTCCACGAGCGTGCCTTGCGAGCCGAGATCGTAGTCCCACACGTCGTTGCGCACGGTCTGGAAGCTCCAGCGCGGCTTGCCGGTGGTCACATCCCGCGCCACCAGCGACGTCGAATAGGCCTTCTCCTGCGGCGAGCGCGATCCGCTCCAGTAGTCGACCGCCGAGTTGCCGAGCGGCAGGTAGACGAGGCCCAGGGCTTCGTCGCCCGAGGCGGTGGTCCACATGTTCGGCGTGCCGCGGCTGTACTGGTCGCCCTCGGCGGGCGCGCCGGTCAGCTCGGGACGTTTCATGTCCCAGGCCCAGCGCAGGGCCCCGGTGACGGCGTCAAAGCCCTGAATGGCGCCGGAGGGGGCGTCGCGCATCTGGCCGTCGAGCACCTGGTGGCCGACGACGACGACGCCGCGCACGATTGTCGGGGCGGAGGTGATCGAGAGCATCCCGGGCGCGTTGTCGCCGAACCCGACGGCGGTCGAGACCTGACCGTTGACGCCGAAGTCGGCGCAGGGCCGGCCGGTGCGCGCGTCGACGGCGATCAGGCGCGCGTCCAGCGTCCCCTCGATGATCCGCGTCGCGCAGGCCTGGCCGGGCGCGGCGTCGGGGACGGCGTAATAGGAGACGCCACGACAGGCGGCGGTGTACGGAATCGACGCGTCGGGGACCTTGGGATCAAAGCGCCAGCGAGTCTTGCCGGTGACCGGGTCGAGCGCGATCAGGATGTTCTTGGCGGTGCACAGGTAGAGGGTGTCGCCGACCTTCAGCGGCGTGGTCTCGGCCCCGTACTTTCCCGCCGCCGCGGCGCTCGGCATGTCGCCGGTGTGAATCGACCAGACCCGTTTCAGCTTGCCGACGTTGTCTGCGTTGATCTGGTTCAGCGGGGAGTAGCGCCGGGCGCCGTAGGTGCCGCCATAGGCGCCCCAGTCGGCGCCGGCGGGCAGCGGCGCCGCGTCGGCGGGGGTCGGCAGGCCCGCGTCCGGCAGAGCCAGCGCCCTGGCGGGACCATTGGCGATCCCGATGCCGACGCCGGCCAGCAGCGCGATCGCGACAAAGCCGGCCAGACTGGCCAGCGAAAGGCGGCGACCCGCCCGCGTCGGCTGCAGCGCCGGTATCGACGCCAGCACCAGAACCAGCAGCACCGACGGCGCGACAATCCGCGGGACCAAGGGCCACCCCTGCAGCCCGACTTCCCACAGCGCCCAGGCGATGGTCGCGACATAGACGCCGAGATAGACCCAGACGCCGGCCATCCGGCCCCGGATCAGCAGCAGTCCGGAGATCACCAGGCCGACGCCGGCCAGCAGGTAGTAGAAGGAGCCGCCCAGGCTGAGCAGCCAGGCCCCGCCCATGCTGAGCACCGCGCCGATAAGGGCCAGGACAACGCCCAGAAGCACCACGGCCCAGCTGCCCGGACCGCGCCGCACGCGGTCGTTTGCGATAGACATGGGCAGTGCTCCAGTTAGGCCGTTCCGATCGGAACGGACAAGGCCGCGCCGCGGTTCCGAGGGCATCAGGTCCTCGTCGACGACGACATCATCGCTCGGTCTGCCGGATCGACGGCGTCGGAGCCCGGCCGTCACCCGCCTAGTTTGAACCGAACCAAAGCGCCGCAGTTCTCAAGGCCCCTGCTTGGCGCTAGCCTGCAAACGGTGTTGGGGCGACGACGACGACGATGTTGGACGATTTCACGCGGACGACCGTGTTCCGCTTCCTGCAGGAAGCGCAGGGCCTGTCGACGCTTGAGGACCTGAACGTCCGTTTCGTCGAGGCCGTCCGCGCGCTCGGGTTCACCGGCGCCGTCTACATCCGCCTCTCGGCCAACGGCCAGGCCCTGCCGCCGCGACCGGTGTTCGGCGAGGCCCCGCCCGCCGGCTGGGTCGACCACTACTTCGCCAACAACTACGCGCGGTTCGACACCGCCATCCCCCTTTCCTTCCAGTCCCGCGAGCCATTCACCTGGAGCGAGGCCGCCGCGCGCGGGATGGAGAAGGAGACGTCGACCCTGTTCGGCGAGGCCTTCGAATGGTGGAATTCCGAGGTCCTGATCTGCCCGGTCCGCGGCATCAACGGCGGCCTCTCGATCGTCGACCTGACCATGGAGCGGGGCCGGGTCCTCAGCGAGATGGAGCGTTCCACGGCTCACGCCCTGGCCAGTCTCTACGCCGTCGCCGGCGAGGGCTTCGTCGATAGTCCGGTCATCCAGCCCGAGCTGGAGAAGGCGCTGTCGTCGCGAGAGGCCGAGTGCGTCTACTGGGTCTGCCTGGCCAAGTCGGACGAGGAGATCGGTCGCATCCTCTCGATCTCGCGCAAGACCGCCAACCACCACATCGAGGCCGCCAAGACCAAGCTCGGGGCCGCCAGCCGGGCCAGCCTCGCCTGGCGAGCCTTCGCGCTGGGGTTGGTCCAGCCGCCGATGTTCTAGCCTAGCGCGCTCCAGAACCTTGAACGGGTCAATGGGGTAAACGCCCCATAGGCGACCTGCCCGCGCTCGCGGACCTTCCTCCCGTCCAGGGAGGACGCAGATGATCCACGTCGTCACCTACCAGCAACGCGCTTTCTATGCCGCCCAGTTGCGCGCCATGCACCGGCGCCGGCGCGAGGTGTTCATCGACGATCGCGGCTGGAAGCTCGAGGAGCGCGATGGCGGCGAGTACGATCGCGGCGACGACGAGCAGGCCATCTACCTGATGATGCTCGACCGCGCCGGCGCGCTGCAGGTCTCCGTCCGGGTCCGCCCCGTGATGGACTGGAGCATCCTGCTCGACGAGATGCCCGGGTGCATAGAGGGCGGACCCGATCGCTTGCGCCGGCCGGACGTCTGGGAGATGGCCCGTCATCTGGCCAATGGCGCCAGCGGCGCGGTCGGGGAGGCCCGCACCCGCGCAGGCGAGTTCCGCGTCGCCCTGCTGGAGGCCGCCCTCGACCACGGCGTCACCCGGCTGGTCGGCTCGGTGGACATCGGCCTCCTCGCTCACGGCATCAGCGCCTGGCTTGATCTCCGGCCGATCGGCCTGCCCGTCGTCTACCCTGAGGGCGGGGCGGCGGTCGGCTACGAGATCCCGGTGAGTGAAGACCTCATCCAGCGGCTGCGTCGCGCGCACGATCTGCCGGCGGCGGTCGCCTACGAGCTGGAGTCCGCGCCGATGCCGGTGCTGACGCCAGCGGTTCTCGAACAGACTTTCCGCGCCGACCGGCCCGCCCATGGAAGGACGCCGGCATGAGCCTGGGCGACGAGAACATGCTCCCGTTCGACCTTGAGGACGAGGACGACACCTTCATGGCCCTGGTCGCCCGGCTGTCGCCCGACTGGCGGCGGGTGGTCGGGCGGCTCCTGCATCGGGTCGCGGATGTCGAGGAGGCGGAAGGCGAGAACGCAGCCCTGTCGCTGATCGACGCAATCTCGGCGATTGTGCGAAATCCCGAAACAACCCATTAGGGAGCTACGTTGCGGTAACCTCGATCGACGTGCAACCTAGTTGACGATCTGATGAGTCGTCGCAGGAGCTTGAGACCATGCCCGATCCCATAGATATTGGCGTCGGCGCGCGTATGCGGGTTCGTCGCAAGGAACTGGGCGTCAGCCAGTCCGCCCTCGCCCAGCACCTCGGCCTCACCTTCCAGCAGGTTCAGAAGTACGAGCGCGGCGCCAACCGCGTGTCGGCCTCGATGCTGGTCAAGATCGCCGAGCGGCTCGACTGCTCCGTGGCCTTCATGGTCGGCGAGGAACCGGGCTCCCGCGGCGACCTCTCCGGCGGCCTGCTGGCCCGGCTCGCCGAGCCCGGCGTCGCCGACCTGGTCGAGGCCTTCCACGCCATCGAGAGCCCACAGATCCGGTCCGCCCTGCTGCGCCTCGCGCGCAGCATGTCCGAGGACGACGCCGCAGCGGCCTAGCGGCCGAACCGGCTCGGCCTACGCGGTCTCCAGGAGGGCCATGGTGCCTTGGCCGCCGTCGGCGCAGATGCTGACGATGGCGCGGCTGCCTTTGGGCCGTCCCGACAGTTCCTTGATCGCCTGGCTCAGGATCCGCGCCCCGGTGGCGCCGAACGGGTGCCCGATGGCGACACTGCCGCCGTTGGGGTTCATGCGCTCGCGCGGGAAGCGGCCGAAGTCGCCCTCGACCCCAACCTTGTCGCGCAGGAAGTCAGGGCTTTCCCAGGCCTTGATGTGGAAGAGCACCTGGGCCGCGAAGGCCTCGTGGATCTCCCACAGGTCGATGTCGTCGTAGCGCAGCCCGTTGCGCTTCAGCATCCGCGGCACACCGAAGGCCGGCGCCATCAGCAGCCCCTCGGTTCTGAAGTCCACCGAGCTGACCTCATAGTCCACCAGCTTCACCCGAGGCGTCTCGGCAGGCAGGCGCGCCATCCCTGCCTCTGACCCGACCCAAAGGCCCGCGGCGCCGTCCGTCAGCGGCGTTGAAGTGCCCGCGGTCAGGGTGCCCTTCCCGCTGGTCTTGTCGAAGGCGGGCTTCAGGCTGGCCAGCTTCGCCAGCGAGGTGTCCTTGCGGGGGATGGTGTCCTTGGTCGCGCCGCCGAACGGGATCACCAGGTCGTCGAAGAAGCCGGCCTCCCACGCCGCCACGGCGCGGACGTGGCTCTGGTAGCTGTTCTCGTCCTGCTCGGCGCGGCCGATGCCCCATTCCTTGGCGGTGATCTCGGTATGCTCGCCCATGCTGAGGCCGCTGGTGCGGTTCACCACCGAGGGGATGAACAGCTTCACGTCGCCCAGCGTCAGCTCGCCGAGCGTCTTGGCCTTGTCGCCGAGCGAGCGGGCCTGCTGGAACTTGCGCACCCAGTCCGACAGCTTCACGCCCAGCCCGATCTGGACCCGGCTCATGCTTTCGACGCCGCCGACCAGGGCCAGGTTTCTGGCCTCGCCGTCGATCATCCCGGCCGCCTCGAACACGCCGATCATGCTGGTCGAACAGGCCATCACCGTGGCGAAGGCGGGAATGGTCGCGTCGACCCCCGCGTCCATCAGCACCTCGCGGGCGATGTTGCTCCAGGTCAGGTTGGGAACCACCGTGCCCCAGACCGCGAAGTCCGGCTTGGCCGCGCCCAGCTGGCCGACCATGTGCTGGACCACCGGGACGGACAGTTCGATGGCGTCGTAGGCGGCCAGGGCGCCGTCGACCTTTGCGAAGGGCGTCCGCACCCCCGCCGCCAGCCAGATGTCGGGTTTCGAGCGCGCGGCCATGAACGGTGTCTCCGGTGAGCCGTCACACCCTAGAGGCGGACGGGCTGCCGGAGCTTGAACAATCCGCCGCCGAAGAGATCGGGAAGGCAGGCGAGATGGTCGCGCGAGGCGGTGACGGCGGGCGACTTCTAGACGGGGCGAGATCACGCTAGACCGGGCGGCGGCGCGAGGCATTAGCCAGCGCCAGCCGCGCCAGCCCCGCCGAGGACCCGCCATGACCGAAGACGATATCGTGGCGCGGGTCGAGACCCGGTTCATTGGCAGGGTCTCGCCGACCGCGCCGCGCATCCAGGCCGGCGGCCATCCCTGCCAGGGCCTCTATTGGACGCCGAAGGGCGGGCCGCGCCCGAAGGTGGCGGTCATCGCCGCCCACTACAACGTCGACTTCTCCGAGCACTACATCGCGCCCTACTTCGCCGCGCGCGGCTACGGGTTCCTCGGATGGAACACCCGCTATCGCGGCGCCGAGGACCTGTTCATGCTCGAGCACGCGCTGGTCGACATCGGCGTCGGCGTGCGCTGGCTGAAGGAGGAGGCCGGCGCCGAGCAGGTCATCGTGCTGGGCAACTCCGGCGGCGGCTCGCTGATGGGAGCCTACCAGGCCGAGGCGATCGCCCCGACGCTGGACGGGCTGCTGAAAGGTCGCGGCGCCGAGGCGCTCGCCAGCCTTCCGCGCGGCGACCTCTACATCTCGCTGAACGCCCACCAGGGCCGGCCCGAGGTGCTGACCGACTGGATGGACCCGTCGATGATCGACGAGGCCGACCCTGTCGCCACCAACCCCGAGCTCGATCCGTTCAACCCCGACAACGGCCCGCCCTACAGCCCCGCGTTCGTGGACCGTTACCGCGCGGCCCAGCGGGCCCGTAACCAGCGCATCACCGACTGGGCCAAGGCCGAGTTGGCGAGGCTCAACGCCGCCGGCATTCCAGACAGCCTGTTCGCACTGCACCGGGTCTGGGCAGACCTCCGTTTCATGGATCCGACCCTCGACCCGTCGGCCCGCACGCCGCAGTCCTGCTACCGAGGCCACCCGGCCCAGGCCAACCGCACCTACGGCCTCGGGCGCGCCAACACCCTGCGCACCTGGCTGAACATGTGGAGCCTGGAGACCTCGAAATGCCGGGGCGAGCCGCACCTGGCCAAGTTCGACATGCCGGCCCTTGTCGTGCAGGGCGACGCCGACACCGGAGTCTTCCCTAGCGACGCCCGTGCGATTCTCGACGCCATCGGCTCGAACGACAAGACTCTGCAGATGCTGCCCGGCGCCCATTACTTCGAAGACTCGTCAGCTCACCGCATTTCGGCTGTCGAGGTCATGGACGCCTGGCTCAGACCCAGGATCTGACAGACCCGCCGCCCCCCCTAGTCAATACGTAGGGGGTTCGCCGACCGTACGAGCGCGCTAGGGTTCAGCGAACTGTGGTATGGTTCGGCGCCCGGATTTGGTGGGGCGCGTAGGTGCGTACCAGTCTTGGGGGCTGCCTTTGCGTGCATCCGTGGTGATGCGCCGCGCCATCGTTGGCGCGTGCGCGGCGTTAGCCTTTTCCGCCTTCGGTTCCGCCGCCTTCGCCCAGGTGGCGTTGCCTTCGCGCGAGGAGCTGGATCCGGCGCGGGCGGCGCCGATCCCGGCGGCGCCGCGCGGCGATCTGTTCGACGGCATCGAGAAGACCCCCTGTCCGTTCGCCGGCAGCGACCTGAAGATGACCCTCAGGAGCGTCACCTTCCGCGGCGCCGTGGCCGGGGCCCTGGCCCTGTCGCCGGATGACCTGGCGCCCGCCTACGCCGGCGAGATCGGCGTCGAGCGGCCGGTGTCGGTGGTCTGCGACATCCGCGACCGGGTGGCGGCCCTCTACCTGCGCCGCGGGGTGCTGGCCTCGGTGGCCATCCCCGAGCAGCGCATCAGCGACGGCGAGCTGGTCCTCGAGGTGGTCGAGGCGCGCATCGTCGCGGTCAACTACCACGGCGACGCCGGCCCGGCGCAGCGCCAGGTCGCCCGCTACCTCGACAAGCTCAAGGGCATGGCCCCGTTCGACCTGGAGGTGGCGCAGCGCTACCTGCTGCTGGCCTCCGACATCCCGGGCGTCCAGGTCCAGGCCACCCTCAAGCCCGCGCCCGGCGGCCAGGGCGCGGTCGAGCTCGACATCGCCGTCTCGCGCGATCCGTTCGGCGCCTCGGTGCAGGTCCAGAACTACGGCTCGAAGACCATCGGCCGCGAGCTCGGCCTCGCCCGCGTCGACTTCAACAGCTTCACCGCGCTCGGCGAACGCACCAGCCTGGTCGCCTACTGGACGCTGGGCAGCGACGAGCAGCGCGTGATCCAGGCGGTCGAGCACTTCAAGCTCGGCGGCAGCGGCCTGGCCGCCGACTTTT
>JAZJXN010000070.1:7694-9557 GCA_040390885.1 Pseudomonadota bacterium | reverse complement strand
AGCCGTAGAGCTTGTGCCCGGTGGCGACGTAGAAATCGACGTCGAGCGCCTTCACGTCCACGGCGGTGTGGACCGCGCCCTGGCAGCCGTCGACCAGCACCAGCGCCCCGGCGGCGTGGGCGGCGTCGGTCAGCGCCTTCACCGGGTTGATCGTCCCCAGCACGTTGGACATGTGGGTGAAGGCGACCAGCCTGGTCTTCTCGGTGATCAGCGCCTTGGCCGCTTCCAGGTCCAGCGAGCCGTCCTCGGCCACCGGCGCGAAGCGCAGGACCACGCCCTTGCGCTCGCGCAGCAGGTGCCAGGGCACGATGTTGGAGTGGTGCTCCATCTGGGTGACGAGGATCTCGTCGCCCGCCTTCAGTCCCAGCCCGACCGACGAGGCGACCAGGTTGATGGCCTCGGTGCCGCCCTTGGTGAAGACGATCTCGTCGACCGACGCGTTCAGGAAACGGGCGACGCTTTCCCGCGCCTTTTCATAGGCTTCGGTGGATTCGTTGGAGAGGGTGTGGAGGCCGCGGTGGACGTTGGCGTAGTGGCCTTCCATCACCCCGGTGATGGCGTCGATCACCGCGCGCGGCTTCTGGGCCGAGGCGGCGTTGTCGAGATAGACCAGCGGCTTGCCGTTCACCGACCGCGACAGGATCGGGAACTGGGCGCGAATGGGTTCGGGATCAAATTTACTCACAAGCCCCCTCCGGCATGGCCGCACAGGGACAGACACCAAGGTGTCTGTCCCGAACGTCGCCCGCCTTCGCGGGGATGCGCGGGTGAGAGAGTCATTCCCCTCTCTCCAGCTGTTCCGCCACCCACGCGGCGGCCACCGCGCGGGCGCCGTCGTGTTCGATGCGGTCGACGACCTCGCCGACGAAGGCTTCGGTCAGCAGGGCGCGAGCGGTGTCGTAGGGCATGCCGCGCTGCTGCGCGTAGAACAGCGCGTTCTCGTCGAGCGCGCCGACCGTGTTGCCGTGCGCGCACTGGACGTCGTCGGCGAAGATCAGCAGCTCGGGCTTGGCGTCGACCTCGGCCTTGTCGGACAGGATCAGGGCGTGGTGGCCCATGCGGGCGTCGGTCTGGTCAGCGCCGCGCTGGACGACGATGCGGCCCTGGAACACGCCGCGCGCCTGGTCGTCGACGACGCCCTTGGTCAGCTGCGAGGTCACGCCGCCGAGGCCATCGTGGATCACGACGGAGGTTGTGTCCGCATGTCGCTGATTTCGCAGCAAATAGGCGCCGTCGAGGCGGACGGTGGCGCCCTGCCCCGGATGCGTGACCCGGGTCTCGATCCGCTGGCGACGCGCGCCGGAGGTCAGGACGGTCTGGGCGTAGTGGGCGGCCGGCGCCAGGGCGATGCCGGCGTCGACGATGGCCACCGCCTCGGCGTCGTCGGCGACGAGCACGATGCGCTCCAGCGAGGCGCCGGCGGCCAGGGTGATGTCGAGGTCGGTCTGAGTCAGGTAGCGGGCGGCGCGGCCCTCGTGGCTTTCCAGCAGGGTCAGGCGCGCGCCCTCGCCCACGGTGACCGTCAGCCGGGCGGCATGGGCCGTGGCCTCGGTGGCGGCGATCACGCGCAGGGCGACGGTGCGGGTCTGGCCGGCGGCGACGACCAGCGCGGCGGGGCCCCGGCCGTTGACGATGGTCAGGATCACGTCGGCGGCGAACGGTCCGGCGCCGAGGTCGCCCTCGACGGCCGGCGACGTCGGCGGCAGCACGCGGATCAGCCCGCGCAGGTCCGTCCAGCGCCAGTCCTCGTCGCGCCGCGACGGCAGCTGGGTCAGGTCGCCGGTTTCGATGGCTTTGGCGAGACTCATCGCGCACCACCACCTTGCCCAAGGCTGCGGCGGCTTTGTCCTGGGCTTCTTCTTC
>JAZJXN010000070.1:0-7684 GCA_040390885.1 Pseudomonadota bacterium | reverse complement strand
GTTCGAGACGCTCGCCTGAGGGCTCGCTCCTCACCATGACTAAGGGGGGGGCGATCAACCAAATTCGTCATCCTGAGGAGGCCGCGCAGCGGCCGTCTCGAAGGACGCAGGGCGTTCGTGCGAGCCATCAAGCCGCCGCCCCCTCAGCAGGCTTTTGGGCGTACTTGTCGTAGCCTTCGCGCTCCAGCTCCAGCGCCAGTTCCGGCCCGCCCGAGGCGACGATGCGGCCCGCGCTCAGCACGTGCACGCGGTCCGGTTTGATGTAGTCGAGCAGGCGCTGGTAGTGGGTGATGACCAGCATCGCGCGGTCCGGCGAGCGCATGGCGTTGACGCCGTCCGAGACGATGCGCAGGGCGTCGATGTCGAGGCCGCTGTCGGTCTCGTCGAGAATGAGGAAGCGCGGCGACAGCATCGCCATCTGGAAGATCTCCATCCGCTTCTTCTCGCCGCCCGAGAAGCCGACGTTCAGCGCCCGCTTGAGCATGTCGAAGTCGATCTTCAGGGCCGCCGCCTGCTCGCGGGCGAGCTTGAGGAACTGCGGGGCGGTGATCTCGTCCTCGCCGCGCGCCTTGCGCTGGGCGTTGAGGGCGGTGCGGATGAAGGTCAGGGCCGGCACGCCCGGGATCTCCAGCGGATACTGGAACGACAGGAACATGCCCTTGGCCGCCCGCTCGTTGGGCTCCAGCGCGAACAGGTCCTCGCCGTCGAGCGTCGCCGTGCCGCCGGTGACCTCGTAGCCTTGGCGCCCCGTGAGCACATAGCTCAGCGTCGACTTGCCGGCCCCGTTCGGCCCCATGATCGCGTGCACCTCGCCGGCGGGCACATCGAGCGTCAGGCCCTGCAGGATGGGCTTGTCGCCGACGGTGGCGTGGAGGTCTTTGATACTCAGCATTGTCAGACGTTTTCCGTGGCCGGCTTCAGGAACTCGAGCCTGTTGCCGAAAGGGTCGTAGATGAAGACGCGCTCGACACCGTCGATCTCGTCGTTGGCTTTGGTCTCGTAGCCGGCCGCCGCCGCGCGGGCGGCGATGGCGGCGACGTCGTCGACCTCGAAGGCGACATGCGCCTTCACATTGGCGCGGAAGTCCTGCTCGGCGCCGAGGTGGACCTTGACTGGTCCGGCCTCGAACCAGACCCCGCCGCGCTTGGCGAGCTCCGGCGGCTTGGGCGTCTCCGTCAGGCCCAGCAGGTCGCGATAGAACGGGCGGGCCCGCGCCTCACCCCCGACGGGGATGGCGATCTGGACGTGGTCGATGGCGCGGAGGGTCATTTAAGCGACCTCCCTCCCCTTCATGGGGAGGGACAGGCCTGCGCAACAGGCCAGGGTGGGGCTCGGCGGCGGCGGTACCCCACCAGTCTCGCTTCGCGAGACACCCTCCCCATAAAGGGGAGGGAGAAGGATTGCGCTGCGGGTCACCCCACGCTCCCTTCCAGCGAGATCGCCACCAGCTTCTGCGCTTCCACCGCGAACTCCATCGGCAGCTCCTGCAGCACCTCGCGGACGAAGCCGTTGACCAGCAGGGCGACCGCCGACTCCGTGTCGAGCCCGCGCTGCTGGCAGTAGAACAGCTGGTCGTCGGACAGGCGGGTGGTGGTCGCCTCGTGCTCGAACACCGACTGGCCGTTGCGGGCCTCGATGTAGGGCACGGTGTGGGCGGCGCAGTCCTTGCCGATCAGCAGGCTGTCGCACTGGGTGAAGTTGCGCGACCCCTTGGCCTTGGGGTGGGCCGAGACCAGGCCGCGATAGGTGTTGGACGACTTGCCGGCGCTGATGCCCTTGGAGATGATCCGCGACTTCGTGTTGGCGCCCAGGTGGATCATCTTGGTGCCGGTGTCGGCCTGCTGGTGGCCGTTGGTGACGGCGATCGAGTAGAACTCGCCCGAGCTGCCCTCGCCGCGCAGGATGCAGGACGGGTACTTCCAGGTGATCGCGCTGCCGGTCTCGACCTGGGTCCAGCTCACCTTGGCCCGGTCCTCGCGGCAGTCGGCGCGCTTGGTGACGAAGTTGTAGATGCCGCCCTTCCCGGTGACCGGATCGCCCGGGTACCAGTTCTGAACGGTCGAGTACTTGATCTCGGCGTCCTCGAGGATGACCAGCTCGACCACGGCGGCGTGCAGCTGGTTCTCGTCGCGCATCGGCGCCGTGCAGCCTTCGAGGTACGAGCAGTAGGCGCCCTTGTCGGCGATGATCAGGGTCCGCTCGAACTGCCCGGAATCCTTGGCGTTGATGCGGAAATAGGTGCTCAGCTCCATCGGGCAGCGCACGCCCGGCGGGATGTAGACGAAGCTGCCGTCGCTGAAGACGGCGCTGTTGAGGCAGGCGAAGTAGTTGTCGCTGACCGGCACGACGGAGCCGAGGTACTTGCGGACCAGCTCCGGGTGCTCGCGGATCGCCTCGCTCATCGAGCAGAAGATGACGCCGACTGCGGCCAGTTCCTTCTTGAAGGTGGTCACCACCGAGACGCTGTCGAACACGGCGTCCACGGCGTAGCGGGGCGCGCCCTGGACGCCGGCCAGGACCTCCTGCTCGCGCAGCGGGATGCCGAGCTTCTTGTAGGTCTCGAGGATGTCGGGATCGACCTCGTCCAGGCTCATCGGCCCGGCCTTCTGCGACGGGGCGGCGTAGTAGTAGGAGTCCTGGTAGTCGATCTTCGGATAGTTGACCTTGGCCCAGTCGGGCTCTTCCAGCGCCAGCCAGCGCTCGAAGGCGTCGAGCCGCCACTGCAGCATCCACTCGGGCTCGTTCTTCTTGGCCGAGATGAAGCGCACGATGTCGGTGTTCAGCCCCTTGGGGGCGAAGTCCTGCTCGATGTCGGTGATGAAGCCGTGCTGGTACTTCTCCAGCTCGGCGACCGTGGCGACCGTCTCCTTGACCGCTGCCATCTAGGCGACTTCCTTTCTGCGGGCCGAATGGCGCGCATACGCCTCCAGCCAGGCGTCGCCGGCGCGGCGCCAATCATCTTCACTTGAGTTCCAGCCGCCGCTGACGCGGACGGCGAAGGGGGCGAGGTCGGGACGGCCCATGGCGGCGACCACGTCGCTCGGCTTCATCTTGCCGGACGAGCAGGCCGGGCCGGCGCTGATCATGACGCCGGCGAGGTCCAGGCCCATGACCTGCATCTGGGCGTCAAAGCCGGCGACGGCGAAGCCGAGCGTCTGCGGCAGCCGCGCGGCGCTCTTGCCGAGGATGGTCGCGCCGGCGTCTTCGACACGGTCTTGCAGCGCGTCGCGCCAGGCGGCCTGGGCGGCGATCTGGTCGAGGTCGCGCTGGGCGGCGACGGCGGCGGCGCCGAAGCCTGCGATGCCGGACAGGTTCTCGGCCCCGGCGCGGCGGCCGCGCTCCTGGCCGCCGCCGTGCAGGCGACGCACCAGCGTGGCGCGGGTCCCGGCCACCAGAGCGCCGACGCCGAACGGGCCGCCGATCTTGTGCGCCGCGAGCGCCAGTGTGTCGGCGCCCAGGGCGGTGAAGTCGATGGCGATCTTGCCGGCGGCCTGGACCGCGTCGACATGCAGCCAGCCGCCCGCCGCGCGAACCAGCGCCGAGGCCTCGGCCACCGGCTGGATCACGCCGGTCTCGTTGTTGGCCAGCATCAGGCAGGCCAGCGGCTTGCCGCCCTTGGCCAGTTCGTCGCGCAGCCAGCCGAGGTCGGCGACGCCGTTCGCGTCCACCGGCCAGACCAGCACCGGCACGCCGGCGACCCGGGCATTCTCGGTCACCGCGCCGTGCTCGGTCGCGCCGAGCAGGATGCGGTCGTGGCCAGCGGCCACCGCGCTCTCGATGGCCAAGGCGTTGGACTCGGTGCCGCCGCTGGTGAAGGTCACCGACCCGCCGACCACGCCGACCAGGCCCGCGACCTGACCGCGAGCCGTCTCGATCAGCGAGCGCGCGGCGCGGCCGGCGGCATGGACCGAGGACGGATTGCCGCCCACGTCCAGCGCCGCGACAACGGCGGCCTTCGCTTCCGGGCGGACCGGGGCGGTGGCGTTATAGTCGAGGTAGGTCTGGGTCACGCCGCTGCCGCCTCCGCGGGTCGCAGCTTGCCGGCGAGGACGTCGGCCAGGGACACCGAGGCCAGGTAGCCGTGCAGCTGCCGCCCCATCTCCTCCCACAGGTCGTGGGTCATGCAGCGTTCGCCGCCGAGCATGCAGCCCTTGGCGCTCGACTTGCCGCAGCGGGTGGCGCGCAGCGGTTCGTCCACCGCCAGGACGATGTCGGCGATGCGCGTGGCCTCGGCGTCCAGCGCCAGGCGATAGCCGCCGCCCGGTCCGCGGACGCTCTTGACCAGCCCGCGCTTGCGCAGGCGCGCGAACAGTTGCTCGAGGTAGGACAGGGAAATCTGCTGGCGGGCGGCGATGTCGGCGAGGGACACGGCGCGCAGGGTGTCGTCGGCGTCCTGCCGTCCGGCGAGGTCGGTCATGGCCATGACGGCATAGCGGCCCTTGGTCGACAGACGCATGCGAGATTCCTTGGCATCCGGCGCGCGGCCTGTGCTAAAGCCGCGCCTCGCGCGAGGCCCACAAGGCTGTTCACGCAAGGCGGATGTAGGAAAACCAAGCGCGTTGGTCAAGTATTCCGACCCGCGTTTGGCCCAAGAATGGAGCCCGGCATGCCCGAGGTTGTTCTGACCGGCGCGGCCGGGCGGATCGAAGGTCGATATTCCCCCGGGAAGCGCGAGAACGCGCCGATCGCCCTGATCCTGCACCCGCACCCGCGGGCCGGCGGGCACATGAACCACCCGGTGGCGGTTCAGCTCTATCACCTGTTCATGCAGCGCGGCTTCTCGGTGCTGCGCTTCAACTTCCGCGGCGTCGGCCGCAGCCAGGGCGAGTTCGACTCGGGCATCGGCGAGCTGGCGGACGCCGCCACGGCGCTGGACTGGCTGCAGGCGACCAACCCGCAGGCCTCCCAGTTCTGGGTCGCCGGCTACAGCTTCGGCGCCTACATCGGCATGCAGCTGCTGATGCGCCGCCCGGAGACGGACGGCTTCATCAGCGTCTCGCCGCCCACCAATATGTACGATTTCAGCTTCCTGGCCCCGTGCCCGGCCTCGGGCCTGATCCTGCACGGCCAGGCCGACCCGATCGTGCCGCCGGTCGAGGTCGAGCGCGTGGTCTCTAAGCTGCGCACCCAGAAGGGCATCGTCATCGACTACGAACTGGTCGAGGGCGCCAACCACTTCTGGGCCGACCATCTGCCTGAAGTCGAAAAGCGCGTCGGGGCCTACCTCGACAAGCGCCTCGAAGCCGAACCCGCCTAACCTCCAAGCTCAAGAGTAAGACGATGCGTCTGGAAGCCGTGCCCGTGGGCGCCAATGCGCCGCACGAGGTCAATGTCGTGATCGAAGTCCCGATCGGCGGCGAGCCGATCAAGTACGAGATGCACAAGGAGTCGGGGGCCCTGATGGTCGACCGCTTCCTGTACACGGCGATGCGTTATCCCGGGAACTACGGCTTCATCCCGCATACCCTGTCGGATGACGGCGACCCCTGCGACGTCCTCGTCGCCTCGACCCGCGCCATCGTGCCCGGCGCGATCATGAGCTGCCGCATCGTCGGCGTGATGATCATGGAAGACGAGGCCGGCGGCGACGAGAAGCTGATCGCGGTGCCGTCGTCGAAGCTGACCAAGCGCTACGAAGGCGTCGAGAACTACACCGACCTGCCGCAGATCACGCTCGACCAGATCGAGCACTTCTTCGCCCACTACAAGGACCTGGAGCCCGGCAAGTGGGTCAAGATCGTCCGCTGGGGCGACGCGGCCGAAGCCCGGCAGATGGTCCTGGACGGCATCGCCAAGGCGAAGGCGGCGAAGGGGGAGTAGTCCTCCCTCCCCTTCATGGGAGGGACAGGCCGCTTGCCGGCCAGGGTGGGACTTCGCGCCGGCCGTACCCCACCCGACTCGCTTCGCGAGACTCCCTCCCCATAAAGGAGAGGGAGAGGTCGTCAGTAGATCAGATACGTCCGCCGCTCTTCCATCCACGCCTGCTCGTCAGGCGTGGTGGCGGCGTCGAGGTCCGCCGGCGTCGAGGCTGCGTCGTCGACCCACTCGCGCAGGCCCGGCCCGCCGTTGATGACGTCGATCGCCAGCTTGTCGAAGACGTACTCGTACGGAAAATCGCGCCACAGGTCGTAGTCCGGATACAGCCGGCGGATCGCCTTGAAGGCCAGCGCCTGGACACGCCAGGGCTTGAAGGCGTGGTGGTCGTAGCTCGGGTCCTCGGTGTGGATCTGCACGCCGCTGCAGAGCGTCTTCACATGCTTGTGGAAGGTCGGCTCGAACGCGACTTCGCGCAGCCGGCAGCCGGCTAGCCATTGCGGCGCGAGGGCCTGCATCTCTCCGATGACATCTCGGCCGACGATGTCGGGGGCCCCGAACAGTTCCAGCGGCCGGGTCGTGCCACGTCCCTCGGACAGGGTGGCGCCCTCCAGCATCACCGTGCCGGCGTAGGCGCGGGCCATCCAAAGATTGGGGGCATTTGGGCTGGGGTTGATCCAGGCGCGCTCGCCGAGCGGCCAGCCGAAGCCCGGGCCGGCCTCGGGATCGTAACCCTCCATCTCGATCACCCGGTAGGGCACGTCGAGCCTGTTCCTGGCGATGAACCAGCGGCCGAGTTCGCCGAGCGTCAGGCCATGGCGCATCGGCATCGGCCCGGCGCCGACGAAGCTCTCCCAGCCCGGCAGCAGCGTCTGCCCCTCGACGGGGCGGCCGGCGGGGTTGGGACGGTCCAGCACCCAGACCTCCTTGCTGTGCTCCGCGGCGGCCTCGAGCACGTAGAGCAGCGTGGTGATGAATGTGTAGATGCGGCAGCCGAGGTCCTGTAGGTCAACCAGCAGCACGTCCCAGGTTCCGACCGACTGCCCGGTCGGCCGGCGGACCTCGCCGTAGAGGCTGAACACCGGGATGCCGAGCCGCGGATCGGTGAAGTCCGGCGACTCCATCATGTTGTCCTGCAGGTCGCCGCGCATGCCGTGCTGCGGGCCGTACGCCGCCGTCAGGGTGATGTCCGGGCAGGCCGCCAGGGCGTCGAGCGTATGGGTCAGGTCGGCCGTCACCGAGGCCGGATGCCCGAGCACGGCGACGCGACGCCCCTTGAGATCGCGGCGCAGGGCGGGGTCGGCGAGCAGCCGGTCGATGCCGAACTTCATAGGTGCTCCGGAGCGGGAAGGTCGAACGCGAACGCGTCGGAATGATGGAAGTCAGGCTTACCCGGCGCATGGGCCAGCGCCCAGTAGGACTTGGCGCCCGAGGTTTCCTCGATCACGGCAGACAGGCCCAGGGTCCAGGCCGCATCGTCCGGGAAGCCGGCGAGGTCGAGCGTCGCGACCAGCTCGTACTGCGCCGCGCCCGCCCGCTGCGTCAGGTGGCGCAGGCCGACGCTCGCCTCGCGCATGCCGTCCCGGTAGCCGTCAAAGCCGTAGGCCGCCCAGCGGTTCGACGGCGACAGATTGATCTCGACGTAGCCCTCGCCCTCTCCGGTGCGCAGGAAGGCCTCGAAACAGGTGGTCTTCCAGAGGTCATCAGCGCGCGCGCGATCGACCGGCTGAGGCAGCCGCAGCCGGCCGATGTCGCCCCGAGCCACGAAACGCAGGGCCAGACTGGCCGGCCGCGCCCGAGCCAGATTGACCTCGATCCGGTCGATGGCCTCGCACGGCGTGTCGGGGTGGGGCGTCAGGGCCAGCAGCAT
>JAZJXN010000069.1:17405-19924 GCA_040390885.1 Pseudomonadota bacterium | reverse complement strand
CCGTCCTTGGCCATGGCGTAGAACACCCGGCTCTGGCCGTAGGTCAGGATCAGCATCACCGACGTCAGGCCGGCGACGGCGCCGACCTTGATCAGGATGGAGAACCAGCCCACGCCCATGCGGTCGACGGCCAGGGCGATCGGGGCGGCGACGCCCAGCTCGCGGAACGGCACCACGCCGGTCAGCACGGCCGCGACGGCCATGTAGATGATGGTGCAGACCAGCAGCGATCCCAGGATGCCGACCGGAATGTCCTTCTGCGGGTTCTTGGCCTCGGCGGCGGCGGTCGAGACGGCCTCGAAGCCGACGTAGGCGAAGAAGATCACCGAGGCGGCGCGGAAGATCCCGGGCATGCCGTATTTGAAGCCGCCTTCGTTCTCGGGGATGAACGGCGTCCAGTTGTCGACCGCGTCGGCCTGGTGGTTGAACAGGAACATCGCGCCGACGCCGACGAACAGCAGCAGCACGCCGACCTTGATGAAGACGATGATGTTGTTGACGTTGGCCGATTCCGAGATGCCGACGACCAGCAGGGCGGTTACCGCCAGGATGCCCGCGGCCCCCAGCAGGTTGGCGCCGCCGCCGGTGACGAAGCTCAGGCCGCCGTCGCCCTGGACCGCCTGCACGAACGAGGTCGTCCATTCGGCCGGGATGATGACGTTGAAGTTGCCGAGCAGGCTGACGACGTTGCCGGACCAGCCGGCGGCCACGGTCGAGGCGGCGACGCCGTACTCCAGCACCAGCAGCCAGCCCATCACCCAGGCGAAGACCTCGCCGAGCGTGGTGTAGCTGTAGGTGTAGGCCGAGCCCGCCACGGGCATGGTCGAGGCCAGTTCGGCGTAGCAGAGACCCGCGAAGACGCAGGCGAAGAAGGCGACGACGAAGGACAGAACCACAGCCGGGCCGGCAAAGTTGGCGGCGGCGTTGCCGGTCATCACATAGATGCCGGCGCCGATGATGCAGCCGATGCCGAGGAACAGCAGGTTCCACTTGCCCAGTGAGCGTTTGAGATGGTGCTGCGCGCTCTCGCGCTGCACCTGTTCTACGGATTTCTTGACGAAAAGCCGGTTTCCGCGCGGGGCGGACTCAGTTGCGGACATAAAGTCTCGCTCCCCCAATGGCCGACGACCCCCGTCGGCGGAATTGTCGAGGACGTTAGGCAGCAACGGCGCTTCGCGCAACGGCTTACGGTGACGGAGGCGGTTCTACGCACTAGACCTGCCCCCAATGCTGCCGATCGAGGAAATCCTGCCCCAGCTGAGGGCCACGCTCGCCGAGGGCGTGAACGCGGTGCTGGTCGCGCCGCCGGGCGCGGGCAAGACCACGCGCGTTCCGTTGGCGCTCAAGGATGAGCCGTGGACGGACGGCCGAAAGCTGATCGTGCTGGAGCCCCGCAGGCTGGCCGCCCGAGCCGCGGCCACACGGATGGCGAGGACGCTCGGCGAGGGCGTCGGCGAGACGGTGGGCTACCGCGTGCGGCTCGAGTCCAAGGTCTCGGCCCGCACCCGAATCGAGGTCGTCACCGAGGGCGTCTTCAGCCGCATGATTCAGGACGACCCGGCGCTGGACGGCGTCGCGGCGGTCCTGTTCGACGAATTCCACGAGCGCAGCCTCGACGCCGACGTGGGTTTGGCCTTTGCGCGCGACAGCCAGACGCTGCTGCGCGAGGACCTGCGCATCCTGGTGATGTCGGCCACGCTCGACGGCGCCGCCGTGGCCCGGCTGCTCGGCGACGCGCCGGTGGTCGAGAGCCAGGGCCGGGCCTTTCCGGTCGATACCCGCTACCTCGGCCGCGATCCGGCGAAGCGGCTGGAGGAGCAGGTCGCCCGCGCGGTCGACAGGGCGCTGGCCGAGGAGACGGGCAGCCTGCTGGTCTTCCTGCCGGGGCAGGGCGAGATCCTGCGCACCCGCGACCTGATCGCCGAACGACTGCGGCGCCCGGACGTCGATCTGGCGCCGCTCTACGGGGCCATGGACGGCCGCGACCAGGACCTGGCCATCTCCGCCTCGCCGGCCGGCCGCCGCAAGGTGGTGCTGGCGACCTCGATCGCCGAGACCAGCCTGACCATCGAGGGCGTCCGCGTCGTCATCGACGCCGGTTTCGCCCGCGTGCCGCGCTATGACCCGGCCAGCGGCCTGACCCGGCTGGAGACGGTGCGCGTCTCCCGCGCCGCCGCCGACCAGCGCAGGGGCCGCGCCGGCCGCACCGAGCCCGGCGTCTGCTACCGCCTGTGGGAAGAGGCCGAGACCCGGGCGCTGACGCCGTTCGCGCGGCCGGAGATCCTCGAGACCGATTTGTCGGGACTGGCGCTGGACCTCGCGCGATGGGGGGCGAGGGACGCGTCGGATCTGGCCTTCCTCGATCCGCCGCCGACCGCCGCCTTCGCGGAAGCCAGGGCGCTGCTGACGCGGCTGCAGGCGCTGGACGGGCAGGGGAGCCTGACCGCGCACGGCCGCGCGCTCGCCAATCTGCCGCTGCCGCCGCGGCTGGCGCACATGGTCGTGCGCGGCGCGGCCGG
>JAZJXN010000069.1:13006-17395 GCA_040390885.1 Pseudomonadota bacterium | reverse complement strand
CTGGCTGGACTTGATGGACCGCCTGCGCCGCACGGGCATGTCGATTGCCGAGATGCGTGAGTACACCGAGCTCGTCAAACAGGGCAGCAGCACGCTGGGTAAACGCCAGGCGCTGCTGTCGGCGAAGATCGCGGCCCTGCTCACCGAGCGGGGGCTCGGCGGGCGCGACGGGCACCTGGGCCATCGGCTGGAGGCCTTCGACCGCGATCGCTCACCCCGCGCCAACGACGCGCGCAAGCTGGCCGACCGCTGGGTCCGCGCCGCCGGCCATCCACCCCGGCAGCCGCCGCTCGACGAGGCCCTGCTTCTGGCCGAAGCCTTCCCCGAGCGCATCGCCAAGGCGCGCGGGTCGTCGGGCGAGTTCCAGCTGGCCACCGGCCGCGGTGCGCATGTCGACCCCACCGATGTCCTGGCCCGGGAGAAGTGGATCGCCATCGGCGAACTGGGCGGCGGGTCTTCGCGGGATCGTATCCTGCTCGCCGCGCCGCTGGACGAGGCCGCCCTGCGCGAGGCCTTCGCCGACCGGCTGGTGGTCGAGGAGCGGCTGCAGGTCGAGGCGGACGGCAAGGTGCGCGGCCGCCGCCTGCTCAAGCTCGACCGCCTGACCGTCGAGGACCGGCTGATCGAGAAGCCCGATGCGGCGATGGTCGCCCGCGCCCTTGTCGACAAGGTCCGCCGCGAGGGCTTGGCAGTCCTGCCGCTCGGCGACCGAGCGAGGGGCTTCATCACCCGCGCCGGCTACCTGCACGCCGCCCGGCCCGATGTCTGGCCGGACCTGTCCGAGCCCGCGCTGCTGGCGCGCCTCGACGACTGGCTGGAGCCTTTGCTGACCGGGAAGCGCGCGCTCGGCGACCTGTCCGACGACGCCCTGGCCGACGCGCTGCGCACCCAGCTGCCCTGGGACCTGCAACAGAAACTCGACGCTGAAGCCCCCAGCCGCTGGCAGGCCCCGACCGGCAGCCGCTTCCGCATCGACTACGGCGCCGAGGGCGGCCCCCGGGTCGAGGCGCGGGTGATGGAGCTGTACGGCCTGTCGGAACACCCGAAAGCCGCCGGCGTCCCGCTGACGCTGGCGCTGCTGTCGCCGGGCCACAAGCCGATCCAGATCACGAAGGACCTGCCCGGGTTCTGGCGCGGTTCGTGGAAGGAAGTGCGCACCGAGATGAAGGGCCGCTACCCGCGCCACGTCTGGCCGGAGGAGCCCTGGCTGGCCCAGGCGACAACCCGGGCAAAGCCACGCGGGACCTAGGTCCGTTGCATCTTACGCATGCTCGATCAGTCGCCGTGCCTCGATCGGCAGGGTGATCGCGCCAGCCAGACGTCCCGCCCAATGCTCGGCTTGCGCTCGGTCGACGACCTCGATGATCGTGAAGCCGCCGAAGTGCTCCTTGGTCTCGGCGAACGGCCCGTCGGTGATCTCCACCGAGCCGCGACCGTCGCGGATGACGAACGCCTCGCTGGCCGGGGCCAGTCCCGCCGCCATGACCCGGACCCCGGCGGCGGTCATGTCGGCGTTGACCCTGGCCAGCTCGGCCATGATCGGGCCGAGGGTTTCGGGCGGCGGGGGCGGGCCGTCGGGCTGGATGATGCTCAGGATGTAACGGGTCATGGGCTTGTCCTCTGTCGGCCGCGACGTTGCGGCTGTCCGTTAGGACGAACGGGCCGTGGGGCGGCCTACAGTCAATCCTGACCGATTGCGCAAAGGCCGGGAAGCGCGGCTCAATGCACGCGACGAGGGAGTCTCCCATGGGCCAGACCCAGACCATCGACGTGATCGGCGATCCGCAGCCGGGGCCGAGCAAGGGCTTTCGCAGCGTCGAGGTCAACTTCATCAGCCGTGTGGACGCTAACCAGATCATGGTCCTGGAGGCCGAGCTGGCCAATCCCGAGTGCCAGTGGATCGGCGGCGAGGTTGCCGGGACGGGCCTGCCTATCGTCGACGGGATGCCCTGGACCTGGGGCGTCTGCGTCTACATACCCGGCGTCCCCGCCGGCGCCTCGATGTCGTTCTCGCAGATGGGCCAGCCGCGCGGCGGCCTGACCTTCTCGAACGATCCCGAGGGGAACTCGACCTGCGTCTTCGCCCCGGCAGGCGGGCTCGAGGCGACCGTCTCGCAGCAGGAGACGGGCGATCCCAACCACAGCCAGTTCGCGGTGGTGTTGACCGGCAGCCCGCCCTAGACGCATCGGCCTTGGGCGACGCAACGATTGCTGACAGGGTTCGTTCTGCTTGCTCATCAGGAGCAAGATTATGGTCGACAAGAATCGGGTTGAAGGCGCGGCTGACAAGGCCTCGGGCGCCGTGAAGAGCGCTATCGGCAAGGTGACCGGCGACGAGAAGCTGAAAGCCGAAGGCGCGGCCGATACGGCCAAGGGCACGGTCAAAAGCGCGGTCGGCGGCGCCGCGGACGCCGTCCGCGACGCGGTCAAGCCGAAGAAGATCTAGCGCCGCCTCAGTCGCCGGCGGCGTAGATCATGATGCCGGTCGCGACCGACAGGTTCAGGCTGTCGGCGCGGCCGCGCATCGGAATCTTGACGTTGACGTCGCAGAGGCCTGCCATCTCGGGCGGCAGGCCCGCCTGCTCGTTGCCCATCAGGATCATGGTCGGCGCCTCATAGGCGGCGCTGCGGTGGTCCGTCCTGGCGGTCAGCAACGTGCCGACGACCGACCCAGGCCAGCGCTCGCGCCAGGCGATGAAGTCGGCTTCCGTCGCCTTGACGATCGGCAGGGCGAAGATGGAGCCCATCGTCGCCCGCACAGCCTCCACTGAATAAGGGTCGCAGCAGTCGCCGACCAGGATCACCCCGCCGCAGCCGGCGGCGTCGGCTGTGCGAATGATGGTGCCGAGGTTGCCGGGGTCGCGCACCTTGTGCAGCGCCACCCACACCTTGGCCGAATGCGGCACCAGCATCGCCAGCGGCTCGAACACTTGGTCGAACACGGCCAGCACCGCCTGCGGGTTATCGCGGCGGGCGATCTTCTCGAGGATCTCGCGGTTGACCTCGATCACCAGCCCCTTGGCGTCGTAGGTCGTTTCGACCGCCTTCTTCAGCAGCGGGTGGTCGGCGGCGTCGCGGCCGTAGAGCAGGATCTTCGGCGCATGGCCGAGCTCGATCGCCTCGGTGACGATCTTCAGGCCCTCGGCGAGGAACTGGCCGGTCTCCTCCCGCGCCTTGCGCATGTGGAGGGCCTTCACCGCCTTGACCAGCGGGTTGGTGTGCGAGGTGACGACCCGGCTCATGACGACCACCGCGCGAAGAAGGACAGGCCGACCTGACGGTCGCCCGATTGCTCGACCAGGGCCAGCTCGCCCCAGTCGATACGGCCGGGCCTGGGGACCGCCTCGGCGACCAGTCCGGCCATGGACGCGCCGGAGATGCGGGCGGCGTAGGCGTTGAGGATCAGGAACGAAGCGTCGTCGCTGAGCAGCCCGCCGCAGAGATGGACCATCTCCGGCAGGTCCTCGAACAGCCGCCACACCTCGCCGTCCGGCCCGCGCCCGAACTTGGGCGGGTCGAGGATGATGCCGTCGTAGCGGTTGCCGCGGCGGTCCTCGCGCTGGATGAACTTGCGCGCGTCCTCGACAATCCAGCGGACGTTGTCGATGCCCGACAGCTGCGCGTTCTCGCGGGCGCGGCTGACCGATTGCTTGGAGGCGTCGACGTGGGTGACCTGGGCTCCGGCCGCGGCCGCGACGAGGCTGGCGACGCCGGTGTAGCCGAACAGGTTGAGAATCTTCAGAGGCCGGCCCGCCGCGCGCTGGCGCGCATCGAGCCACTCCCAGTTCGCCGCCTGTTCCGGGAAGTAGGCGAGGTGGCGGAAGTTGGTGAAGCGGCCGTGGAACCTGACGTCGCCCCAGCCCAGCTCCCAGCTCTCGACCGGCTTGCCCTTGAAGCGCCAGCGGCCGGCCTCGTCCTCGTCGGTCGGGTCGAAGACGGCGTCGGCGGCGTCCCACTCGGCGGCGGTCAGCCGAGGCTTCCACAGGCACTGCGGCTCGGGCCGGACGACGCGATAGGGGCCATAGCGCTCGAGCTTGCGGCCATCGCCGCTGTCGATCAGCGCATAGTCTGCCCAGCCCGTGGTGCGCATCAGGGCGGGTGTGTCGGCGATGGTCGGCCCGGTCATGGTCGGGCGATACGGCTCAGGCCCCGGTCTGTCCAGTCTCGCAACCCGATCGGGCGGCATGCGGTGTCTTGTCCCAGTGGTGCGGCGTGGTCAGCAGCTGGTGCAGCGCGTGCGCCGCCGCAAGCGAATGCAGGGGCCAGTAGAGCGGCATCCGCAGCAGCTCGATCAGGCGCAGCGGCCGACCAGCGCGGCGCGACGCGACCACCGCCGCCACCCCGGCCGACAACCATCCGCCCGCCAGAAGCAGCGCATCGGCCGGGGTG
>JAZJXN010000069.1:0-12996 GCA_040390885.1 Pseudomonadota bacterium | reverse complement strand
ACCGACAGCAGCAGCCCGATCAGCACCCAGGCCAGCAGCGGTCCGTGGAACAGCGCCGCGATGATGGACACGCCCAGCGTCACCGCGAACGCCGGCGCCGCCCCGGTGCGCCAGTGCGGCGGGTTGCGGGCATGGACGCCGAAGGTCTGCATGTAGCCCTTCACCCAGCGGGCCCGCTGCGGCAGCCATTCCCCGAGCGTGGCCGGCGCGCACTCCAGGGTGGGGATCTGGAGTACGCCCATCTCGTAGCCCTCCGCCGCCAGCCGGAAGCCGAGGTCGGCGTCCTCGGTCACGTTCCACGCGTCCCAGCCGCCCAGCGCGCGCAACGGACCGATGCGGAAATGATTGCTGGTGCCGCCCAGGGGAAACGGCAGGCGCAGCCGGGCCATCATCGGCAGCACCGCTTCGAACTGCACGGCGTACTCGAGGCCGAACTGGGCCGCGATGAACTGCCGGGCCGGATCGATCCTCAGCGGCGCCTGCAGGCAGGCCAGCCGGCTGGACCCGGCGGCGAAGCGGGCGGCGGCCTCGCGCAGCTGCCCGGGGCCAGGCCGGTCCTCGGCATCGTAGATGGTCAGCAGCTCGCCGGTCGCCCGGTCCAGCGCCACGTTGCAGGCCCGGGGCTTGGTCCGCGGCGCGCCGGGTGGCGCCACCAGCACCTGGATGAAGCGCGGCAGGGGCAGGGCGGCGAACGCGTCAAAGGTCTCGGCGTCGTCCGCCTCGAGCACGACCAGCACCTGCAGGCGGTCGCGCGGGTAGTCGATGTGCTCCAGAGCCTCGACCAGACAGGACGCGATCTCCGCCTCGCGATAGAGCGGGACGATGACGGTGTAGCGGGGCAGGTCGGCGTCGCCGAGCGGCGCCACGGCGACGGGCCGGCTCGGCGTGAGCGCGGCGGCGAGACGGGTAGCCGCGCTAAGGCCGAAGATGGCGTACATCAGCGGGTGCAGCACCGCCCAGGTGGTCCCGGCGTCGACGATCATGCCCGCGACGGGACCGGCGAAGGCTATCAGTGCCGCCGCCCACTGCCAGGGTCGGGGCGGCGCCGCGGCGCCCTGGGCTCTCAGTCCGTCCGCATCGCCCGCCAGCCTGAGCCGCGGCCGCAGCGTTTGAGGCCGCCCCGGCGACCGGGTCCGGCGGAGTTCGATGCTCCCGTCTTCGCGCGCCATGCCGTCCCCCGCCGCCGCATGGGTCGGTACTCACGCCCACCGTGATAAACACGTCAAGAGGGAATTTACGATTTGGCAACCATTCCGAGCATTGAGCCTCGGTCGACGCTGCTTGCGGCGCCAAGGTGATTGCCGTTTAGTGTCAGCCGGGGACGGCCAGGGGAGACATACGAGTCGTGACAGCGACCTTGAAGAAGCCATTGCGCTCAGCGCGCAAACCCAAGGGCGACGGCCATATGCGGCGCGGGGAAATCCTGCAGGCCGCCGAGCGGATCTTCCTCGCCGAGGGCTATCAGGGCGCGACCATCCGCAAGATCGCCGACGAGGTGGGGGTGTCCTCGACGGCGCTCTACATGCACTTCAAGGACAAGGACGAGATCCTGCTCGAGATCTGCGACGGCGCCATCGCCCAGCTGCTCGAGATCAACGTCGCCATCTCGGCCCGGCCGGTGGACGCCGTGGTGCGGGTGCGGCTGATGCTCGACGCCTACATGGGCTTCGCGATCGAGAACCCGAACGCATACCAGCTGGTGTTCTGCAGCCCCTCGGGCGTGCTCAGCGAGGCCAAGCAGGAACAGACCGAAAAGCTCGGCGACCGTTGCTACGAGGAGTTCATCGACGTGGTCCGCGAGATCGGCGCGTCCGGCCGGCTGCGCACGGGCAGCGTCGAAAGCGCGTCCCAGGCGATGTGGGCGGCCTGTCACGGCCTGGTGGCGCTGCTGCTAACCAAGTCCAACTTCAGCTGGGCGCCGACCGACGAACTTCGCAAGGTGATGCTCGACGGGATGCTCTACGGCCTCGTCACGGATTGATCTGACATGCCCGCGCTGCTTCGTTTGACCGCCGCGATCGTGGCGGGGCTGGCGCTTGCCGGCGAAGCAGCCGCGGCTTCTCCGACCGTGATGTCGCTCGACAGCTGCGCCGATCAGTATGTGGTGGCGCTGAGCCCGCGGGAGGCCATCGTCGGCGTCTCGGCCCGGGCCGACGACCGCGATTCCTATCTGCGTGCAAAGGCGAGAGGGCTGCCGGTCCGCCGCGCCACGACCGAGACCGTGCTCGCGCTGAGGCCGGACGTCGTCGTGCGGTACTGGGGCGGCGACGCCCGCATTGACGGCGCCCTGTCCAGGCGCGGGGTGACCGTGGTCCGCATCGTGGACGCCAGCGACTTCGCGACCGTCCGCGGCAATGTCCGCGCCGTCGCCGCCGCGCTGGACCGGCGGCCCGAGGGCGAGGCGCTGATCGCCGACATGGACGCGCGGCTGACCCGCTCGGCGGGCGCCTGGGGCGGCCGCAAGGCGCTGTATTTCACGCCGACCGGCTACAGCTCGGGCAGCGGCACGCTGATGGACGCGATGCTGCGCGCCGCCGGCCTGACCAACGCCGTGGTCGGGGCGGCCTGGGCGCCGATCCCGCTCGAGCGGATCGTCCGCGATCCGCCGTCCGCCTTCGTGCTCGGCTTCTTCGAGGACTTCGCCACCGCCATGACCCGCTGGGGCCCGGGCCGCCACGCGGCGCTGCGCAAGCGTGTCGCGGGCCACACCGTGGCCTCGCTGCCGGGGGCGATGATCGGCTGCCCGGCCTGGTTCATCGGCGAGGGTGTTGAGACCCTCGCCCGCGCCGCGCCAGGGGGGCGCTCATGAGCGGCCGTCTCGGACTGGTGATGCTCGCGGCGCTGTTGCTGGTCGCGATGCTGGCGGCGGTGATGGCGGGCGAGACCGCGCTGGCGCCCCGCGAATACCTGACGGCCCTGACCGACCCGACCTCGGCCGCCGGCGAGATTCTGTGGACGATCCGCGCCCCGCGGGCGGTGATGGCGGCGCTCGTCGGCGGCGCCCTCGGCCTTGCCGGGGCCGCGCTGCAGGGCCTGCTGCGCAATCCGCTGGCCGATCCGGGCGTGCTCGGGGTCTCGGCCAGCGCCGGACTGGGCGCCGGCGTCGCCATCGCGCTCGGCCTCGCCGCCGTGCCGTTCGCGATCGAGGGCGCGGCGCTCTTCGGAGCCCTCGTCTCGGGAGCCGTGGTCGTGGCCCTGGCCGCCCGTTTCCGCGAGCCCGAGGCGCTGATCCTGCTCGGGGTGTCGATCTCAGCGTTCGCAGGGGCCCTGACCTCGCTGGTCTACAATTTCGCGGCGTCGCCCATCATGGCCACCGAGGTGCTGTCCTGGATGCTCGGCTCGGTCGCCAATCGAGACTGGCCCGATGCGCTGAAGCTGCTGCCGCCGCTCGTCGTCGGCGCCGGGCTGGTGGCCTGGTCAGCGCGAGGACTGCGGATGCTCACCCTGGGCGAGGAGACCGCCGCCCTGTCGGGCCTGCCGATGGCGCGCCTGCGTGCGGCGGCGGTCGGCGGCGCGGCGTTGCTGGCCGGCGCGGCCGTGGCCTCGGCCGGCGTGATCGGCTTCGTCGGCCTCGCCGCGCCCCACCTGGTCCGACGCGGCGCCGGCGACGATCCGGCCCGCACCCTGCTGCCATCGGCCCTCGCGGGGGCCGGGCTGCTGGTCCTCGCCGATCTCGCCGCGCGGGTGATCCCGACCGAACAGGAGCTCAAGCTCGGCGTCGTCACCGCCCTTTTCGGGGCGCCCCTGTTCGCCCTGGTCGCCTGGCGCGCCTCGCGGAGCTGGCGGCGATGACCGCCGCCTGGGAAATCGAGGACCTGGCGGTGCGCCAGGGCGGACGCCTCGCGGTCGCCGGCGCCGGCCTGCACGCCCGCGCCGGCGAGGTGGTCGGGGTCCTCGGGCCCAACGGGTCCGGCAAGACCACGCTGCTGCGCGCCGGGCTGGGCCTGCTGAAGGCGGAACGCGGAGTCGCGCGGCTCGCGGGCAGGGCCGTCGCCGACCTGCCTGAAGCCGACCGCGCCCGCCTCGCCGGCTACCTGCCGCAGGAGCGCCGCATCGGCTGGAACCTGGCCTCGCTGGACGTCGCGGCCCTCGGTGCGCCGGACCTTTCGCCAGCGGCGGCGCGCAAGATCGCCGCCGCCTGTCTCGCGCGCGTCGGCATGGCCGCGTTCGAAGGGCGCGGGGTGCTCGACATGTCCGGCGGGGAGCGGGCGAGGGTGCTGCTGGCGAGGCTGCTGGCCACCCGGGCGCCGCTGCTGATCGCCGACGAGCCGGCCGCCGGGCTCGATCCCGACGCCCAGCTGCTGACCCTCGAGCTGCTCCGCGCCGAGGCCGAACGCGGGGCGGCCGTGGTCGTCACCCTGCACGACCTGACCCTGGCCGCGCGATCCTGTGATCGCCTGGTGGTGCTCAGGGACGGCCGGGTGGCCGCCGAGGGCGCGCCCGCCGAGGCCCTGTCCCCGACGATCCTGCGGTCTGTCTTCAGCCTCGACGGGGCCCTTGTCGAGACGCCGGCCGGCCCTGTCGTCGCCGCGCGCCGCGCTACCGCGGGTTAGGGGTTTCCGCCGGCGTCGGTCGGGGCGAGCCGATCGGGGCGTAGCTCTGCGAGGAGCCCGGCACATAGGGGCGGGGGCCCGTCGAGACGGTGGGCTTGGTCCCGCGCTTGATCTCACTGGCCAGCGTCAGCGGCGTGCTGCCGCCGTTCAGCCGGGCGCGATAGATCATCATCGTTTCGGTGGTGCGCATGACGTAGTTGCGGGTCTCCGAGAACGGTATGCACTCGATGAAGTCGAGCGGGTCCGTGCCCGGTGCGCGGGGGTCTGTGCAGTCTTTGATCCACTGCAGCGGCCGGCCCGGTCCGGCGTTGTAGCCGGCCGCGGCCATGATGTAGCTGCCGCCAAAGTTGTCGATGATGCTGCCAAGGTACCGGGCACCGAGCTTCATGTTGTAGTCGGCCTCCCACAGCCGCCCTTCGCTATACTCGACCCCCATGCCGCGCGCGGTCGAGCGGGCCGTGGCCGGGAGCAGCTGCATCATGCCGCGGGCGTCGGCGCCGGAGCGGGCGCGCGGGTCGAAGTTGCTTTCCTGGCGGGTGATCGACAGCACGAAGGCCTTCTCGGCGTCGCCGGGAACGACCTCGTAGTTCAGAATCGGATAGCCGCGCTCGGGCAGGATCATGTTGCGCTGGGCGGCCGTGCGGACCGCGCGCATGGCGGTGTCCTGGTCCCCATAGTTCCGCGCGAGATCGACGAGCAGCGCCGCTTCAGCCGCTGTCGGCAGGGTGTCGTCGATGTGCAGGGCGAAGATCTTGAAGGTGTCGCGATTGCCGCTCTCGAAGAGGATGCGGGCGGCGCGGACCAGTTCGCGCCCTTCGAATCGGGCGCGATCGGCGCTGGTGATCACGGGCTCCTTGCCGAGGGTCAGGGTCTTGAGGCCCGCCTTCTCACCGGCCAGCTGGCCGTAGAAGGTGGTGTAGAGCTCGGCGCCCTGCAGATAGAAGCGTTGCGCTCCGGCGCGGTCGCCCTGCGCCTCGGCGGCGCGGCCCTGCCAGTAGAGGGCGCGGCTGCGGGTCAGCGGCGAGGTGCCGGCGTCGGCGAGAATGGCGAAGTGCTTGGCCGCGAGCGTCGGGTCGTTGAGCCTCGAGAGCGCCATCCAGCCGGCGAAGAACTCCGCCTCGGACGCCTCGACCCCCTTCGACGCCCCGGTGTTGGCGGCGGCGCCGTAGGCAGCCTGGAAGTCCCGGGCCTGGAACGCGTCGATGGCGATGCGCTTGCGATCTTCCTTCCAGACCCGGCCGCCGAGCTCGTTGGTCGGGGCGGCCTTGAAGCCCCTGGCCAGGCCGCGCACGGCGCTGTCCATGCCCTGGCGCCGGAAGTAGGCGGCCTGCTCATCGGTGATCTTCGTGCCTTCGGTTCCTGCTCCCTAGGAGCCCGTCAGGGTGGCGATGTGCTCTCGCGCCGCCGGCCCCTGCTGGCCATAGAGCAGGACGTCGGCCCGGCGCAGATGATCGTCCTCGGTCAGGTACTGGCCGAAGCGGGACCGCATCGAGCGCTGGGGATCGGCGTCGAACATCTTCTCGCGCCACCAGCGGCGGATCAGATCCTTGGCTTCGGCATCCTTGCCGGTCGCGCGCAGGGCGCCGGCCAGGGCCATGGCGCCCTCGGCGGTCTCCGGTTCGGCGCCGCCGAACCAGGCGATCATCTGGGCCGGCTGCATGCCGGCGGTTTCCAGAAGTTTTTCAGCCGTCGCCTGGCGCTTGGCCTGGCGAGGCCAGCCGTTGAGGTCGCGGCGAGCGGAATCGATCTCGAAGAAGCTCATCGATTCGGGGGCGCGGTCGGCCAGCGACCACAGCGCGATCTTGCGGGCGACCGGATCCTGGATCGATCCCATGGCCATGCGGATCGAGGCCGCGGAGGTTCCGGTGAGGGCGGCGCGCAGGTTGGCGGCGTCCATGTCGGACAGCGACTGGCGGTAGGCCGTCTGAGGCGTGGACACCAGTTGCGGCGTGCCGGGCGCGGTGGATTGCGCTCCCGCCGTGGTCGCCACGATCGCGGTCAGAACCGCCCCCAACCCCATCTTCCGACCGACAAGCGTCAAACCAACGTCTCCTGAGCGACTCAAACGTGCGCGGGCCATTGCGAAGCCCTAGTGCGGGGACATATTGTCCGCGCCCACCCCATAGCCGCAACGGAAAGCGGCGATCTCACGGCCTTTTGCGACAAGTCATGGTCCACATTCCCTTCCGGGGCGCGTTTACCGCCCTGATCACGCCCTTCCGCGACGGTGCGATGGACGAGGACGCCTTCGTGGCCCTTGTCGAGCGCCAGATCGCTGGCGGCATCCACGGGCTGGTTCCCGCCGGCACCACCGGCGAGACCTCGACGCTGAGCCATGAAGAGCACAAGCGGGTGGTCGAGCTGTGCGTAAACACCGCGCGCGGCCGCGTACCGGTGATCGCCGGCGCCGGCTCCAACTCGACCTCCGAGGCGATCGACCTGGCGCGACACGCCAAGACTGTCGGCGCCGACGCCGTGCTGGTCGTCGCGCCCTACTACAATCGCCCGAGCCAGGAAGGTCTTTACCGCCACTACGAGGCGATCAACGACGCGGTCCAGATCCCGGTTATCACCTACAACGTGCCCGGCCGCACGGTCGTCGACATCTCCAATGACACCTTCGAGCGCCTCGCGAAGTTGCCCAACATCGTCGGGGTCAAGGACGCCACGGCTGATCTGACCCGCATCAGCATCCAGCGCCTGACCTGCGGCGACGAGTGGGTGCTGCTGACCGGCGACGATCCCACGGGTCTCGGCTACATGGCCCACGGCGGCCACGGCGCCATCAGCGTGACCTCGAACGTCGCGCCGGAAGCGGTGGCCACCTTCTACAACGCCTGCATGGCCCGCGACTGGGAGACCGCCCTCTACTGGCAGGATCGCCTGATCCGGCTGCACAAGGCGCTGTTCCTCGACGCCTCGCCGTCGCCGACCAAGTTCGCCATGGCCCATATGGGTCTGTGCTCGGACGAGGTGCGCTTGCCGATCGCGCCCTGCGCCGAGGCCGCCAAGCCGGTGATCCTCGAAGCGATGCGTGAAGCCGGGGTCATCAACTAGTGCCCCAGGTCGGCAAGCTGATCGCCGAGAACCGCCGCGCCCGCTACGACTACTTCGTCGAGGAGACGTTCGAGGCCGGCATCATGCTGACCGGCACAGAGGTGAAGAGCCTGCGTGTCGGCCGGGCCAACATCGCGGAGTCGTACGCGTCGGTCGAAGGCAAGGACATCGTCCTGATCAACGCCGACATCCCGCCCTATTCGGGCGGCAACCGCTTCAACCACGAGCCCCGCCGCCACCGGAAGCTGCTGCTGCACCGCAAGGAGATCGGCAAGCTGATCGGCGCGATCCAGCGGGAAGGGCGGACCATCATCCCGCTCAAGCTCTACTGGAACGAGAAGGGCCTGGCGAAGCTGGAGATCGGCCTCGCCAAGGGCAAGAAGGCCCACGACAAGCGCGAGGCCACCGCCCAACGCGACTGGCAGCGCGACAAGGCGCGGCTGATGAAGGGCGACCGGGACTAGGGCCTGACGCTCTCGGCGTAGTTTTTCATCAGCCCTTCGTAGTCCGCCATCTCCGGGAACCTGGCGAATCTGTGTTTCGCCGGCGTCGTGACCCAGTCCAGCTTCTCGCTGGTGTAGGTCTCCAGGAACGGCGTCGCCCAGCGCGCGTCGTCGAGCAAGGTGGCGCGGACGTTGACGAACCAGTCCGCGCCGGCGGCGCGGGTGAACACCCAGCTCATGCAGTTGGGGCAGAACCAGTGGTGGACGTCGGCGCCGTGCAGGCCGCCGATCACCGGCTCGCCCGCGATGACCTCGAAGCCGGCGGCGGGGATCATGGCGCTCAGCGAAAACGCGCTGGCCGTCATCCGCTGACAGCCGGTGCAGTGGCAGGCCATGGTCATCATCGGCGGGGCGCTGACCTTGATCCACACCTGGCCGCAGCGGCAGCCGCCTTCGAGGGGCAGGGTGGGACGGGTCATCGGGCGGTCTCCTCGTTGCAAGTTGTTGCATCCTAGCGCACCGCGGCCGCGAGGTCTGGACCTGGCCCGCCCTGCGACTACCGTCCGGCGTAGCCGCTGTCGGCTCCAGTCTCGCGAGGTTCGTCGTGCCCGGTTATTCGGATCTCCTCTCCCGCAGGCTGCGAGGCCTTTGCCTGGCGCTGGCCGTCGTCGCGTCGGGCTGTTCCGTGGCCCCGCCGCCGGCCCAGGCGCAAGGCACGACGCCGGTCACCGTCTCAGAGGGCCTGACCCTGCAGACGCCGAGGGGCTGGCGGGCGACCCCGGCCGACGCCAAGCGCATCGTCATGGTCGGCCCTGACGGCGACACCACCATCATCGCCACGCTCGACCAGGCAAGCGACGCCGTCATTCGCGCCCAGCTGACCGCACCGGTTGATCTGGGCGGCGGCATTGTCCTGACCCCGACGGGCCAGCCGCGCGCTGTCGGCGACTACGTCAGCAACGACTATGCGGTCCGGGGGACGCGGATTCCCGGCAAGGCGGTGGTGATGATCCGCCGCCAGGACGCCGGTCGGGCGATGGCCCTGATCGGCATCTCGCCCGCCGCCACGGTCGAGGCGATGCGGGCGACGCAGGCGCGAATGATGCAGACGGCGGTTGTGAAGCCCGCGGCCGCGCCGACCGGCGGCGCCCTGGCGGCCTATCTGAAGGGGCGCTACCTGGTCCGCTTCTTTTCGGGCTCCGGCTATCACGAGAAGCAGGAGATCTGGCTCTGTTCGGACGGCAGCTACGCCATGAGCGCGGACGGCGGCGGGGCCACGGCGGGCGTCGCCAGCGGCGCCTTCCGCGGCGGTCACAACGGCCGCTGGAGCGCGTCCGGCGCGCTCGGCGGCGGTCGCCTGACCCTGACGGCGCAGGACGGGCGGGAGCTCAGCTTCAGCGTCGCTGACGGCAGCGACGGCCTCTATCTCGACGGCAAGCGCTGGATGCGGGGCGACAACAGCCGCTGCCGCTGACCGCGCCTAGCCTTCGGCCAGCAACGCCCGCACCCGCAGGAAGATGTCCTCGAACATCGCCGGGGTCAGCCGGCCGGTGTTCGTGTTCAGCCGCGAGCAGTGGTAGCTGTTGAGGATGGTGTAGCCGCCGGCCTGGAACTGCGAGCCGTGGCCGGGCTGGCCCAGCGACGCCTTCAGCCCCATCGCCCGCAGCACGCTGCGCCGGGCCACGTCGCCGAGGGTGACGATGACCTTCAGGTCGGGCAGTTCGGCCAGCTTGCTGGCGAAGAACGGGCTGCAGGTTTTCTCCTCGGAGGTCTCCGGCTTGTTCAGCGGCGGGGCGCAGCGGACGACGTTGGTGATCGTGCAGTCGATCAGCCGCAGGTCGTCGTCGCCGTCGGGATCGTACCGGCCCTCGGCGAAACCGGTCTTCTTCAGGGTCTCGTAGAGCAGCACCCCGGCATGGTCGCCGGTGAACGGGCGGCCGGTGCGATTGGCGCCAGTGCGGCCGGGGGCAAGGCCGGCGATCAGCAGGCGCGAGGTGGCCGTGCTGCTGTCGAAGGACGGGGCAGGGCCGTTCCACCAGTCCGGGTTCTGCGCCCGGTTTTCCATCCGGTAGGCGACCAGCCGCGGGCACAGCGGACAGTCGCGCGGCGGTTCGGAGAGCACGCTCACGAAGATGCTCCCCTCTGGGGCAGCTGTCGCCGCGAAGCGGTGACGGAGGGGGTTTCGCAACCTGACTTCCTCCGTCTCGGCGTCGCCGAGCCATCTCCCCCAGAGGGGAGGATCGAAGCGAGCGCGCCCCTCACCGTGAAACTAGGCCTCATCGTCGGCCTCGATCTCGGCGCGCGTGCGCTGTGGGGCGTCCTGCAGGAAGCGCGGCGCATGTTGGCGCGCCGGGCGGCCGATGATGTCGCCGAGGTCGGCGAGGTCGACGAAGTTGTCGCACTGGCGGCGCAGGTCGTCGCTGCACATCGGCGGCTGCGACTTGACGGTGGAGACCACGGTCACCCGCACGCCCTTGCGCTGCACGGCCTCGACCACGGCGCGGAAGTCGCCGTCGCCGGAGAACAGCACCATGTGGTCCGCCTGGCCGGCCAGCTGCATCATCTCGACCGCGATCTCGATGTCCATGTCGCCGCGCCAGCGCCTGCGGCCGGTGGCGTCGGTGTATTCTTTGGCCGGCTTGGTCACCACCGCGAAGCCGTTGTAGTCGAGCCAGTCGACCAGCGGCCGGATCGGCGAGAAGTCGTCGCCGTTCTCGACCAGGGCGGTGTAGTAGTAGGCCCGGATCAGCACCCCGCGCTTGCGGAACTCGTCCAGCAGCTTCTTGTAGTCGATGTCGAAACCGAGCGCCTTGGCCTGCGAGTAGAGGTTGGCGCCATCGACAAACAGGGCCAGCCTGTCGGTCGGGTAAAATGCCATGATTTCAAATCCTTGAATAAAACAGCTCAAATCAGTCCGGACGAATCCGTGGTCGTGGCTATGGGTAGCAGCCTAGCGGGAGCGTTCGCCTCCCGCGAGGCCCTGCTCGAGGCCGCGCTGGCGCGTTTCGAGGCGAACGGACTGTCCGTCCTGGCCCGGTCCGGCTGGTGGTCCTCGGCCGCCTGGCCGGACCCGACCGCCCCGGCCTTCCTCAACGGCGTGGCCCTGGTCGCGACCGCGGTGTCGCCGGCGGAGACCCTGGCCGCCCTGCATGCCATCGAGCGCGACTTCGGCCGGGCGAGGGGGGAGGCCAACGCTGCCCGCACCCTGGACCTCGACCTGATCGCCCATGGCCGCGCTGTGATTGACCAACCGGGCCTGACCCTGCCGCACCCGCGCGCCCACGAGCGGCTGTTCGTGATGGGCCCGCTGGCCGAGATCGCGCCGGACTGGCGCCACCCCGTCAACGGCGAGACCGCCGCGACCCTCTCGGCCAACGCTACGGTCGGCGAGGACGCTGCTCCGGCGTAGAGGCGCTGTCGGCGTCATTTCAACACTGTCATCCGCGGCCTGGTGACGAGGACCCCTGTGTCGGCCGCAGGTGCAGCATGACCTCGCGTGCTCACGGTTCAGCTGAACGAGGGGGGCCGGGCGCCAGGCCCGGGATGACGGAGGGGGTGGAAAAGCCGGCGAACACCCAAACCGTGATGTGCGACGTCTGTCCGCGCCCTTGCGGCGTTGCACAATGGGGCGCAAAACTCTATGTAGCCCGGTTCCAATACCCTTCCGAGAGAATCCATGGCCCGCGTCACCGTCGAAGATTGCGTCGAGAAGATCCCGAACCGCTTCGGCCTCGTCCTCGCCGCCGCCCACCGCGCCCGCGCCATTTCGGCCGGCTCGGCGATCATGGTCGACCGCGACAACGACAAGAACCCGGTCGTGGCCCTGCGCGAAATCGCCGACGACGTCGTCGACAACGAAGCGCTGAAGGAAGGCCTGATCAGCACGCTGCAGCGCGTGGACGAGCGGACCGAGGCTGAAGAAGAGGCCGAGACCGTCGCCCTGCTGTCGGATCCGACGCACATGCAGATGAGCGAAGCCGAGCTGCTCCGCGCCCTGCAGAGTGACCGCGATGGCGGTCAGGAGGAGCGGTACTGAGTCCGGAAGGATCAGAACCCCTCATTATCGAGGCGGCCGAGGCCGCCCCTTCCACGAACTCGCCTGTGGAGCCGGCTCAGCCGGCTCCAAAATCGCCGGTGGCCAAGGCCGCCGCGCGTCCCAAGTTCCTCCGCCAGTATGAACTGATCGAGCGCGTCCGGGCCTATGACCCGAGCGCGGACGAGGAGCTGCTGAACCGCGCCTACGTCTATGCGGTGCGCATGCACGGGGCCCAGACTCGCGCCTCCGGCGATCCCTATTTCGCGCACCCGATCGAGGTCGCCGGGATCCTGACCGAGTATCGGCTGGACACCGCCTCCATCGTCACCGCCCTCCTGCACGACGTGATCGAGGACACCTCGGTCACCCGCGAGGACATCGCCGCGCTGTTCGGGGAAGAGGTGGCCGAGCTGGTCGAGGGCGTCACCAAGCTCTCGAAGCTGGAACTCGCCGCCGAGCACACCCGCCAGGCCGAGAACCTGCGCAAGTTCATCCTCGCCATCTCCAAGGACGTGCGCGTCCTGATGGTCAAGCTGGCTGACCGGCTGCACAACATGCGCACGCTCGGCTTCATCAAGAGCCCGGCCAAGCGCGAGCGGATCGCCCGCGAAACCCTGGACATCTACGCGCCGCTGGCCCGAAACATCGGCTGCCACCGCATCTGCACCGAGCTCGAGGAACTGGCCTTCGAGCATCTCAACCCCGTGGCCCGCAACGCGCTCATCCGCCGCCTGGAGGCGATGCGCGCCGATCAGGGCAAGGCCGTCGAGCAGGTCTCCACCGACATCGTCAAGCTGCTCGACAAGGAGAGCATCCCGGCGCGGGTGTTCGGCCGCGAGAAGCACCCGTTCTCGATCTGGCGGAAGCTGCAGCGCAAGTCGATCGGCTTCTCGCAGATGTCGGACAT
>JAZJXN010000068.1:11310-11999 GCA_040390885.1 Pseudomonadota bacterium | reverse complement strand
AGACGCGCGCCTGTGGCGGGTCGAGCGGATCGAGCTGGACGAACGCCCCCGCGCGCTGCTGAGCGTCTGCGAGCCGGCGGCCGGGGCTGGCGGCGCCATCGACTGGACGCCGGCGCCGCCGGTCGAGCCCGCCGGGCCGCCGCTGCTGTGGATTCTCGACCTGCCGCCGCTGCCGGGACGCGAGACCGACGCGCGGCCGCTGGTCGCTGTCGCCGCCGAGCCCTGGCGCGACCTCGACATCCACGCCGGCCTGTCGGTCGAGGCGCTGACGCCGCGCGCCACGGCCGCGCAGCCGGCGAGCGTAGGCCAGACCCTGACCGAACTGCCGGCGGGGCCGCTGCACCGGCTGGATCGGGGCGGGCGGGTGACCGTGTTGATAGAGGGCGCTTCGCTGCAGAGCCGCTCGCTCCCGGCGGTGCTGGCGGGCGCCAACGCCCTCGCCGTGCGCGGCGCCGGCGGGGCGTGGGAGATCCTGCAGTTCCTCGCCGCCGAGCCCGTCTCCGCCAACGTCTGGACCCTATGCGGCCTGCTGCGCGGGCAGGCGGGCAGCGATCCGGCGATGGCCGCGCTGACGCCGGCCGGCGCGGCGGTCGTTGTGCTCGACGAGACCCTGGTCAGGGCCGAGATGGCGCTGTCCGAGCGCGGGCTGCCGCTGACAATGGAGACCCGGCAGGTGGAAGTCGCCATCT
>JAZJXN010000068.1:0-11300 GCA_040390885.1 Pseudomonadota bacterium | reverse complement strand
GCCGGGGGGCCGCCAGGCGGACCGTCGACGACCGAGGCCACCGCCGTCTGGCGCGGCCTGGCGGCGCGGCCCTGGAGCCCGGCCCATCTGCGGCGCGAGGCCGCGGCCGACGGAGCGGTGCTGTTGCACTGGATTCGCCGGGCGCGACTGGGCGGCGACGGCTGGGAGGTCGAGCCGCCGCTGTCGGAGGAGGCCCAGCGCTATCGGCTGGAGATCCTGGACGGCGAGGCCGTGGTCAGGACCGTCGAAACCACCGAGCCGCGCTTCGTCTGGAGCAGTGCGATGCAGGTCTCTGATTTCGCTGGAGGAATACCCGATCCGCTGTCGGTGCGCGTCGCCCAGCGCTCGGCGGTTTTCGGATGGGGCGCGGAGACGCACCGTCTTCTGTGGCGTTAGCGACGCAGACGCTCTATCTCAGAGACCTTCAGATTCCACGGACCGAGGGGACGTTGGCAGGCGATCCTTATGTAGAGCTGGGCGTACAGCGCAGCGCCAGTGCGGACGACATCCGCAAGGCGTTCCGCAAGCTTGCCAAGCAGTACCACCCTGACGCCAATCCCGGGGATGCGTCCGCCGAGGAGCGATTCAAGCGTGTCTCCGGCGCCTTCGACATCATCGGCGACGTCGACAAGCGCAAGAAGTTCGACCGCGGCGAGATCGACGCCGACGGGCGCGAGCAGCATCCGGGCTATGCGGGCGGGAGTCCGTTCGGGGCCGGCGCCGGCGGTGCGTCCGGCGGCCGCTATCGCCCCGGTCCCGGCAGCCCCGGGTTCGAGGGCATCGACATCAATGACCTGTTCGGCGAGGCCTTCGGCGCGCGCGGCGGCGGCGGCGGCCGCGGCGGTTTCGGCTTCGGCGGCCCGTCGAAGGGCGCTGATCTGCGCGCCCGGCTCGACATCGACCTGGAAGAGGCGATCCGCGGCGGCAAGAAGCGGATCGCCTTCTCCGACGGCCGTACGCTCGAGGTGAACATTCCCAAGGGGGCCCAGGAGGGCCAGGTCCTGCGCCTGAAGGGGCAGGGCGCCCAGGGGCGCGGCGGGGCCGGCGATGCGCTGATCGAGATCAGCTTCCGGCCGCATGCTCTCTATCGTCGAGACGGCGCGGCGCTGCACATGGACCTGCCGATCTCGGTCCCCGACGCGGTGCTGGGCGGCAAGGTCGAGGCGCCGACGCCCGACGGGCCTGTGACCCTGACGGTGCCGAAGGGCTCCAACAGCGGCGCGCAGCTGCGTCTCAAGGGCCGCGGCTTCGTCGACGCCAAGGGCAAGCGCGGCGACCTGATGGCGCGGCTGGTCGTGACCCTGCCGGAGGTGGTCGACTCCGAGCTGGAGAAGTTCGCCGAGCGCTGGCGCAAGGAACGGCCTTACTCGCCCCGGCGGCGCTGAGTGCGCGTGACAGGGCGCCGCACCCTCTGCATAAAGGCTTCATTCAGCCCGCATTCAGCCATGGGCGCCTAGAACCCTGGGCATGAACCGCTTCGTCGCCATCTTTGCAGCCGTGCTGGTCGGGACTTCGGTCCCGGCCCTGACCGCGCATGCCCAAGGGGGCCGCGCCTATTTTGACTGCCCGCAGGGCAAGGGCGGCAAGGCCTGCCGCGAGCAGGCAGGCGGCGGCAAGGGCGGCGGCGGCAATGAGCGCAGCGGCCGGGGCGGCAGTGGCCGCGGCGACCAGGGCGATCGCGATCGCGACCGGCCGCGCGGCAACTCCCTCGGCGACAGCTGGGCCCCGCGCGGCGACGACGCCCGCGAGGGCGTCCGCGGCGGCCGGCTGGTGCCGCTGGAGCAGGTCATCCGCAACATCGCCCGGCAGACGCCGGGACGGCTGCTCGACGCTGGTCTCGAAGGCGGCGGCGACCGCCCCGTCTATCGCGTGCGCTGGCAGACCAACGACGGCCGCCGCATCGACTACATCGTCGACGCCCGCAGCGGCTCGATCATCGGACGGAACTGAGGAAACCCATGCGCATCCTGCTGGTCGAGGACGATCCTGACCTGTCGCGTCAGCTCAAGCTGGCCCTGGCCGACGCCGGCTACGCCGTCGATCACGCCGCCGATGGCGAGGAAGCCCACTATCTCGGCGAGGCCGAGCCCTACGACGCGGTAATCCTCGACCTGGGCCTGCCCAAGATCGACGGCGTCTCGGTGCTCGAACGGTGGCGGCGCGAGAGCATCGCCACCCCGGTGCTGATCCTCACCGCCCGCGATAACTGGAGCCAGAAGGTCGCTGGCTTCGACGCCGGGGCCGACGACTACCTGACCAAGCCGTTCCACACCGAGGAACTGCTGGCTCGGCTGCGCGCCCTTCTGCGGCGGTCGGCCGGCCATGCGACGCCGAACCTGGCTTGCGGCGGCCTGAGCCTGGACCCTCGCTCGGCGCGGGCGAACGTGAATGGCGAGCCGCTGCGGCTGACCTCGCTCGAGTACCGCCTGCTGCACTACATGATCATGCACCAGGGCCGGGTGATCAGCCGCACCGAGCTGGTCGAGCATCTCTACGACCAGGACTTCGACCGTGACTCCAACACCATCGAGGTGTTCATCGGCCGGGTCCGCTAGAAGGTCGGCGCCGACCGCATCGAGACGGTGCGCGGCCTTGGCTATCGGCTCGTTCCGCTCGCGGGAGAGGACGCCGCGTGAAGCTGCCCCGCCTGCCGGGCCTTGGCCGCCGCTCGCTCGTCGGGCGGCTGGTCCTGCTGGCGGCGGGCTGGAGCCTTCTCGTCCTCATCGTCACCGGCATCGCCCTGACGGCCTTCTTCCAGCAGGCCGCGCTGCGCCGTTTCGACCAGAACCTGATCGAGCTGACCGAGGGCCTCAACGCCGGCATCAGCATCGAGGACGGCAAGGTGCTGGCGCCGGCCCTGACCGACATGCGGGCGCTGCGCGTCTATTCAGGCCGCTACTGGGAGATCGCCGAGCACGCGGCGTCGGGCAAGATCAGGCCGATCGAGCGCTCACGCTCGCTGTTCGACATGGAGCTGAAGGTCCCCGACGAGGTGATCGCGGAGATCGCCTCGAAGCCCGGGACCCAGGTCTTCTTCCGCGGCGACGGGCCGCTCGACCAGCCTTTGCGCGCCAGCGGCATGCAGGTCCAGCTGCCGGAGCGCGACGCGCCGGTGATCATTCTGACCGCCGAGGACCGTTCGCCGGTCGACCGTGAGGCGGGCCGCTTCGCCCTGCTCACCGCCGGCGCCCTGATCGCGCTCGGCGCCGGCATCCTTTCGGCCATCTTCATCCAGGTCCGCGTCGGCCTGCAGCCCCTGTTCCGGCTGCGGCGCGAGGTGGCCGAGGTGCGCAAGGGCAAGGCCGAGCGCATCGTCGGCGACTATCCGACCGAGCTCGACCCCCTGGCCACCGAACTGAACGCGCTGGTCGCCCACAACCAGGACGTCGTCGAGCGCCAGCGCACCCACGTCGGCAATCTCGCCCACGCCCTGAAGACGCCGATCTCGGTGATGCTGACCGAAGCCCAGCAGCAGCCCGGCCAGCTGGCCGAGGTGGTCAGCCGCCAGGCCGACGCCATGAAGAACCACGTCGAGCACCACCTGCGCCGCGCCCGCGCCGCCGCCCGCTCGCAGACGCTGGGCGAGCGGACCCTGGTCGAACCGGTCATCGACGAGCTGGCCGTGACCCTGGAGCGGATCTTCCAGGACAAGGGCGTCGAGATCGACTGGCGTTGCCCCGACGACCTCTGTTTCCGCGGCGAGAAGCAGGACCTGCTCGAGATCGCCGGCAATGTCATCGAGAACGCCGGCAAGTGGTGCCGGCGCAAGGTCCGCGTCACCGCCACCACCGATGGCGCCGAGACCCTTCGGCTGGTGGTCGAGGACGACGGCCCGGGCCTGCCCGCCGACCGCCGCGAGGATGCGCTCAAGCGCGGCGCCCGCATCGACGAGAGCGCGCCCGGATCCGGGCTGGGCCTGGCCATCGTCGACGAGCTGGCCCGCGCCTACGGCGGCTCGCTGGCCCTCGACGACTCGTCCCTGGGCGGATTGAAGGTCGCGCTGGTGCTGCCCCGCGCCGAGACCTGAAACTCGGCGTTTCAGGAGCATTAACCCAAAACGCGCAAGGATTCCCCGGGGTCATATCGACTCCGCGCACGAGACCCTATGCCCGGACTCTCAGACGACAAGATCGCCATGCTGAAAGGCCTGGTCGCCGCCTCTCCTGACCACGTCGTCCGGGAACTGGAGCGGGCGGTCTGCAAGAGCGGTTCAACCGGCGCCCTGGCCGCCGTCGGGGCCCTGGTCGAGGCCGAGATCGCCGAGCGCTCGGTGCGCTTCACCACGCTGCAGCCCGTCGCCGCCCTGTTCGGCCCGCCCGCCGAGGATGGACGCCCGGCGTTTCCGCGCCCGGCGCTGAGCGCCCTCTGGCGCGGCCTCAAGGCAGAGCATCCCAAACAGGTTCAGACCGCCGTAGACGCCTGCTACTACATCGATCCCGAAGAGCCCTGGCCGGAGATCTTCGACCGCCTCTGCGGTCTGGCCGCGGAGGGCATGAAGGCCGGCGCGCAGCGCGACTTCGCGGCCGCCGTCGCGATCTGCGATTCGGTCCAGCCGGAGCTGTCGCGGACACTGATCCTGGCGCTCGAGATCGCGCCGATCGCGCGGCCGCCGCTGATGAAGATCAATGACTGGCTGCAGCGGATGACCGAGGAGCGGAAGGCCACCGCGCGGCTCGCGTACCGCGACGCAGAGGCGGTCAGCGAGGGCGGCGGGCCGCTGCTGTTCGAGATGCTGGCGTCCCACCTGGCACAGCCGTGGCTGATCCTGCGCATCGCCACCTCGATCATGGAGCATCCGGGGGAGCGCTACCTGGCGTCCTCCGAACTGGCCCTGTTCGGCGAGCGCGCCCTGGCCGACATCGAGGCGCGGGTCGAGCAGGTGCGGGTCCTGCGCCCCGGAGCCGGGGTCGAGGTCGCCCGGCGCGCCGCCGCCGCGGTGCAGCGGGCGATCGAGGAGATGGACGAGTTCGAACAGTCGATCCAGCTCTCCAGGGATGCGCCCTGGGGGCAGCGGATCGCCAAGCTGAAGCTGGCCCTGGCCGGCGCCGTCGAGATGCGGCTGCGCGAGATCGACGAGGCCGCCGCCTTCGCCCTGCCGATTCAGAAGATCCGCTATTCCGGGCGGCTGGTCTCGACCATGCCCAAGCTCGACGACGCGCCCGACGAGGCGGCGATCACCTGGGCCTTGGGCCTTCTGACCTTCGCCGACGAAGTGCGGTCCTGCGCCAGTGACGGCGGCTTCGGAGGGCTGCGCACGCGGGTGCTCGAGACCCTGTCCAAACGAATCGACCAGTACGCCGACGACCTGCTCGAGCAGATGCGCCTGGGCGACATCGAAGACGACGAGCGGGCGAGGGAATATCTCGACGTCGCGGCGCGGCTGTTGTCGCTGTCCCGTGACAAGAAGAGCGGCGCCCTGATCCTGCGACGCGCCGCGGCGGCCTGACCTCTCGCATAAGGCCGCATGATCCGCTAACACGCCGCCATGTTCGCATTCTGGATCGCCGCGGCGGCTCTATCGGCGGCCGTCGGCTGGCTGATGCTGCACGGCGCGCGGACGGCCGAGCGCCGTCTGGACGAGGGTGACCCCGCCCTCGCCGTGCACCGCCGCCAGCTGGCCGAGATCGACGACCTAGCCGCCCGGGGACTGTTGCCCGAGGGCGAGCTCCGCGCCGCCCGCGCCGAGGCCGGCCGCCGTCTGCTGACCGCCGCCGACGACGTCCAGCCTGCGCCGACGATCGGCGGACGCCGCGTCGCCCTCGCCGTCGCCGTTCTCGCGCCCCTGCTCGGGGTCGGCGTCTACCTGGCGGTCGGGTCGCCCGGGATGGACGACCAGCCCTATGGCCGCCGGCTGGCCGAATGGCGCGCCGGGGATCCCGCCACGCTCGACGCTCCCAGGATCGCCGCCGTGCTGCGGGCCGTGACCGCCGAGCGGCCGCGTGACGCCGAGGCCTTCCGCAACCTCGCCCTGGCGGAGCTCGCCGCCGGCGACCGGCCCGCCGCCGCCGCCGCCCTGCGCCGCGCCGTGGCCATCGCCCCCGAGCGCGCCGATCTCTGGGCCGCGCTGGGCGAGGCCTTCATGGCCGAGGCCGACGGCCAGATCGGGCCCGACGCCCGCACCGCCTTCGCCGAGGCCCTGCGCCGCGACCCCGCCTCCCTGAGCGCGCGCTACTTCCTGGCCCGGGCCGACATCGCCGACGGCCGCAAGGCCGAGGGGCTGGCCGGCTGGCGCACGCTGCTGGCGTCGCTGCCCGCGGACGATCCCAACCGCGCCGGCCTCGCCGCCGAGATCGCCGCCGTCGAGCAGACCGGTTCGCTGCCCGGACCCCAGGCCCAGGCCCAGGCTCAGAGCGGCGACATCCCCGACGCCGCCGCCATCCGCGGCATGGTCGAGGGGCTGGCCGCCCGGCTCGAGGCCGAACCGGACAACCCCCAGGGCTGGGTGCGGCTTGTCCGCGCCTGGGCCGTGCTCGGCGACACCGGCAAGCGCGACGCCGCGCTGGCCGCCGCCCGCGAACGCTACAAGGACAAGCCCGACGTGCTGCGAGCGCTCGACCAGGCCGCGGAGGCGCCGCGATGAGTTTCTGGCCCAAGTCGCGCAAGGCGCGCCGTCGCCTGACCATTCTGCTGGCCATCGCGCCGGTGCTGGCCCTGGCGGTCGGCCTGACCCTGTGGGGCCTGCGGGACTCGATCTCGCTGTTCTACACCCCGGCCCAGGCCCAGGCGGCGAACGTGCCGACCGGTCGCGCCGTTCAGCTGGGCGGACTGGTCGAGGCCGGCAGCGTCCGCAAGCACCCCGACGGCCGCGTCGAGTTCACCGTCGCCGACCAGCAGGCCACCAGCCGCGTGGTCTATCAGGGCGACCTGCCGGACCTGTTCCGCGAAGGGCAGGGGATCGTCGCGGAAGGATCGTTCGACGCCGGCGGCGTGTTCGTCGCCAAGCGGGTGCTGGCCAAGCACGACGAGAAATACATGCCCAAGGAAGTGTCCGACGCCCTGAAGGAACAGGGCGAGTGGCGCGGCGATGGCGGAAAGCCAGCCTATGACCGCTGAACTGGGCGCCTTCGCCCTGGCCCTGGCCCTGGCCCTGACCGTGGCGCAGACGGGTCTGGGCTTCGCCGGCGCGCGCCGCGCGGCGCTGGCCGGGGCGGGCGAGGGGGCCACCGTCGGCGCCTTCCTGGCCGTGGCGGCGGCGATGGCCGCGCTGCTGGTCGCCTTTGTCAGCTCCGACTTCTCGGTCGCCAACGTGGCGGCCAATTCCAACACCGCCAAGCCACTGCTCTACCGGGTCGCCGGGGCCTGGGGCAGCCACGAGGGCTCGATGCTGCTGTGGTGCCTGGCCCTGACCGGCTACGGCGCGGCGGTGGCGGTGTTCGGCAAAGGGCTGCCCACCGCTCTGAAGAGCCGCGTGCTCGGCGTGCAGGGCGCGCTGGGCGTGCTGTTCCTCGCCTATACGGTGTTCGCCTCCAACCCGCTTGCCCGCCTCGTCGACGCGCCCGTCGAGGGCCGCTCGCTCAACCCGCTGCTGCAGGACCCGGCGCTCGCCTTCCACCCGCCGTTCCTCTACCTCGGCTACGTCGGCTTCTCCGTGGTGTTCTCCTTCGCCGCCGCCGCGCTGATCGGCGGCCGGGTCGACGCGGCCTGGGCGCGCTGGGTGCGGCCCTGGACCCTGGCGGCCTGGAGCATGCTGACCATCGGCATCACTCTCGGCGCCTTCTGGGCCTACTACGAGCTCGGCTGGGGCGGCTGGTGGTTCTGGGACCCGGTCGAGAACGCCAGCTTCATGCCGTGGCTGATCGGCGCGGCTCTGCTGCACTCGGCCGTCGTCACCGAGAAGCGCGGCGCGCTGGGCGGCTGGACCGTGTTCCTGGCCCTGGCCGCCTTCACCTTCTCGATGCTGGGCGCCTTCCTGGTGCGGTCGGGCGTGCTGACCAGCGTCCACGCCTTCGCCGTCGACCCGACCCGCGGCGTGCTGCTGCTGACCATCCTCGGGATCTCGTCCGGCGCCGGGTTCGCGCTGTTCTCCTGGCGGGCGCCGGCCCTGCCGCAGGGCGGGGTGTTCGCGCCGGTCAGCCGCGAGAGCCTGATCGTCCTCAACAATATCCTGCTGACGGCGGCGACCGCGACGGTGCTGCTCGGCACCCTCTATCCGCTGATCCGCGAGGCGATGAGCGGCGAGGCGGTCTCGGTCGGACCGCCGTTCTTCAACCTGACCTTCGTGCCGCTGATGGCCGTCGCCATGCTGCTGCTGCCGTTCGGGCCGCTGACCGCCTGGAAGCGCGGCGACCTGCGCAATGGCGTCGACCGGCTGAAGATCGCCGCGGCCGCCGCGGTGTTCGCCGGCCTGACCGCCTTCGCCCTGGTCAGCCCGCGCAAGGCGCTGGCGGCGGCTGGGCTGGCGCTGGGCTTCTGGCTGATCGCCGGGGTCGTGGCCGAGGTCGCCGAGCGCACCCGCGCCTTCCGCGCGCCCTGGCCGGAGGTGCGCCGTCGCTTCGTCGGGCTGCCGCGCGGCGCCTGGGGCATGACCCTGGCGCACCTGGGCCTCGGCGTCTTCACCCTCGGGGCCGTGTTCGAGGTGTCGTGGAAGATCGAGGCGGCCGAGGCGCTGTCAGTCGGCGGCAGGCTGTCGGTCGGCGCCTATGAGCTGTCGCTGGACAAGGTCGCGATCGTCGAGGGACCGAACTATCTGGCCGAGCGCGGCGCCATCACCGTGCGCCGGGCCGGCAAGGCGATCTGCGATGCGGCGCCCGAGCGGCGGTTCTACCCCACGGGCGGCCAGACCACCTCGGAGGTGGCGCTCTGCCATCGCGGACTCGACCAGATCTACATCGTGCTCGGCGAGCGCCGCGCCGGCGCGCAGGGCCAGCCGGCCTGGCTGGTGCGCGGCTACTTCAACCCGTGGGTTCAGCTGATCTTCCTCGGTGCGCTGCTGATGGCGATCGGCGGGATGGTGTCCCTGTCCGACCGTCGGCTTCGGTTCGGCGTCGGGAGGAAGTGATGAGCGGGTTGCGGTCGGCTCTTTGCATCCTTCGAGACGCGGCGTCGCCGCTCCGCGGGATGACTCGCGCAAAAGCTGGTCATGGTGAGGCGCGCGCGCTCGGGCGAGCGTCCCGAACCACGCAACGCGTTTTCCTGATGCTCGCCGCCGTGGCCTGCATCGCCGCCGCCTCGGATCCGTCCGAGCGGTTGCCCGACCCGGCCCAGGAAGCGACGGCGCGTGAGATCTTCCGCGAGGTGCGCTGCCTGGTCTGCCAGAACGAGTCGATCGACGACTCCGACGCCGACCTTGCGCACGACCTGCGCCAGGTTGTGCGCGAGCAGGTCGCGGCCGGACGGTCGCCGGTCGAGGTGAAGGCGTTCCTGACCGACCGTTACGGTGAGTTCGTGCTGCTGCGGCCGGCGTTCAGCCTCGGCAACGCGCTGCTGTGGCTGACGCCGCTGCTGGCAGTGCTGGCGGGTCTGGCGCTGCTGGTCGCGCGGCTGCGCCAGCGTCCGGCGGCGGCCGCCCTGACCGAAGCCGAGGAGGCGCGGGTGGCCGCCCTCATCGACGAGGCGGAGTCCTGATACGATCGCGCAATCATGCCCGCCCTAGAAAGGCCACGGTGAATGACGGAAAGATAACTTGAGCGCTGTTGTGCTCTTTGGCATCGAACGTAGCTATCTATTGGCCCGCAACGCGGGGACAGGAACGGATTGACGATGGTCGCGAAGAAGACCGGATTTATTGTAGGCGCCGTGGCCGGCGCGGGCGTCGCCGCCGCCGCACTCGCGGGCGTGGGTCTGAGGATGTCGCCGGCGGAGGCCGCGCCCCAGCCGCCGCTGATCCGCACCGCCTCCGCAGGCTCCGTGATGTTCGCCCCGCCGCCGGGCGCGCCGATGTCGTTCGCCGATATCTTCGAGAAGGTGTCGCCGGCCGTTGTGTCGATCGACGTCAGCTCGCGCGTCGACGCCAACTCGCTGCGCTTCCGCGGTTTCCCGTTCGACCTTGGCCCCCAGGGCAAGGGCGGGCCTGAAAACGGTGCCCAGGAAGAGGAAAACGGCACCGGCCGTCCGCGCCAGCAGTCCTCGGGCTCGGGCTTCTTCATCTCCGCCGACGGCTACATCGTCACCAACAACCACGTGGTCGAGGGCGCCGACGAGATCACCGTCACCCTCAAGGACGGGCGTGAGCTGAAGGCCACGGTCGTCGGCCGCGACGAGAACACTGACCTCGCCGTCATCAAGGTGCCGGGCAAGGACTTCTCGTTCGTCACCTTCGAGAACTCGGCCAAGCCGCGCGTCGGCGACTGGGTCATCACCGTCGGCAACCCGTTCGGCCTCGGCGGCACCGCCACCGCGGGCATCGTTTCGGCCTATGGCCGCAACCTGAACGACGACTCGTCCAGCTTCGTCGACTACGTCCAGATCGACGCGCCAATCAACCGCGGCAACTCGGGCGGCCCGACCTTCGACGTCTACGGCCGCGTGATCGGCGTCAACAGCGCCATCTTCTCGCCCACGGGCGGCTCGGTCGGCATCGGCTTCGCCATTCCGGCGGACGTGGCCGACAGCATCACCAGCCAGCTGATCAGCGGCGGCAAGGTCGTGCGCGGCTACATCGGCGCCCAGATCCAGAACTTCACCGCCGAGATGGGCGATGCGCTGGGCATGCCCGGGACCAAGGCCGCCGTGATCAAGGCGGTGACGCCGGGCGGTCCGGCCGAGAAGGCTGGCCTGCAGATCGACGACATCGTCCTGTCGGTGAACGGCGTGAAGGTCGAGTCCTCCACCGCCCTGACCCGCGAGGTCGCTCGCGGCCGCGCCGGCGAGGTGCTGAAGCTCGAGGTCCTGCGCGACGGCAAGAAGCGGATCATCGACGTGCGCTCCGGCGTGCGGCCGTCGAACCAGGAGCTGGCCTCCAGCACCGGCGCCGACGACGAAGAAGAGACCGGCGCGACCGCGAAGTCGCCCGACAAGCCCGCCGTCCAGCGCGTCAATGTTCTGGGCATGGGCCTGGTCCCGCTCGATGCCGCCTCGCGCAAGCGTTACAGCATCCCGCCTGAAGTCCAGGGCGTGCTGGTCGACAGCGTGCGCGGCGACTCCGACGCGGCCGAACGCGGCCTCGCCAGCGGCGCGGTGATCAACTCGGTCAACCTCAAGGCCGTCCGCTCGACGGCGGATGTGGCCGCCGCGGTCGACGCGGCCAAGAAGGCCGGCCGTCCGACCGTGCTGCTGTCGGTGACGGTGCGCGGCCAGTCCGTGTCGCTGCCGGTGAAGGTGAACTAGGAACGACCGCTGTCCGGACGCGGCCCAGCCGCGTC
>JAZJXN010000067.1:1046-5622 GCA_040390885.1 Pseudomonadota bacterium | reverse complement strand
AACGCCTGGCCGAATTCATCGTGCACCCCGGGGCCTTCGCGCGAGCGGCGTTCGCATCGGCGAGACGCGCCCGCCCGACGGCGATCGCCTTGTCCGCGCAGTCCTGGTTGACCAGGCGCGGATGTGGCGAGGACTTGAACTTCGTGGAGACCCGGCGCTCGAGCGTGGGGGTGTAGATGTAGTCGGCGACGAAGATCACGCGGGGCATAGCAATCTCCAGAGTGTGCCGTCGACCAGCTCGGCCTCGTTGAACTGGCTGTAGGCCAGCGACCGCAGCCAGGGGTCGCGGTCGGCAGTCACCGGAGCCTCGATGCGGTCGAGGTTGGTCAGGCCGACCAGGGCCGCGGCGCTGTCGGGATCGACGAACACCGGCGTGCCCATGATCGCCGCCTCGACCGCGGCATTGGAGCCGTGGGTGACCAGCGCGTGGGCGCCGGCGATGTCCTCATGCAGCTTGCGGCCGAAGCGCTGCATTTCCTTGTCGCGGACGACGATGGGGCGGTCGGTCAGGTCGGCCAGCGCCGCCAGGGTCCGGCCGGTCCAGCCCTCGATGCCGTGGAATCGCTGGTAGGTCAGCGACGGCTCGGCGACGACGATGTGGCGGCCGGCGTGCCAAGGCCAGACTGGCGTCTTCAGCGCAGCCCAGCGGTCGCCGGGGACGGCGGCGATGGCCTGCATCTGGAAACCGCCCAGGTGCCAGCGGTAGTAGCCGCCGTTCTCGCCGGTCGGCAGGTCGGTGGCGAAGATCCGCCGCGCATAGCCGCGGTCCCAGTAGATGAACGGCCGCCCGCTCGCACGCCAGCCGTCCAGCAGCGGCTTCACCTCGGGCATACAGCCGACGATCGGGATGATCTCCTCCGGCAGCTCGGCGAGCGGCGCGGGGTCGGCGCGCAGCACGCGCCCGCCCTTGGCCTCGATCGCCGCCCCGATCCGATTGAACAGGTCCAGCTTGAACTTCTTCAGGTGGCCCGGAACGAATAGGCAGACCTTGGCCGGGTCGATCACCTCTAGTCGAGCGCGAGCTGTAAGGCGACAAAGCCGGACCGGAGACCCCAAGGCTCGCCCACGAGCACGAGGTCAATCCTCGCCTCGATCTTCCTGCCGTCCGGGGCGTCAGCGTCGGGAATATCGATGTTCTCTCCGATAACGATGCGGTCCCCGCGCTGCACGCCATATTGGTCGCTGAACAGCAGGAACGAAACTTCGCCAGCAGCGATCTTGTCGAACAGCACTGTCGGGATGGCCGGACCGCGATAAGTCGTCGTTGACGTAGTCATTTCACCCAATGCTCCTTGACCCATTCCAGGTGCTGGAAGCCGACCGGGTCGCGCCAGCCAGGGAAGGCCACCAGGGCGGCGTTCTTCGGGAGCGCCGTGCCCTTCGGCCAGCCGGGCTTGCAGAAGGCGTAGGCGCCATCCTGTGGCCCGAAGGCGGCGGCGTCCGGCAGCCTGGCTTCCAGCCACGCCTGGTCGTCGGGAAACTCGAAGTGCGGAACCTCGGCGGCGGCCTCGAGGCTGAAGTCGCTCCAGACGTCGGGGCGATAGCCGGCGGTCGTCCACCAGGCCGAGCCGTTGAACTTGCCCGGGTTGGAGGCATTGACCCCCTGCAGGATGCCGAAGGGCGCGGAGCGCGAGAACAGGCCGTCCAGCGAACCGGTGACGATCAGGTCGAGATCCAGGCAGACCAGCCGTCCGTGGACTTCGTTGGCGGCCTGCCAGGCCGGATCGAAGGCCCGAAGGCGGGCGAAACAGCCGGGGATTCCGGTCAGCGCCTGGTCGTCAGCGTGCGGAGCGAAAACCCGGAACTGATGATCGAGCGTCAGATGCCGCGCGACGCCGGCGCGCAGTCGATCGACGTATTCCGGACCATACTTGGTTCCCCAGGACCAGGTCCCAACGATCAGCTGCGCCACAGGACGCCGATGCCGTTGTTCTTGATCGTCGGGCAGAGGCGGATCTCCTGGTGTTTCGCCGCCGCGACCTTCAGGGCCGCCCAGAGGATCGGAACCTCGATCCGCTTGCCGCACCATTCGTTCTTGCGACGCCAGGAGATGTCGTGGAAGGCGACGATGCCGGCCAGGGCGCCGTAATTGGCGAAGTCGCGGGTGACGAACTCCAGCGAGTGGTTCGCGTCGATTAGCACCGCATCGAACGGGCCGAGCGCCGCGGCGCGGGCGATGACCTTGGGGTCGGTGCTGTCGCCCCAGATCACCTCGGCGCGAAAGCCGGCGGCGTTCAGCGCCTCTATGCAGGCCTTCAGCGAGGCCTCGCCGGCGACGTCGCCGCCTTCGTTGCCCGGCAGGTCGATGGCGACGATCCGCGAGCCCGCCGGCAGGGCCTGGGCGATGCGCCAGAGCGAGCCGCCGAACTTCGATCCGATCTCCAGGAAAGAGCTTACGCCCTCGGTGGCCAGCAGATCGATGAAGGCCGCGATCTCGGCCGGGTCCTGCGCCGCCTCGGTGAGATATCGCGTGCTCATGATGCCCGCGCCCAGATAGCCGCCACGCCGAGCTCCGTGGAGATGTAGCTGGTCTGCACACGGCTGAAGCCGAGCGGGGAAAGGTCACGATCCAAGGCGGCGATCTCCTGGTCGTTCTCGACGGGCTTGTCGGAGGTGCCGCGCCAGCCGAAATAGCCGCGCGTGGTGCGCCCGAAATGCTGGATCAGCGCGGTCAGGTCGCCCGGCGCCATGACCCGCTTCAGCTTGTGATAGGTCGCCAGGCAGAGGGTGATGTCATAGGCGTTGCCAGCGAAGGTCTTAAGGGCCTTGGGCCCCAGGGTCAGGTCGCAGACCTCGAAGCGGGCGTCGACGGCGCGGATGTCCGCGAACAACTCTCGCGCGGTGATGACGCCGGGCTCGAAGATGTCGCAGCCATGGACTTTGCTGGCCCCGTTATTCGCGAACTCGAAGCCCACCAGGCCGCGGTTGCAGCCAATGTCGAAGACCGAGCGGCCGCGGGCGCGGAGCACCAGGTCGCTGATCCCATCTAGGCGGACATCGTGATAGCCGGCGACCCGGCGCTGGACCTTGTATTGTGCGCCGAGCGGCTGGTGGATATCGGCCATCAGAGCCTTTCCAGGGCGTGGGCCAGCACGTCGACCGGCAAGATCGCATCAAGCGCCGCGCGGCAGTGGGCGCAGGGGGTGAGCTTGCCGCAGGCTTTGTCCGCGCCGCCGGTCAGGTTGGCGTGGTCGGGGTAGCCGGTCACCTGCGGCGGGATGAAGCCGCCGAATAGCACGACGGCCGGGATGCCGACGGCGGCGGCGGCATGGTGCAGCCCGCCTTCCGGGCCGATGTAGAGGCTGGCGCGGGACAGCAGGCCGACGGCGTCGCGGAAGCCCAGGGTGTCCACCCGGTCCGCGCCTTTCAACCCGGGCGCGCCCTTGGCGTAGCGGAACTGCACGATCCGACGCTTTTGCGCGCGCAGCGCATCGGCGACCAGCTGGTAACGCGAAAGCCCCCAGTCCTTGTTGGGCGCGCAGGTCTTCCAGGCCTCGACGCCGGGTTCAATGACGACGAAGCCGCGGCCCGCGCGTTCGCGATTGCGCAGTTCGTTGCGGTCGAAGACGATCTCGCCGGCGATCGGGCGGAAGTCCAGGTTCCAGATCCAGCGGTTGGCCGCCTGGCGGTTATAGATCCGGTGACCCTTGTAGTAGCGGACCCACTCGACGTCGCGGTCGCCCTCGGCGCCCGGCGGGGCGATGTTGGGATTGTCCTGGAACATCGTGGCCGAGTTCTTGTCCCAGAGGATCTTGCGGCCGTCCCCGAAGGCGATCCGTTTGCCTCGGGCCGCGGCCCCGCGAGCCATGCCAGTCGCCATCAGCTGGTCGCCCCAGCCCATCAGATTTCGCCGGTCAGCGCGGAGAGGACGATATCGTCGAGCCCGTGACGCGGCGCCCAGAAGAGCGCGCGGCGGGCGAGGTCATTGGCGCCGACCAGGCGCAGGGGATCGCCCTCCCGGGCCGGTCCTTGCGCGATTGGAACCGGCCTTCTGGCCAGTTCGCCGCAGCGCGCCAGCAGATCCGCGATCGAGACGCCTTTCCCTGAGCAGATGTTGATCGCCTGACCGGGCTCACCGGCGATCAGTGCGAGCGTCGCTTGCAGCACAGCGCCGGCGACGTCCTGGACGTGGATGAAGTCGCGCACACAGTCCCCGGGGCCGTTGAGGATGAGCGCCGGCCCGCCGGTGAGGGCGGCCAACGCGCGCGGCAGGATGTGGTTTCCGAGATCTCCGGACCCGCCGGCGACATTGAAGAACCGCAGGCGCATGGCGCGCGGCAGAAGGACCTCGCTGCCGACCTTGGAGAGGCCGTAGGGATTGATTGGCTTCAGCGCGGCGGTCTCGTCGATCGTCGCCTCTCCGCCCTGGCCATAGACCGCCGCGGAGGAGGCCAGGACGACGGGGATTTCGCGGAAGCCCCAGGCGATGGCGTCGGCGCCGTCTATGTTCTCGCGATAGAGGCCCGGCTCGCGGACCGACTGCGCGACGTCCGACCTGGCCGCCAGATGGATCGCTGCGGCCGGCGCATGGCGATCGACAGCCTGGAGCAGCGCCCGGCGGTCCAAAACGTCCAGG
>JAZJXN010000067.1:0-1036 GCA_040390885.1 Pseudomonadota bacterium | reverse complement strand
CCCCCAGCGAACGGCCGCTGCGATGCCGGTCGAGAGATTATCGAGCGTCACCGGCAGCAGCCCCGCCCGCGCCAGCGCGCGGCAGACGTGGCGGCCGATGTAGCCCGCGCCGCCAGTGACCAGGACCGACCTCACCTAGGCCGCGGCCTCCGACCTCAGGTCCCGCTCCGCGCGCCATTCGTCGGCATAGGGCTGGGCATCATAACCCGCCATGTCCGGCGTGCCCTCGGTGAAGTGAACTATCTTCGGGAAGATCGCCGGGTCCGAATGGCCGACCAGCCAGTTCCAGGTGGGGTCCAGCGCGCCGATCTGATCGTCCTGGAGCCAGCAGAAGCGATGAAGGTCGCGACCAGGCACGGTGTTCACCAGGTCGAGGGTGAGAGCGGCATTGGCCGGGTGGTCGCAGTTGAAGGCCATAACGCTAGACCAGTTCTTGCGCGCATAGCGGGTCTGCAGTTGGCCGTCCATTTTCGCGCCTTCCGGCGGTTCGTGGCGGTGCTGGACGCAATAGACCGCCTTGCGCGGGTCGAGGCCATCGAACAGCAGCTGCAGGTCGCTGCGCACCAGGACGTCGCCATCCATGAAGAGCGCCCAGCCGGTCTTGGCCAGGTGCGGGACAAGGAACCGGGCGTTGGCGTGCTCCGTGGCCATGGGCGCGTCGGAGATCACGTCCCAGAGCACGTCATGGTCGCCATTGGCGCGTGGCTCGGTCGGACGGGTGTAGAGGCCGCGCTGTCGAACGTCCTGCAGCATCAGCCCGTGGATCGCCGCGTAGCCGCTGAGGCGCCGGATGATCGAGGTCGTCGCCACGGCCCAGGCCACGGCCTCGCGCGGGTCCCAGCCGACATAGATGGATCGGTTCAAACGAGACCCCATCGTTCGAGGGTTTCTTGGACCCCGGCCACCCGGAAGCCCTTGAGGTCGCTGACCGGCGAGGCGTTGACGACCTCGATGCCGCGGTCCGCCAGGTCGACAGCGGCCTGGTCCATGGCGGCGCGCCAGCGGCGGAAGCTCTCTTCGGTCGGGTTGGCCATCC
>JAZJXN010000066.1:8971-12318 GCA_040390885.1 Pseudomonadota bacterium | reverse complement strand
GAAATGCGGCGTGCCTGGAAGGGCACCGTGGGTTCGAATCCCACCCTCTCCGCCATCGCCTAGCGACCGTCAGCCGAACCGATACCCCACGCCCGGCTCGGTGAGGAACACCGCCGGCGCGGCCGGATCGGCCTCCAGCTTCTGCCTCAGCTGCCCCACGAACACCCGCAGGTACTGGACGTCCTGTTCGTGCGCCGGGCCCCAGACGGCGGTCAGGATCTGGCGGTGGGTCAGCACCCGGCCGGCGCCGCCGGCCAGGCAGGCGAGCAGGTCGTACTCCTTGGGCGACAGCTTCACCGGCTCGCCGGCGCGGGTGACGCGGCGGTTGACGAGATCGATCTCGACATCGCCCGAGGCCATGACCTGCTCGGCGCCGTCACGGCGCAGGCGGTGGCGCATGGCGACGCGCAGGCGGGCCAGCAGCTCGCCGACGCCGAAGGGCTTTTCGACGTAGTCGTCGGCGCCGGCGTCGAGGGCGTCGATCTTCTCGGTCTCCCGGTCGCGGGCCGACAGGATCAGGATCGGGCCGTCGTAGAAGGCGCGCGCCTTCAGCAGCGCCTCCTTGCCGTCCATGTCCGGCAGGCCGAGGTCGAGCACCACCGCGTCCGGCGGCTTTCGGGCGATCTCGCGCAGGCCCGAGGCGGCGTCGTCGGCGCGGACGTGCTCGTAGCCCGAGGCGTCGAGGGCGGGGCCGAGGAAGCGGTGGATCTGCGGCTCGTCGTCGATGACGAGGATACGGGGCCGATAGGCGGTCACAGCATATGTCCCGGGGTCATGGTTTCCTTGCGAAGGCTGATCAGGATGCGGGTCCCCTTGCCGTCGTGGATCGGACTGGCGGCGGCGATGCGGCCACCCATGGCCTCGACGAAGCCTTTCGAGATGGCCAGGCCCAGGCCCGCGCCCTTGCCGCGGTCGGTGGATTCCTCCATCCGCCGGAAGCGCTCGAACACCCGCTCCAGCTCCGCGGTGGGAATGCCGCGGCCCTCGTCCTCGATCGAGATCACGACATTGCCGCGGTCCTCGTAGGCGGCGGTCTCGATCAGCGAGCCGTCGGGGCTGTAGGCGATGGCGTTCTCGAGAATGTTGACCAGCGCCTGTTCCAGCAGCGACGGGTCGGCCATGACCATCGACAGCTGCGCCGGGAAATCGCGGTCGAGCCGGCGGCCCTCGAGCCGGCGCTCGACGCGGCCGATGGCGGCGGCCAGCACGTCGCGCACGTCGGTCCAGTCCTTGCGGGTGTTCAGGGCCCCGCCTTCAAGCCGGGTCATGTCGAGCAGGTCGCCGACGTATCGGTTCAGCCGCTCGGCTTCCTCGCGGATCGACAGCAGCAGGTCGGTGCGGACCTTCGGCTGCATCGCCTTGCCGAAGTCGATCAGGGTCGTCACCGCGCCGAGCACCGTCGACAGCGGCGTGCGCAGGTCATGGCTGACCGAGTTGAGAAGGGCCGAGCGCAGGCGGTCGGAGCGGCGCAGGGCGTCGGCGTCGGCGGCCTCGGCCGCGAACTCGGCCCGCTCCAGCGCCACCGCGCCCTGGTCGAGCAGGGCGAGGGCGAAACGCTCGTCCTCCTCGGCGGCGAGCGCCTTGGGCTCCAGCGCGACGACGCCGGAGCGCGCCTTGACGCCCTGCAGCGGCCGGAAGGTCCAGGCCGCGTTGGGCAGGGTGCCGGTGCCGGCCCCCGCCGGCTCGCCCTTCTCCCAGGACCAGCGGGCGGCGGCGAGGTCGGCGGTCGACAGCGGCTCCATGTCGGGCGAGGCCGCGAGCGGGGCGATGTCGCCGTCGGCGGGCAGGAACACGATCGCCTTGCCGCCGGTGGCCGCGGCAAGCTGTTCGGCCAGGGCGCTGGCGGCGTCCTCCTTGCGCGCGGCGGCCGACAGCCGGCGGCTGGCGGCAAGCAGGGCGGTGATCGCCGAGGCCCGGCGCGCGGTGGCCCTGGCCTGGTCGCGAACGCGGCCGGTCAGCCAGCCGCTGGTCAGGGCGACGGCGAAGAAAACGGCGAAGGTCAGGACATCGGCGGGATGGCCGATGCGGAAGCTGAACTGCGGGCCCAGGAAGAAGAAGTTGTAGCCCAGCGCCGCGAGACCCGCCGCCGTGGCCGCGGGCCAGAAGCCGAAGGCGAGGCCGGAGCCGAGCACGCTGAGCAGGAAGATCATCGCCAGGTTGGCGTTCTCGACGCGCTGGTCGATCAGGGTGGCGACGCCGAGGGCGGCGGCGACCAGGGCGATGGCGCCCAGGTGTCCGCGCCAGGGAATCGCCGCGACCGCCCGCTTGACCGGCGGCTGCGGGCCGCCGTCGGCGCCGGCCTCGGTGATGATGTGGAGGGCCGCGCCGGCAGCCTCATCGAGCAGGGCCGGAGCCAGGGACCGGCCGAACAGGCCGCGCCACTTCGCCCGTCGCGACTTTCCGACGACGATCTGGGTCACGTTGTTGCGCCGGGCGTAGTCGAGCACCGCCTGGACCAGGTTGTCGCCGGTGAGCACGACCGTCGCGCCGCCGAGCTGCTCGGCCAGCTTCAACGCCTCGTTCAGCTTGACGCCGCCTACCGGATCGCCGGCGGATCGGTTGGGCCGCTCGATGTGGGCCACCGTCCAGGGGGCGTCCATCATCATGTCGGACAGGCGCCGCCCGGCCCTGACCAGAGACCCGGCCATGGCGTCGGGCCCGACCAGGACCAGGATCCGCTCGCCCGCCGCCCACGGGCCCTCGACGCCCGCCGCGCGCATGGCCTGGTTGAGCTGGTCATCGACCGTCTGGGCGGCCCGGCGCAGCGCGAGCTCGCGCAGGGCGGTCAGGTTCTCGGGCTTGAAGAAGCGGTCCGCGGCCAGCCGCGCGGTTTCGGGGACATAGACCTTGCCCGCCGCCATCCGCTCGCGCAGCTCGGACGGGGTGATGTCGATCAGCTCGATCTCGTCGGCCTTCGACAGGGCGCTGTCCGGCACCGTCTCGCGCTGGCGCACGCCGGTGATCTTCCAGACCACGTCGACCAGGCTCTCGAGGTGCTGCACGTTGAGCGTGGTCCAGACATCGATGCCGGCCGCGAGCAGTTCCTCGACGTCCTGCCAGCGCTTGGGATGGCGCGAGCCCGGCGCGTTGGAGTGGGCGTATTCGTCGACCAGCAGCAGATCGGGCTTGCGGGCCAGCGCCGTGTCGAGATCGAACTCGAGCAGGGTGTGGTCGCGGTAGTCGATCGGCCGGCGTGGCAGCACCTCGAGCCCGTCGAGCAGGCCTTCCGTCTCGCGGCGGCCATGGGTCTCGACCACCCCGACAAGCGGAGCGCCGCCGCTCGCCTGGAGGCGGCCGGCGGCGCTGAGCATCTCGTAGGTCTTGCCGACGCCGGGGGCCATGCCGAG
>JAZJXN010000066.1:6946-8961 GCA_040390885.1 Pseudomonadota bacterium | reverse complement strand
GGGCGTCGGGATCGGGTCGTGGAGGTTCGCCGGGACTCATCGCGCCGGAGGTTGCGCCGCCGGAGCCCGCGCGTCGAGCGCCAGATTTGCCTCCAGCACGTTGACGCGGGACTGGCCGACGAAGCCGAGCGTCGGCCCCCTGGTGGCGCCGGCAATGATGGCGCGGACCTGGGCCGGCGTCACGCCGCGCGCGTCGGCGATCCGCTGGACCTGGCGCTCGGCGAAGGCCGGCGAGATGTGCGGGTCGAGGCCGGAGCCCGAGGTGGTGACAGCGTCCACCGGAATGGCCGCCCCGCCTTCCCCGCGCAGGGCGTCGGCGTCGGTCTTCACCCGGGCCGCGTAGTCCTCGTTCAGCGGACCGTAGTTGGACCCCGACGAGGCGGCGGCGTCATAGCCCTTGCCGGCGGCCGAGGGGCGGCCGTGAAGGTAGCCGGCGCCGGCGAAGCCCTGGCCGATCAAGGCCGAGCCGACCGGCTTGCCGGCCTTGTCCGCGACGATCGAGCCGTTGGCCTGGGCCGGGAAGGCCGCCTGCGCCACGCCGGTCACCGCGAGCGGATAGGCGAGGCCGAGCAGGGCGGTGAAGAACACCACCGAGACGACGGCGGGGCGGAGTTGGGAAAGCATGGTCATAAATCCTCAAACGAGGCCGATGGAGGAGACGATCAGGTCGATGAGCTTGATGCCGACGAACGGCGCGACGAGGCCGCCGAGGCCGTAGATCAGCAGGTTGCGGCTGAGCAGCTTGCCGGCGCCGATAGCCCGGTACTTCACACCGCGCAGCGCCAGCGGGATCAGGGCGACGATGACCAGGGCGTTGAAGATCACCGCCGACAGGATCGCGCTTTCCGGGCTGTGCAGTCCCATGATGTTCATGCCGCCGAGCGCCGGCAGGGCGACCACGAACAGCGCCGGGATGATGGCGAAGTACTTGGCCACGTCGTTGGCGATCGAGAAGGTCGTCAGGGCGCCGCGGGTGATCAGGAGCTGCTTGCCGACCTCGACGATCTCCAGGACCTTGGTCGGGTCGCTGTCGAGGTCGACCATGTTGCCGGCCTCGCGGGCGGCCTGGGCGCCGGTCTGCATCGCCACCCCCACGTCGGCCTGGGCGAGCGCGGGGGCGTCGTTGGCCCCGTCGCCGCACATGGCCACCAGCCGTCCCTTGGCCTGTTCCGCGCGGATCATGCGCAGCTTGTCCTCGGGCGTGGCCTCGGCGAGGAAGTCGTCGACTCCCGCCTCGGAGGCGATGGCGGCCGCGGTCACCGGGTTGTCGCCGGTAATCATCACCGTCCGCACGCCCATGCGGCGCAGGTCGGCGAAGCGCTCCTTCACGCCGGGCTTCACGACGTCCTTGAGATGGATGACGCCGACCAGGACGTTGTTCTCGCTGACCGCCAGCGGAGTGCCGCCGGAACGGGCGATGCGATCCACGGCCTGGCGGAACTCGGCCGGCGCCTGGGCCTCGTCGAGGCCGAGGGTCTTCAGCACCGCGTCGACCGCCCCCTTGCGCCAGGACGAGGTCCCGGCGTCGAGGCCCGACTGCCGGGTCACGGCCGAGAAGGCGATGAAGGTCGCACCGGCCGGGGAGTCGGCGGTCAGCCCCTGTTCGCGGGCGAGATCGACGATCGAGCGGCCTTCCGGCGTCTCGTCGGCGAGCGAAGCCATCAGGGCCGCGCGCATCGCCGCTTCAGGCCGCACGCCGGGGGCCGCGATGACCTCGGTGGCCATGCGGTTGCCGAAGGTGATGGTGCCGGTCTTGTCGAGCAGCAGGGTGTCGATGTCGCCCGCGGCCTCCACGGCGCGGCCGGAGGTGGCCAGCACATTGACCTTCAGCAGCCGGTCCATGCCGGCGATGCCGACGGCGCTGAGCAGCCCGCCGATGGTCGTCGGGATCAGCGTCACGAACAGGGCGCCGAGCACCATCGGGTCCAGCTTGACGCCGGAGTAGGCGCCGAGCCCCAGCAGGGTGACGACGGCGATCAGGAAGATCAGCGTCAGCCCGGCCAGCAGCACGGCCA
>JAZJXN010000066.1:0-6936 GCA_040390885.1 Pseudomonadota bacterium | reverse complement strand
CGGCGCCCTCGACCATGGCGATCATGCGGTCGAGGAAGGTCGAGCCCGGCTGGCTGGTGACGCGCACCTTGATCCAGTCGGACACCACCGTGGTGCCGCCGGTGACGGCGGAACGGTCGCCGCCGCTCTCGCGGATGACCGGGGCCGACTCGCCGGTGATGGCCGCCTCGTTGACGCTGGCGACACCGGCGATGATCTCGCCGTCGGCGGGGATCACGTCCCCGGCCTCGACCAGCACCACCTCGCCGACGCCGAGCTGGTGCGCGGGGGTCGGGATCCAGCTGCCGGTCGAGGGATCGATCAGCAGCTTGGCCTTGGTTGTCACGCGGGAGGCCCGCAGGCTGTCGGCGGCGGCCTTGCCCCGGCCTTCGGCGACGCTCTCGGCGAGGTTGGCGAACAGGACCGTGGCCCAGAGCCAGACCGCGATCTGGATCGGGAAGCCGGCCGGCTGGCCGCCGGCGATGGCGACCGCGGCCGAGACCGTGGCCAGGGCGGCGACGACCTCTGTGGCGAGGATGACCGGGTTGCCGGTCAGCTTGCGCGGGTCGAGCTTGAGGAATGCCTCCTTGAGGGCCCTCAGGAGGACCGGGCCGGAGAGACCGGCCGCGCCGATGGCGCCGCGGGTCTTGGCGCCGGAAGTGGCGGCTTCGAAAGTGGACATGTCAGGCGTCCTTGAGGATCAACTCAGCGCGCCGCCGCCAGCACCTGGAAGTGCTCGACGATCGGACCCAGCGCGAGTGCGGGGAAGAATTGCAGGCCGCCCAGGATCAGGATGATCCCGATGAGCAGGCCGACGAACAGCGGGCCATCCGACGGCAGGGTGCCAGTGGTCGGGGCGAGCTTGGGCTTGGCGGCGATCGACCCGGCGATGGCGAGGACGGGCACGATGTAGGCGAAGCGGCCGAGCAGCATGGCGATGCCGAGCGTGCTGTTCCACCACGGCGCGTTGGCGGTCAGTCCGGCGAAGGCCGAGCCGTTGTTCCCCGCCGCCGAGGTGTAGGCGTAGAGGATCTCCGACAGGCCGTGCGGGCCCTTGTTGAGCAGCCCCGCCAGCGCGACCGGCAGCACCGCCGCCACGGCCGAGAAGCCGAGGATGACGATCGGCAGGATCAGCACCGCCAGCATGGCGAACTTGATCTCGCGCGCCTCGACCTTCTTGCCCAGGTACTCGGGCGTGCGGCCGACCATCAGGCCGGCGACGAACACCGCCAGCAGGGCCATGACCAGCATGCCGTAGAGGCCGGACCCGACGCCGCCGGGCAGGATCTCGCCCAGCTGGATCATGAACATCGCGATGCCGCCGCCGAGCGCCGTGAAGCTGCCGTGCATGCCGTTGACCGCGCCGTCGGAGGCGCCGGTGGTGGCGGCCGCGAACATGGCGGTGGAGGCGGCACCGAAGCGGACCTCCTTGCCTTCCATGGACACGGGCGCGTCGACGCCGGCGGCGATCATGGCCGGTTGCGGGCTCATGGTCTCGGCGGCGTAGATGCCGCCAGCCGCCGCGGCGACCAGAATGACCATCACGGCCGCCAGGGCGCGCGCTTCCTTGCGAGCGAGCACGACGCGGCCGAACGCGAACACCGCCGCGAGGCTGAGCGTGTTCATGGCCACGATCTCGATCAGGTTGGTCCAGGCGTTGGGGTTCTCGAACGGGTGCGCGGAGTTGGCGTTGAAGACGCCGCCGCCGTTGGTGCCGAGTTGCTTGATGATCTCCTGGCTGGCGACCGGGAACAGGGCCAGCGTCTGCCTGGCGCCCTCGAGCGTGGTCACCTCGGTCCCGGCGGACAGCGACTGCGGCACGCCCAGCGCCACCAGCACCAGCGCGAACACGAGGCTGACCGGCAGCAGGACGTAGAGGACGACACGGGTCACATCGACCCAGAAGTTGCCGAGGGTCTGTCCCTTGTCGGCGGCGAAGGCGCGGGCCACGGCGGCGGCGATGGCCAGGCCGGTGGCGGCGGACACGAAGTTCTGCACGCTCAGCCCGGCCATCTGCGACAAGGTCGAGACGGTCGCCTCCGGCACATAGGACTGCCAGTTGGTGTTGGTCACGAAGCTGACGGCGGTGTTGAAGGCCAGGTGCGGGGACAGGCCCGCGAAGCCCTGCGGGTTGAACGGCAGCCAGTTCTGCAGCCGCAGCATCGCATAGAGGATGGCGAAGCCGGCGGCGGCGAAGGCCAGCACCGAACCGGCGTAGCCGACCCAGCTCTGCCCCGTCTCGCGATCGACGCCGAGCGCCGCGTAGGCGGCGCGCTCAACGGGCTTGAGGACCGGATCCAGCCAGGTTCGGCCGCCGGTCCAGACGCGTGCAAGATAGGCCCCGAGCGGCATGCTCAAGGCCAGTGTGAGGCCGATCGTGAAGACGATCTCGGCCCAGCCCCGCCAGTCCATGCGAGGTCTCCTTTTCGATGAAGCTAGAAGCGATCGGGGCGCAGGAGCGCCGCGACCATGTAGACGGCGAGGCCGATCGCGGCGGCGCCGTAGAGGATGTTGACGAGCATGGCCGTCAGACCTTGCGCAGCAACACGGCGTAGAGGCCGAAGAGCGCGAACGCCCCCAGCCCCAGGCCCAGGAAGATGATGTCGGCCAAGATGTCTCTCCGGCTCAGGGTGAGGCCGGTAGATGCGCCCGGCGCGCGTCAGGGTTCGAGCCGGAAGCGGGGAGCGGGACATAAGGATTGCATAAGGACGGCCGGCGCCGGTCCTGATGCCCGGGGGCTCCAGTCCATATGGAGCCCTTATGCGGCGCGGGCCGACGATGCGGACGTCGGGCGGAGCGTTCCGCCCTCAGTTCGAGGCGCTTTGAGATGTCGTTTCCCTTTGCCCGGATCGCCGCCCATGTCGCGACCGTCGTTCCCCTCAGGCCCTTTGACCAGCAGCTGGACCGCATGCTCGACCTCGCCCAGGCGACGCCGCTGTCGGTGATCGCCGTCGCCGGGCCGGAGGCCGCCGAGGCGATGAGCGGGCTGTGGCGACGCGGCTATCCGCGCGTCGAGGCGGCCCGCCGGGCCACCTGCCCCTCGGCCGACGAGCTTTGCGACGTGATGCTGATCGCCGGCTACGAGCGCGCCATCCCGGCCGCCGCCTGCGTCTGCGGGACGCGGGCGATGCTCGGGCCCCGCGCCCGCGTGGTCATCGACGCCGGCCACATGACCGACCCCGACGAGCGCCTGCGCCTGTGCGGCTTGCTGGCGGAGGAGGGATTCCGGGTGCAGCGCGGCGCCCATCTCGCGCCCGAGATCGTCGCCAGCAAGGCCGTCTAGATCCCGCGGTCCGGCGTCGGCGTCAGGGGTTGCGGAAGACGATCAGCTCCTGCCGCTCGATCAGCCACTGGTTAGGTTTCTGGCGCCGTTCGCCCGCGAACAGCGAGGCGCGGTTCTTGCGCTGGCGCGGGGTGCGCGCGTCGGAATCGAAGAAGATCACCCGGCCGCCGTCCCAGCCGGCCACGATCCAGTGCAGCCGCGGCTGGGTGATGCCGATGATGGCGCAGACCGCCGTCTCGTCGCCGAAGACCTCGTCGAACCGCCACCAGTAGTCGTCGTTGGTGGTCGGCGGGTCGCGGGAAAAGGGGTAGCTGACCTCGACATCGGTGGGGATGTCGGGGTCGTCGAGGCAGGCGCGGATCATCTTCTGCAGGTCGCCGAAGCTGGTCCCCTCCCACATCAGGGCCGGCCAGCGCGCGGCGCTGAGCGCCTTGCAGCAGGCCTTGAAGATCGCCTCGCCCTCGTCGGCGAGCCCACACTCCTCGAACGCATTGACGATGGCGTAGGGACCGCAGAGTCCGTCCAGCTCGCCCTGAAAGCTCGGCATGTCAGATCATCGCCCCCGCGTCTCACCGCCGTCACCCTAGCGCGGAGGCGGGCGGTTCGTGCTACGAAAATCCCCCTCCCCGCAGTGTCCAGCTTTCACGTCGCCGAGCCCATGCGCCTCGCCCTCTATCAACCCGCCATTCCGCAGAACGTCGGCGCCTGCATCCGGCTGTCGGCCTGTTTCGGGGTCGAGCTCCACGTCGTCGGCCCGACCGGCTTCAGCTTCGACGACAAGGCCATGAAGCGGGCGGCGCTGGACTATGGCCCGCTCGCGCACATGACCCGGCACGAGGACTGGGACGCCTTCCTGCGCGACCGCGGGCCGGGCGGGCGCATCATCCTGTTCACCACCAGGGGGGCGACGCGGCTCGACGACTTCGCCTTCGCGCCGGACGACATCCTGCTGTTCGGCAGCGAGACCGCCGGCGTTCCCGAGGCTGTGCACGCCATCGCCGACGCCCGTGTGGTGATCCCGATCATGGCCGGAGCGCGCTCCGCCAACCTCTCGGTCAGCGCCGGGATCGGCCTCTTCGAGGCGCTGCGGCAGACCCGCGCCCTGCCGACGCCCGCAGAAGGCATCTGAACACCTCCTTAAACTCAAGGGTTTAGCCTTCCGGCCAAGAGGGTGGAACCGGGGCATGGCGGAAGCCAACGTTTATGGAGCGATCGCGCTGGCGCGCGCCAAGGACCTGCCGGCGCGGCTTGCCTTTGGCCTGTTCATCGGCGCGGTCGGCTGGCTGCTGATCGGCGGCGTGACGCCCCTGGTCTGGTATGGCGTGATGCTGGCCGGACAGCTGACCGACGCCTGGATCGGAGCGCCGATGCGGCGCTCGCCCGAGGCGGCCGTCAGCCGCGCGCGGCGGATCACTTACACCGTCAGCATCTCGGTCAACGCCGCCATCTATTCGGCGCTCGCGGCCGTCGTCTGGTTCGAGGGGGGGACCGCCGGCAAGGTGTTCGCCGTCCTGTCCTGCTGCGGGTCGATCATCAACACCGCCCTGCAGATGGAGCACACGCCGCACGGACTGGGGCCGGTCTGGGCGCCGCACATCCTCTATCTGATCGGCTTGCCGATCGCCGGCGCCCTGATCAGTCCCGAGGCCGACCTGCTGACCATGTCCGTGGTGAGCCTCGGCGGCGTGGTGTTTATCATGCACGGCTGGATCACCGTGAAGCGGATCCGCGAGAGCAACCGGCAGATGGCCGAGGCGGTCTCTAGCGCCGAGCGCGCCAACGCCGCCAAGTCCGACTTCCTGGCCACCATCAGCCACGAGATCCGCACGCCGATGAACGCCGTCGTGGCGGCCGGCAGCCTGCTGCGTCGCACGCCGCTGAGTTCGGCGCAGGGCGCGCACGTCGATATGCTCGCCAACGCCTCGGAGGTGCTGCTCGGACTGCTCAACGACGTGCTCGACCTGTCGCGGATCGAGTCGGGCAAGCTCGAGGTGGCGTCCGCGCCGTTCGACCTGACCGAGAAACTGGAAGCAGCGACGGACCTGTGGCGGGCCAAGGCTCCCGAAGGGGTGGCGCTGCGCTTCGAGCCCGGCGGGCTGCCCGAGCGGATCGTGACCGATCCCCTGCGGCTGCAGCAGATCGTCTCCAACCTGCTGTCGAACGCCACCAAGTTCACCGCCCGCGGCGAGATCGTCGTCCGCGGCGGACAGGTCGCCGACGCGCAGCCTCCGCTGCTCTGGATCGAGGTCGAGGACAGCGGCTGCGGAATGGACGCGGAGACCGCCGACCGCGTCTTCATGAGCTTCGAACAGGGCAGCACCGGCATCACGCGCGAGCATGGCGGCACGGGCCTGGGCCTGGCCATCAGCCGCCGGCTGGCGGAGCTGATGGGGGGGCGGCTCACGGTCCGCAGCGAGGCCGGGCGTGGGTCGGTGTTCCGTCTTGAGTGCCCGCTCGTGCTGGCCGAGACGAAGGCCGTGTCGGCGCCGGGACCGCGCGAGGCGGCGGTCGACGGGGAGACCATCGCTGTCCTGCTGGCCGAGGACCATGTCGTCAACCAGCGCATCGTCCGCCTGATGCTCGAGCCGATGGGCGTCAGCGTCACCACCGCCGCCAACGGCGCCGAGGCCGTCGAGATGGCCGCCCTGCGGGTCTTCGACGTGATCCTCATGGACATGCAGATGCCGGTGATGGGCGGGATCGAAGCCACCGTGCGGATCCGCGCCGCCGGGCCCAACGGCGCGACGCCGATCCTCGCCCTGACCGCAAACGCCATGGCCGAGCACCGCGCCCAGTGGGCCGCCGTGGGCGTCGACACCTTCCTGACCAAGCCGATCGTGATGCAGGCCCTGATCGAGCAGGTGACGTCCGCCGCCGGGCAAGGCCGGGCCGCACGCCGGGCGGCGGCCTGACGATCCGGACCTGATTTCCAGTGCCATCGCCCATCGTCCGGGCTAGCATCCGGTCGGGGACGGCCATGGAGACTGACAAGTCATGCGAATGATCGCCATCCTGACCGCCGCCGCATTGCTGAGCGGCTGCGCCACCACCGGCTCGGGCAGACCCGATCGCGTCAGCCAGTACGACAAGCTCAACAAGGCCTGCGTCGATCGCGGCGGGCTGCTGATGCCCATCCCGGGCGCCATGAACGCCAACGTCGCCGCCAACTACAGTTGCGATTTCCGGGGTCAGATGCCCGGGCCCGCCAAATAAATCCGGTCCAGGCGCGAGACGTCGATGAGACCTGTCCTGATGCCGCGCGAGCGCGCGCCGCAATGGCGTGGTGACGCTTCCCCCCTCGCCCGCAGCGGGCTAGGGGTCGCGCTGTGCCGATGCCAGCCGAGCCCCCCGTGACGGTGATTGCGTGACTTCTGGAACAGACCAAGGCCGAAGGCTTGTCGCCGACGTTGGCGGCACCAACGTCCGCTTCGCCCTGGCCGACCCGCTCGACCCGGCTCCGGCGCTTCAGGATCCTCGCAACTTCCTCTGCGCCGATTTCCCGACCCTGGAGGCGGCCATCGACGCCTACCTCGCCGACCGGCCGACCGACGCGCGGCCGACCTCGGCGGTGATCGCGGTGGCCGGGCCCGTCGCGGACGGCGCCGCCCGCCTGACCAACGGCCGCTGGCGCATGTCGGAGACCGCGCTGCTCGCCCATGGGTTCGCGGTCGCGC
>JAZJXN010000065.1:0-4868 GCA_040390885.1 Pseudomonadota bacterium | reverse complement strand
AGCCGCCCTCGTCGCCGACGTTGGTGTTGTGGCCGGCGTCCTTGAGGGCCTTCTTGAGGCCGTGGAAGATCTCGGCGCCCATGCGCAGCCCTTCGGAGAAGGTCTCGGCGCCGGTCGGCAGGATCATGAATTCCTGAATGTCGATCGGGTTGTCGGCGTGGGCGCCGCCGTTGATGATGTTCATCATCGGCACGGGCAGCACGCGGGCGGAGACGCCGCCGATGTACTTGTAGAGCGGCAGATCCGCCGCCACCGCCGCCGCCTTGGCCACCGCCAGGCTGACGCCGAGCATGGCGTTGGCGCCGAGGCGGGCCTTGTTCTTGGTGCCGTCGAGCTCGATCAGCAGGCTGTCGATCCGGCGCTGGTCCTCGGCGTCCACGCCGCTGAGGGCGTCGTAGATCTCGCCGTTGACCGCTTCCACGGCCTGCAGCACGCCTTTGCCGCCGTAGCGCGACTTGTCGCCGTCGCGCTTCTCGACCGCTTCGTGGGCGCCGGTCGAGGCGCCCGACGGCACGCCGGCGCGGCCGAACGAGCCGTCCTCGAGCACCACATCGACCTCGACCGTCGGATTGCCCCGGCTGTCCAGGATTTCACGGGCGATGATGTCGACGATCTCGGTCATGGAGGGCTCCGGGGGAAAAGGCGGCTTTCGATTAGCCGCCCTCCCCTCGAATCGCAACCTGAGGGGCGCTCAGCCGCCGAACAGCGTGCGCACGGCGTCGAACAGAACCAGGCTCATCACCGCCGCCACGACCAGCCGGATCGCCACCCAGCGCCAGAATCGGGCGGGCTGTTCATTTCGATAGACGGTGGCGCCGAGGAAGATGCCGGCGCGAATCCAGCCGGCCCGGCGCGCATTGAGGACCCCAAGCAGGGCGCTCGGGATCAGCAGGACGGCGGCCAGGGTCTGGAGCAGCGCGGCGATCATCTTGCAACCCTCCTCCGGTCTGAAGCGCGCCTGCAGTCTGGGACCGGCGGGCGGCCGGACAACCGTCGGCTTGACTCCCCCTACGGCCGGTCGCCATCGATCTTCAAAACAGAGGAAACGCGCCATGCTGCTGGTCGAGAAACAGGACGGGATCGCCGTCGTCACCCTGAACCGCCCCGAGGCGATGAACGCGCTGAGCAAGGCGCTTCGCTCGGAGCTCTACAAGGCCATGAAGGCGCTCGACGCCGATCCCGAGGTCAGTGTCGTGATCCTGACCGGCGCCGGTGAGCGCGCCTTCACCGCCGGCCTCGACCTCAAGGAACTGGGCAGCGACGCCGGGGCCATGGGCGCGGCCAACGCCGAGGGCGCCGACGAGAACCCGGTCAAGGCCATCGAGCTGTGCAAGAAGCCCGTGATCGGCGCCATCAACGGCGTCGCCATCACCGGCGGCTTTGAGGTGGCGCTGGCCTGCGACGTTCTGATCGCGTCGGAGAACGCCCGCTTCGCCGACACCCACGCCCGCGTCGGCATCATGCCGGGCTGGGGCCTGTCGCAGAAGCTGTCGCGGCTGATCGGCCTCTACCGCGCCAAGGAACTGAGCCTGACCGGCAACTTCCTCGACGCCCAGACCGCCGCCGACTGGGGCCTGGTCAACCGGGTCGTGCCCGCCGACCAGCTCCTGATCGTCGCCAGGAAGCTCGCCGCCGACATGGCGACGATTCCGAGCGAGACGCTCAACACCTACAAGCGCATCATCGACGACGGCTTCGCCGAGAGCTTCGGCGACGGCATGAAGCTCGAGCACAAGCGCTCCAGCGAACTGAACCGCAAGGTCACGCCGGAGTCCGTCGAGGCCCGCCGCGCGGGAATCCAGTCGCGGGGCCGGACGCAGTAGCGTCAGGCCAACAGCGGCGGCGCCAGGCCGCCCTGGAACAGCATGCGGCTGCGGCTGTAATCGAGCTCCACGCGCGAGAACAGCCGCAGGACGTTCACGCCCAGCAGGACGGCCGGCTTCGTGTCCAGGCCCCACTGGCTGAACAGGTGCAGGTCACAGACGACCACGGGCACGCCGTTGAAGCGCAGGTCGCCTAGGACAAGCCGGTCCAGCAGCCGCACCTCGCCATAGGCGACGTGCTCGGTGACCCCGCTCAGCTCGACCACCGGCGCTGCGGCCCGCCAGCCGCCGCGCGTCTGCACACTCTCGGCCAGCGCCCGGTTGACGATCGTCAGACCGCCGCCGGAATCGACGAAGGCGGTCGCCTTGACCCCGTCGGCGCGGGCGTCGATCACCGTCAGGCGGCCGTAGCTGGCGTGGGCGGAAACCAGCGACGAGTGACCACCCATCATCTGCGGGCCGCCGGCGGGTTGAATCTCCAGCCGCCGTTCCTTGAAGTCCATGACCAGGCGCCGCCGCTGCAGCACGTCGACGCCGAGCAGGCCGTCGACGCCGAGGCGGTCGCGGCTCAGCACGGGCAGCTCCTGCGCCTTGAGGCGGACCTTGCCGAGGGTCAGGGGCGGCGCCTTGACCGACGGGGCGAGCTCCGCGCCGGTGATGCCGTGGACCATCACTGAGCGACCGGGCGGCAGCGCGAGCCGCTCGGCGATGTCGATCGCCAGGGCGCTGCGGTCGGCGCCGGTGTCGACAACGAATCGCCAGGGGCCGCTGTCGCCGATCATGACCGGGATGGTCAGCCGGTCATGGCGGTCCCGCCCGGCGTCGATCTGGACGGGGGCGTCGGGGAAATCCTGCGCTGCGGCAAGGTCGGGAAGCGCCAGGGCGGCGCCCAGTCCGGCGGCGAAGACACGACGGCTCAACATGGCGAGCCCTCCCTTTTCCCGGGAGGATAACACGCCGGCGAACGCCGGTCTGCAACTGACAGCGCCGTCAAAACGGCAAACGACGCCCGGAGGCGGCCTCCGGGCGTCGTTCAGATCGTTTCAGGCCAGTCGCTTGTGAGCGACTAGTCTTCCTTCGGGGTCAGGATCTGACGGCCGCGGTACATGCCGGTCTTCAGGTCGACGTGGTGCGGACGGCGCAGCTCGCCGGTGTCCTTGTCTTCCACGTAGGCGTTGGGGCCCAGGGCATGGTGCGAGCGGCGCATGTTGCGACGCGAGGGCGATACTTTGCGTTTCGGAACGGCCATGGTCGTAACTCTGCTTGTCAGCGCGCCCTTCGAGATAAGGGCGAAGAGCGTAAAAACGGAAGCGGCGGCCGGGTGGGCCGCCACGTGAGGGCGGGTGTATGCCTCAAGAGTCGCGGAAGTTCAAGCCACGGTTGACGTAAAGCCGCGCCCGCGGCGCCCTAAACCAGCCGGCTCTGTTCCTTGGCGGCGGCGATGAAGCTGGCGAACAGCGGGTGCGGGGCGAACGGGCGGCTTTTCAGTTCCGGGTGGAACTGCACGCCGACGAACCACGGATGGTCCGGGCGCTCGACAATCTCGGGCAGCACGCCGTCCGGCGAGCGGCCGGTCAGTTTCAGACCCGAGGCCTCCATCCGGTCGCAGTAGCCGATGTTGACCTCGTAGCGGTGCCGGTGGCGCTCGTGGATGTCGACCGAGCCGTAGATTTCAGAGACCTTCGAACCGGGCGTCAGCACCGCCTCGTACGCCCCCAGGCGCATGGTGCCGCCGAGGTCGTCGCCTTCCTTGCGGGCGACCCGCTCGTTGCCCTGGGTCCATTCGGTCATCAGGCCGACGACCGGCTCGCTGGCGGGGCCGAATTCGGTCGAGGAGGCGCCGGAGATGCCGGCCACATTCCGAAGCGTCTCGATGACCGCCATCTGCATGCCGAAGCAGATGCCGAAGTAGGGCACGTTGCGCTCGCGGGCGAACTGGGCGGCGAGGATCTTGCCCTCCGCCCCACGCTCGCCAAAGCCGCCTGGGACGAGGATGCCGTGGACGCCCTCGAGCCGCGACGCAGCGGCGCCGTCCTGGTTTTCGAAGGTCTCGCTCTCGACCCAGTCGAGGTTGACCTTGACCTTGTTGGCGACGCCGCCGTGGCTGAGCGCCTCGATCAGCGATTTGTAGGCGTCCTTGAGGACCGTGTACTTGCCGACCACGGCGATGGTGACTTCGCCGTCGGGGTTGGTGGTGATGGCGTCGATCTGCTGCCAGCGGGTCAGGTCCGGCGACGGCGCGGCGTCGGCCATGCCGAACACGTCCAGCACTTCCCGGTCGAGGCCCTGCTCGTGGTAGTCGAGCGGCACCGCATAGATCGAGGAACTGTCCATCGCCTGGATGACGGCGCTGGGGCGGACGTTGCAGAACTGACCGATCTTGCGCTTTTCCTCGGTCGGGATCGGCTGCTCGCAGCGGCACAGCAGGATGTCCGGCTGGATGCCGATCGAGCGCAGTTCCTTGACCGAGTGCTGGGTCGGCTTGGTCTTCATCTCGCCGGCCGTCTTGATGAACGGCAGCAGGGTCAGGTGGACGTAGCAGCTGTCGCCGCGCGGCAGTTCCTGGCGCAGCTGGCGGATGGCCTCGAAGAACGGCAGGCCCTCGATGTCGCCGACGGTGCCGCCGATCTCGACCAGCACGAAGTCGGCCTCGTCGCCGTTCTCGTCGACGGCGGGGGTGAGGACGAATTCCTTGATCTCGTTGGTGACGTGCGGAATCACCTGGACCGTCGCGCCGAGATAGTCGCCGCGGCGCTCCTTCTCGATGATGGTCTTGTAGATCTGGCCGGTGGTGATGTTGTCGGCTCGCGAGGCGTTGACCCCGGTGAAGCGCTCGTAGTGGCCAAGGTCGAGGTCGGTCTCGGCCCCGTCATCGGTCACGAACACCTCCCCGTGCTGGTACGGACTCATCGTACCGGGGTCGACGTTCAGATACGGGTCGAGCTTGCGCAGGCGGACCTTGTAGCCGCGAGCCTGCAGGAGCGCGCCAAGGGCGGCGGACGCGAGACCTTTTCCCAATGAGGAGACCACGCCGCCGGTGATGAA
>JAZJXN010000064.1:0-11001 GCA_040390885.1 Pseudomonadota bacterium | reverse complement strand
AACACCGCAAGGTCGCCGGCCTGAGCGCCCTCCCCGTGTGACGGGACAGGGTGAGAATACGGCCGCTCCCAACGGGGGTGGAAAAGTCGCCGTCTCTCCCCGGCGCCTTTCAAGAAGCGTTTAGCTCAATCAGCGGGTTATTCCCGCGAGGCCCCCACCAGCGCGGCTGTCCTCCCACTGCGTGGTGAGGAACGGGGAAGGTCGGATCCCTCCATTCTTCTCAGGGATGTCAGCGTGCTGGACGGATCAGGTCACTGAAGGGCGGTCTGGGGCGTTGACACACTCACAGGGTCAGGTTGCTCTGACCGCCAATCCAGGAGCCCCCATGCGTCTTGCTCTCGTCACCCTCGCCGCCCTGACCGCTGTCGCCGGCGTCGCCCACGCTTCCTCGCCCGACGCCTGGGCCGACCTGCGCAAGCGGTCCGACAAGGCCTGCATCGCCGCCAGCCAGCTGAAGGCGGCCAGGATCACCGGCTACGTCGACACCTTCGAAAAGGTCACCGTCTCCGTCGTCCAGGGAACCTGGCCGCAGAAGCACATGAAGGGCGCCAAGGCCAAGTTCGCCTGCGTCTTCGACAAGAAGACCGGCAAGGCCGAGGCCCAGGAACTGCAGAAATGAGCAACGCAGGCGCCATCCGCGTCGGCGTCGGCGGCTGGACCTTCGAGCCTTGGCGCGGGGTCTTCTACCCCGACACGGTCAAGCAGAAGGACGAGCTGAGCTACATTGCGAGCCAGCTGCGCTCGATCGAGATCAACGGCACCTACTATTCAAGCTTCAAGCCCGACAGCTGGCAGAAGTGGCGCGACGCGACGCCGGACGGCTTCGTCTTTACGGTGAAGGGCTCGCGCTTCACCTCCAACCGCAAGGTGCTGGCCGAGGCCAGCGAGAGCCTCGACAAGTTCATGGGCCAGGGTCTGGCCGAGCTCGGCGACAAGCTCGGGCCGATCTTCTGGCAGTTCGCCCCGACCAAGAAGTTCGACCCCGACGACTTCGGCGCCTTTCTGGAACTGCTGCCCAGGTCGGTGGACGGGGTGAAGGTGCGGCACGCGGTCGAGGTGCGGCACGACAGCTTCTCATGCCCGGAATTCCCGGCGCTCCTGCGCAAGCACGGCATCGGCAATGTCTACGCCGACCACGCCACCTACCCGGAGATCGCCGACGTGACGGCGGACTTCGTCTATGCGCGGCTGCAGACCGGGTCGGACGATGTCGCCACCGCCTACGAGCCGAAGATGCTGAAGACCTGGGCCGGGCGGCTGAAGACCTGGAGTGAGGGCGGCGATCCCGAGGGGCTGCCGATCATCGATGCGTCACACAAGGCCGACGGCAAGCCGAAGGACGTATTCGCCTACATCATCCACGAGGGGAAGGTGCGCGCGCCGCACGGGGCGCAGGCGTTGCAAAAGCTCATCGACTAGCTGGACCCCCTCTTCCTCGATGGAAGAGGGGCAGGGGTGTTGGTGTAGCCTCCGAGACGGGGCGACGGGCGCTGCTTGGCTCGACGCCTCTCGCTCCCCCCATCGAACACACAGCACACACCACCATCCCCGGCCCTTCCTCCATCGAGGAGGAAGGGAGAAGCAGGCTTGCCCTCCGCACGCATGCTGCCACCATGCTGTCAGCACCAGCATGCGAGAAGACGATGAGACGCGCGGAAAGACTGTTCCAGATCATCCAGATCCTGCGCAGGGGGCGAACGCCGGTGACGGCGGAACAGCTGGCCCAGGAGCTGGAGACGTCGAAGCGGTCGATCTATCGCGACATCGCCGCCCTCGTCGGCCAGCGCGCTCCCATCCGGGGCGAGGCCGGCGTCGGCTACATCCTGGAGGACGGCTACGACATGCCGCCGCTGATGCTGACGCCCGACGAGATCGAGGCCGCCGTGCTGGGCGCCCAGTGGGTGGCCGGGCGGGGCGATCCCGCCCTGGCCCGCGCCGCCAACGACCTGATCGCCAAGATCGCCGAGGCGGTGCCCGACAATCTGCGGCCGATGGTGCTCGAGCCCGCCGGCCGCGCGCCGTCGCCCTGGCAGAACGCGCCCGACAACATCGACATGGCCCAGGTCCGCGTCGCCATCCACGGCGGCCGCAAGATCAAGCTGTCCTACAAGGACGAGCAGGACCGACCGAGCGACCGGGTGATCTGGCCGGTGACGGTCGGTTACATGGAGACCAAGCGGCTGTTGATCGGCTGGTGTGAATTGCGGGCCGACTTCCGCAGCTTCCGCACTGACCGGGTGGCCGAGGCGTGGTTCCTCGACGACCGCTTTCCCGAACGGCCGGGCGTGCTGCGCGCGAAGTGGCGGCGGGTGATGGAGGAGCGACATGCGGCGGAGATGGCGGCGTGGGACAAGGCCCATCCCCGAATCCAGGGCGAAAGCCGCGACCCGGGATCGACCTGAGCCTTCAGACTTTCGGCGATAGAAACGCCGGTTGGCTCAGCGCCACTCGTAGCTGGCCGCGACCACGCCGGGCTCGCGGAGCTGGTCGCCGATCGGACGGCCGTCGATGGTGCAGACGGCCTCGACCTGGCCGTCGTCGCCCGTGACGGTCCGGCAGTCGGCCATCTTGGCCAGCGCCACCTGCATCAGCGCCCCGCGGGGGTCAGGCGCCGCTTCGCGGGCGTTGGAGGTCTTGTTGACCCGCGGCTGGACGCCGTCGACGAGGCGCAGCTTGATCCAGCTGTCCGTCTCGAAGCCGAGGGCCACACACAGGGTCTGGCCGTCGATCACGTGCAGGACCGGGCCGCGGATGTCGACGCCGGCGACGGGCGAGGGTCCGCTGCAGGGTTGGGCGTTGGCGACCGACGCGGGGCCGGCGGGCATGGCCTCAGCGCGGCAGGCGGTCGCCCCAAGCAGCAGGGCGGCGGTCATGCCGGTGGTGATGATCAGAGACTTGAGCCGATACGCCATGAGACTTTTCCGCGACCTTCGTCACGTTAAGACTCGTAAACGCGGTTAGTTCCGCGGGGGCGCCCGCAAGCTTTGCGGCTGCGCTGGTTTCGCCACAGGTCAGCCGGCGAAGATGTCGGCCAGTTGTTTCTCGTTAAGGATAAGGTATTCGCCCGGGGGCAGATCAGTCGGCAGGGCGAGACCGCCCATACGATCGCGGTGCAGAGCGGTCACGTGGTTGCCGACGGCAGCAAACATGCGCCGGACCTGATGATACCGGCCCTCGGTCAGGGTCAGCAGAGCCTCGGTCGGCGACAGGGTCTCCATGATCGCCGGCAGCAGCGGCTTGGTCTCGCCGTCCAGCATCAGCCCGCCCGCCGCGAAGGTCGCCGCCTCGGTCCCGTTCAGCGGCCGGTCGAGGGTGACGCGGTAGCGCTTGGGCACATGGTTCTTGGGCGAGATCACCCGGTGCAGCAGCGCCCCGTCGTCGGTCATCAGCAGCAGACCCGAGGTCTCCTTGTCCAGCCGGCCGATCGTCGAGATGGCCGGGTCGCGCACTCGCCAGCGGGTCGGCAGCAGGTCGTAGACCAGCGGCCCGGCCTCCTTGTGAGAACAGGTCACGCCGAGCGGCTTGTGCAGCAGCAGGGCGAAGCCGGGCACGGGGTCGATGGCCTTGCCGTCGATCTGCAGGTGATCAGGCAGGTCGCGCGCCAGGGCGATGCGCTTTTCCGCGTCGCGCACGGGCTCGCCGTCCATCGTGATGCGGCCGTTCTTCGCCAGCGCCTGCATCTCGCGCCGCGAGCCATAGCCGAGATTGGCCAGCAGCCGGTCGAGCCGCATGGTCTCCGGCTTGGCGCTCATTTGCCCGCCCTCACTTGATCGCCTCGAAGACTTTGTAGCCTCCGGTGTCCTGGCGCGGCGTGGCCGTGCGGAACAGCTCGGCCAGCACCTTCTCGTAGGGCAGGTGGCGGTTGGCGACGAGCCACATCACCCCGCCCCGGCGCAGCAGCGACGCGGCCTGGCGGATGAAGGTCTGGCCCAGGTGCCGGTCCTCGGTCCCCTCGGCGTGGAACGGCGGGTTCATGACCACGAAGTCGAGGGTCGCGGGCGCGATCCCGGTCTGGCGCACGTCGGCCCAGACGATCTCGACGCGCGGGTCGGCGACATTGCGTTTCGCCGCCTCGATGGCGCGGCCGTCGATGTCGACGAGGGTGAGCTTCTCGACCTTGGGCGAGGTCAGGATGGCGTGGGCGAGGAAGCCGATGCCCGCGCCGAGATCGGCGCCCTCCCCCTTCATGGCGGGCAGGTGCTTGACCAGCAGGGCGCTGCCCGGATCGATCCGGTCCCAGCTGAACACGCCTGGCTGGGTCCAGAGGCCGAGGGCCTCGGACAGTCGCGGGGCGCCGTCGGCGATGGCCTGGTCGAGGCCGATCACCGTCTCGGGCCTCCGCGCCATGCAGATGCGGTGGTGGCGGCGGCTATCCTCGGTCGGGGTGATACCGAACGCTTCAAGCTCCTTGCGCAGCCGCGAGCCGCCCTTGTCCTTCGGCGCGGCGACGGTGAGGCGCCCCCGCGGGGCCAGCGCCCGAAGCGCCAGGGCCATGGCGTAGCGGCGCTCCACCGTTCCCGGCGGGGCGAGCATGGTGACGCTGGCCAGCGACCCGGCCGCGACGGCCTCCAGGCTCGGCGATCCGGGGATCAGCGGCGAGTAGCGCGTGGCGCCGGCGGGGGTCTCGACGACGTCGGCGGGCGGGGCGCCGTAGACGGCGTGGGGCGCTTCGGGGGGTTGGGTCTGTTCGGTCACGGGGGCGGTATAGCGGGAGGCGGTTTGCGGGGACAGCCCGTCCACCGCCGTCATCCGGCCAGAGCTCCGCGGAGAGCCGGCCTCAGCCGTCGTGCGGCGGCGCTGGCTCCCGGATCGCCGACGGCGTCCGGGATGACAGTTGGAGAGTCAGCTGACGCTGACGATCTCGACCTCGCCGCCGGCCACCATCGCGACATCGCCGACCGACTTGCCGAGCAGGGCCTGGCCGAGCGGCGAGATGTAGGACACCGAGCCGGCGGACGGGTCGGCCTCGTCCTCGCCGACGATGCGCCAGGTCTGGCGACGACCATCCTCGCGCTCGATCGCCACCGTGCCGCCGAAGCGCAGCGTGCCATCGGCCTCGCCCGGCTCGATCAGCTGGGCGTTACCGCGCCGCGCCGACCAGTAGCGCAGGTCGCGGGTGGCGCGGGCCATGGCGGTGCGGTCGTCCTTCACATCGCCGCCCTGGGCGGCGGCGTAGGCGGCGCGGGCCAAGGCCAGCTCGGCCTCGATCGCGGCCAGGCCTTCCGGCGTGACGAGGTTGGGGTGCGAGGAGACGGGACGGTCCGGCAGGTTGGCCGCGACCGACTCGTAATCCTCTTCCTTGGTGAAGGCGACGCTCATGACCTGGTGTTTCCGCCCTTCGGCTAGACACCGCAACCCCGGCGGCGACGCCCGGTTCCGGCGTCGGGCGAGGACCCGACATGGGCCTGTCGCCAAACCTGTGTCAGGATCGGGCGGGGCCTCGAAACAGGAGCTTGGACATGGGACTTCTCGATCAGCTCGGCGGCGCGCTTGGCGGACAGGGCGAGGACGGCCTGAACGCGGTGCTCGGCGCCCTCGGCGGCGACAACGGCGGCGGCCTCGGCGGCCTCATTGGCAAGGCGCAGGAAATGGGCCTGGGCGAGGTCGTGCAATCGTGGGTCGGCAAGGGCGAGAACCTCGGCATCACCCCAGAACAGATCCAGGGCGTGCTCGGCTCGGGCGTGATCGGCGAGTTCGCCCAGAAGATGGGCGTCGACCCGGCCCAGGCCTCGGCCCAGCTGGCGGCCCTGCTGCCGCAGGTCATCGACCAGCTGACCCCGGACGGCAAGGCGCCCGAGGGCGGCCTCGGCGGGCTGCTGGGCGGCGCGCTCGGCGGCGGTCTCGGCGACATGCTCGGCGGGCTGCTCAAGCGCTAGCCCCTCGCTTGACCGACGCACGGTAAGGCGCGCCCTGTTGAGAAAAACAGGGAGCAACGCCATGACCTTCAAACCCGACGACCTGATGTACCGCCCCGGCCTGATGGACGGCGAGCGGGTGCTGATCACTGGCGGGGGCACCGGCCTTGGCAAGGTGATGGCCGAGGCCTGCCTGATGCTGGGCGCCGACGTCTACATCTGCGGCCGGCGCGGCAACGTGCTGGAAGACACGGCCAAGGAGCTGATGGACGCGCACCCCGACGCCAGGGGCAAGGTCGTCGGCATCGCCTGCGACATCCGCGTGCCGGAAGCGATCAAGGACATGATCGACACCATCTGGGCCGACGGCGGGGCGCTGACGGGCCTTGTCAACAACGCCGCCGGAAACTTCATCAGCCGCACCGAGGACCTGTCGCCGCGCGGCTTCGACGCCATCGCCAACATCGTCTTCCGCGGTTCGTTCTTCGTGACCCTGGAATGCGGCAAGCGCTGGATCGCCGAGGGCCGCAAGGCGTCGGTGATCTCGATCCTGACCACCTGGGTGTGGAATGGCGGGCCGTTCACGGTGCCGAGCGCCATGTCCAAGGCCGGCCTCAACGTCATGACCCAGTCTCTGGCCGTCGAGTGGGGCCCCAAGGGCATCCGCTTCAACGCCATCGCGCCGGGTCCCTTCCCGACCGAGGGCATGAGCGCCCGGCTGAACCCCGGCCAGCAGAAGAGCGCCTACGAGAACATGAGCGGCAACCCGATGAACCGGGTCGGCGAGATGGCTGAGCTGGCCAACCTCGCCGTCTATCTGCTGTCCAAGGGCTCGGAGTATGTGAACGGCCAAACCATCGCCATCGACGGCGGCCAGTACAACGCCAGCGGCGGCAACTTCTCGCGCATGACCGAATGGGGCGACGACCAGTGGCAGGCGGTCAAGGACATGATCAAGGCGACCAACGACAAGGACCGGGCCCAGCGCACGGTCTAGAGCCGAGGCCGCGCGAGCGGCTGACCGTCCGGCTGGTGCTGCTGTCGCCGGCCGGGCGGCTGCTGCTCGTGCGCTTCGAGGACCCGACCCTGCAGGGCGGCGCCACCGCCGGCTGGTGCACGGTCGGCGGCGGGGTCGACGCGGGCGAGACCCTCGAGGCCGCCGCCCGCCGGGAGCTCTTCGAGGAGACCGGCCTGACCGCCGACATCGGGCCGCTGCTCTGGAGCCGCGAGCTGGTCCTGACGGTCGCCGGCGAGCCGCGGCTGCTGAACGAGCACTACCTGCTCGCCCGCGCCCCGCACGAAACCCTGACCGCCGCCGGCTGGACCGAGGACGAGCGCCGCGTGATCCGGGAGATGCGCTGGTGGAGGCCGGAAGCGATCGCCATCAGCGGCGAGACCATCTTCCCCGAAGACCTGGCCGAGCGGCTCGCGAACATAGTATGAACCCCATCTTAAAAATAATGGTTAACGCGACATTAACAGACCGACGTTAGATTAGGGTTTCATGAACCGTCTCGTCCTCCTGCTGATCCTCGCGACCGCTTGTGCGGCACCGGCCAGCGCCCAGGCGCCCGGGAAGATCCGCGTGGTCATACCGGCCGAGTCGCCGGCGAAGCTGAGGGGAACAGTCGGAGAACGCGCCTCTTCGGAAGATGGTGAATCCGCCCCGGCCGGCGATCTCTCGGCCCTGGTCCCGGCGCCGGTCCCGGTGCTGCCCACGCCGATGCGGTCGAACAGCGACAGCGCGCAGCAGTGCCGGCGATCCTGCCACCAGGAGTACTACTTCTGCCTGGCGGCCGAGGACGAGACCGTCTGCTCGCCGACCTGGGTGAAGTGCTCGAGCCGCTGCGGGTGAGGGTTTGACCCCGCGTCACGGTTGACGTCTCCGGCGCCCCGGCACAACGTCTCCTGAACAACGATAATACATCAGGGAGTTCATCGTGGCCGAACGTCTGCCCAAGGCCTGCATCATCGGCGCCGGCTGCAGTGGCTTCACAACCGCCAAGCGGCTGAAGGACGTCGGCGTCCCCTACGACTGCTTCGAGATGTCCGACGAGGTCGGCGGCAACTGGTACTACAAGAACCCCAACGGCATGTCGGCCTGCTACGAGAGCCTGCACATCGACACGTCGAAGTGGCGGCTGGCCTTCGAGGACTATCCCGTCCCCGCCGACTGGCCCGATTTCCCGCACCACGCCCAGCTGCACCAGTACTTCAAGGACTACGTCGACCATTTCGGCCTGCGCGAGACCATCACCTTCAACACCTCGGTGGAGAAGGCGAAGCGGAACGCCGAGGGCCTGTGGGAGGTCACCCTCTCGACCGGCGAGACCCGCCTCTACGACGTGCTGTTCGTCTGCAACGGCCACCACTGGAGCCCGCGGATCCCGGAATACCCCGGCGAGTTCGACGGTCCGGCCTTCCACAGCCACGCCTACAGCGACCCGTTCGAGCCGGTCGACATGCGCGGCAAGAACGTCGTCGTCGTCGGCATGGGCAACTCGGCGATGGACATCGCTAGCGAGCTTGCCCAGCGGCCGATCGCGAAGAACCTGTGGGTCTCGGCGCGCCGCGGCGTCTGGGTGCTGCCCAAGTACATGAACGGCAAGCCGGCCGACAAAGCCTCGATGCCGCACTGGATCCCGCGCAAGCTCGGCCTGTCCATGGCCCGCAAGACCATCAAGAAGACGCTCGGCAACATGGAGGACTACGGTCTTCCCAAGCCCGACCACGAGCCGCTCGAGGCGCACCCCTCGGTCAGCGGCGAGTTCCTGACCCGGGCCGGCTGCGGCGACATCAAGTTCAAGCCGGCGATCAAGGCCTTCGAGGGCCACAACGTCCGCTTCGCCGACGACAGCGTCGAGCATGTCGACGCCATCGTCTTCGCCACCGGCTACGACATGAAGTTCCCGTTCTTCGACGACGCCGACCTGGTGCCGGACAAGGATCACCGGCTGCCGCTGTACAAGCGGATGATGAAGCCGGGCGTGCCGAACCTGTTCTACATGGCCCTGGCGCAGCCGCTGCCGACGCTGGTGAACTTCGCCGAGCAGCAGACCAAGCTCGTCGCCGCCTACCTGACCGGCAAGTACCTGCCGCCGTCGGAGGCGGAGATGGAGCGGATCACCGCCAAGGACGAACAGACCCACACCGGCCAGTACTACGCGGCCAAGCGCCACACGATCCAGGTCGACTTCGGCATCTACGTCCACGACCTCCACAAGGAGATCGAGCGCGGCGCCAAGCGGGCCAACGCGGCGGGCAATGTGCTGCCGGTGAAGGCGCGGGCGGAGACGGTCGGGGCGTAGCTCGGCCGCGGACATGTACCTGAACGGTGCGTGTCCCTAGGCCGCGAACGCCCGCAGGAACGCCGCGATGTGGAAGGCCCGGTAGCGGGCCTGCGCCTCGGCGCCGTCGATCGGCAGCGCGTAGCCGGCCGCCCCCAGTGTCGTCTGCAGGAACGGCGCGAAGAACAGCCGCGCCATGAACTGCGCATCATGGCCCGCCGTCAGTTCGCCGCGCGCCATCAGTCGCTCGAAGGCGCCCGCCAGCACCAGCAGGCCGGGGGCCAGGACCTGCGCGCGGATGAAGGCGGCGATCTCCGGACGGCGGCCGGCCTCGTCCATGGCCAGCATCAGGTAACCGCGCGCCAGACCGCCGCCCTGAAGATCGCCCAGCCGGTCCGAGAACCCCTCGAGCAGCTCGGCCGCCGAGCCCTCATGGCCGGCGACCCAGGCGTTCAGCGCGCGGCTCGGGGCGGCGAGGTCCTGCTCGAGCAGCGCCTCGATCAGCCGGTCCTTGCCTGGGAAGTAGCGATAGACCGCCGGCTTGGTCAGCCCAACCGCCGTGGCCACCTCGTCCATGCGCGCGGCCTCGAAGCCCTTGCGCGCGAACAGGTCGCGGGCGGCGTCGAGAATCTCGCGCGGACGGGCGCGGGCGCGTTCGGTCCGGTTTGCGGTCACAGACTCAAAATCTCTCGCTTCGTTCGCGCCAGCCTATCTGTATACTCGCGGGTAACAAAACGGGGAGCGTGTGATGAGCCTGACAGTCGAGGTGTTCTGGTCGTTCCGCAGCCCTTATTCCTACCTGGCCACGCCGCAGCTGCAGCAGCTTGAGCGAGACTGGCACCTGGCCGTCGTCGTACGGCCGGTGCTGCCCATCGCCGTGCGCATCGACGGCTTCTTCAAACGCGTGAATCCGTTGTGGCCGCCGTATCTTGCCCGGGACGTCTATCGCCTCGGCCAGATGCAGGGGACGCCGATCCGCTGGCCGCGGCCCGACCCGGTGCAGATGGATATCAAGAGCGGCGAGGTGCCGGCCGACCAGCCCTACATCCATCGCCTCACCCGGCTGGGCCAGGCCGCCGCCGAAGCGGGCCACGGGCTCGACTACATCGCGCAGGTCGGAACGCTGATCTGGTCCGGGGCGACCGACGACTGGCAGCTGGGCGACCACCTTGCCCAGGCCGCGACCCGCGCCGGCCTCGACCCGGAGGCGCTGGAGCGCGCCGCCCGCGACGAGGCCGACCGTCTCGACGCCGCCATCGCCGCCAACCAGCAGGCGCTGGAAGGCGCCGGCCACTGGGGCGTGCCGACCATGGTCTTCGAGGGCGAGCCTTTCTTCGGCCAGGATCGTCTCGACATCCTCCTGTGGCGGATGAAGCAGCAGGGGCTGCAACCGCGCGGGTAGGACCTTACGCCGCTTGCTTGCGGCCGCCTGCCTGATAGCCTGTCAGCGATGAGTCAGGTCGTTCTTCTTTCCGCCGGCAAACGCGAGCAGACCAAGGTCGCCAACCGGCGCGCCATCCTCGACGCCGCCCGCGAGGTGTTCGCCGAGCTCGGCTATGAAGTGGCCACGGTGCGCGACATCATCCGCCGCACCGGCCTCGCGTCCGGGACCTTCTACAACTACTTCCGCTCGCGCGATGAGGTGTTCGAGGCGCTGGCCGATGACGGCGCCGCACGCTTCCGGCCGATCCTGCGCGCCTGCTGGGAGGCTTCGAACGACTTCGACGGCTATCTGCGCGCAGCCATCCAGGCCTATTTCGACTTCCTCGCCGACGAGCACGGCAGCTGGCAGGCGCGCCGGCCGGCCGGCGAGAAGCATCCGCACATGCGCATCCAGACGCCGGAGATGGAGCGGGTGT
>JAZJXN010000063.1:0-2924 GCA_040390885.1 Pseudomonadota bacterium | reverse complement strand
CCGCGCCGATCATCGCCAAGTGCGCGCGTGAGCGCGGCATCCTGACGGTGGGCGTGGTCACCAAGCCCTTCCACTTCGAGGGCCGCCACCGCATGCGTCTGGCCGACGCGGGCATCGCCGAGCTGCAACGCTACGTCGACACCCTGATCGTCATTCCGAACCAGAACCTGTTCCGGGTCGCCAACGAGCGCACCACCTTCGCCGAAGCCTTCGGCATGGCCGACCAGGTCCTGCACTCGGGCGTCCGCTCGATCACCGACCTGATGGTGCTGCCGGGCCTGATCAACCTCGACTTCGCCGACGTCCGCACGGTCATGACCGAGATGGGCAAGGCGATGATGGGCACCGGCGAGGCCTCCGGCGACGACCGCGCCCTGATGGCCGCCCAGAACGCGATCCAGAACCCGCTGCTCGATGAAGTCTCCCTGAAGGGCGCCAAGGCCGTGCTGGTGAACGTCACCGGCGGTCTCGACATGACCCTGCTGGAAGTCGACGAGGCGGCCAACGCCATCACCGACCAGGTCGATCCGGAAGCCAACGTGATCTTCGGCGCCGCTTTCGATCCGGCCCTGGAAGGCTGCATCCGCGTGTCGGTGGTCGCCACCGGCATGGACGGCGCCTCGATCGCCGCCATCGAGCCGCAGCGCACCGCCCGCGTCAACGCCACGGCGAAGCCGCTGATCGTCGATCAGGCCCAGCCGGCCTACACCTCCCCGGCGCCGGCCTACGAGCGCGCGCCGGCGGCCTATGCCGCTCCGGCTCCCGAGCGGGAAGTCATCGAGCCGGTGCTGGTCCAGCCCGAGCCGGAACTGTCGTTCGAGACCCCCGCGCCGCAGCCGGTCTACGCCGCCGCGCCCGAGCCCGTCATCCAGCAGCCCGTTCAGCGGACGGTCATCGTCGACCCGATGGTCGCCGAGCCCGACGAGCTGGACACGCCGCTGTATGCGGACCCGCACTTCGGCGACAGCCGCCAGCAGCGGAAGGGCTTCCTCAGCCTTTTTGGCGGCGGCCGCCAGCCGCAGCAACAACAGGCCCGCTACGACGCCCCGCAACGGGCCCAGGGCCGGACCGCGGTCCAGCCGCTGATGGAAGAACCCCAGGCCGACGAGGGGGATGATCTTGAGATCCCCTCGTTTCTTCGCCGGCTCGCCAACTAAGCGCCGGCCGTGATGGCGGCCTTGCCGCCGCCCGCCGCAGCGAATACGTGAAAACGCCCCGATCGAACCTTTCAGGTTCGGTCGGGGTTTTCGTTTTCGCCAGCCTTTTCAAGGCCTTGGAAGGGTAACAATCCGAAACACGCTTTGTTTTGCCGCGCCGCAGCATAATCGTCTTAATGGCACGTGGGGCGTAGGCGGTCCGTAAGGGCCGTCAGCATTCAAAGACCAAAGGTTCTCTCGTGTCGTTGCCGGCCTATCATCAGCACACCGTGGCGGGCCCCGTGATCTTCGCGGGGATCGGCGTCCACACCGGCGCCCACGTCCGTGTGGCCGTGCGTCCGGCCGCGCCGGACTCGGGCATCGTCTTCGTGCGCACCGACCTCAAGAACATCGACAACGCCATCCGCGTCTCGCCCGAAGCCGTCGGCCAGACCCGCCTGGGCACCGTCATCTCCAACGCCGACGGCGCCAGCGTCTCGACCATCGAGCACCTGATGGCCGCCATGTGCGCCCTCGGCATCGACAATGCCACGGTCGAGCTGGACGGACCGGAAGTGCCGATCCTCGACGGGTCCGCCGCGCCGTTCGTCAAGGTGCTCGACCAGGCCGGCCGTCGCCGCCAGGAAGCCCTGCGCCAGTACATTGAGGTTCTCGAGACCGTCGAGGTCATCGACGGCGACAAGCGCGCCGCGCTGCTGCCCTCGGACAGTTTCGAGATGTCGTTCGAGATCCAGTTCGACTCGGCTCCGGTGGGCCGCCAGCGCGTCGAGCTCGACGTCACCGAGGAGTCTTTCCGCGAGGAACTGGCTGATTGCCGGACCTTCGGCTTCCTGAAGGACGTCGAGATGCTGCGCGCGGCGGGCCTTGCCCGCGGCGCCTCGATGGAAAACGCCGTGGTCCTCGACGGCGACCGTGTTCTGAACCCGGAAGGCCTGCGCCGTCCGGACGAATTCGTGCGCCACAAGGCCCTGGACGCGGTCGGCGACCTCTATGTCCTGGGGGCGCCGCTGCTGGCCCGTTTCGAAGGCCTGTACGCCGGTCACGGCCTCAATAACCAGGTCGTCCGCGCCCTGGCGGCCAATCCGCGCGCCTGGCGTCTGCGGACGCTCGCCCCTGAGCTCGCTCAGGCTGTCTGATATCGGCCTTCGCCGCATTTGCGCCCGACTTCCTGTGGTGTAGAAGCCTGAAGCGTCCCGGGGGCGCGCGAACTTGTTCGAGGTGAGGGTAAGTGCTTCGTAGATCGCATGGCCGCGCGGCCGTCGTCGTCCTGGCCGTGTCGGCGTCGCTGGTCGTGACCGGCTGCGCCGGCGACAAGAAGAAGCCCCGCCTCGCCTACGAGGAACGGCCGGTCGAACTGCTCTACACCACGGGCGCCCTTCGGCTCGACCAGCGGCGCTGGAATGAAGCCGTCGCCTACTTCCAGGAAGTGGAACGTCAGCACCCCTATTCGGAGTGGTCGCGGCGCTCGATCCTGATGACCGCCTACGCCCACTATCAGGCCAACCAGTATCCGGACGCCATCGAGGACGCCGAGCGCTTCATCCAGCTCTACCCGGGCAACCCGTCGGTGGTTTACGCCTACTACCTGAAGGCCATCTGCTACTTCGAGCAGATCGTCGATGTGAACCGCGACCAGGCCTCGACCGAACAGGCCCTGAACGCGCTCCGCGAGATTGTGCAGCGCTTCCCCGCCAGTGAATACGCCGCCGACGCCCGCCTGAAGATCGACATGGTCAACGACCAGCTGGCCGGCAAGGAAATGACCAT
>JAZJXN010000062.1:0-16077 GCA_040390885.1 Pseudomonadota bacterium | reverse complement strand
GCTGGGGCTGCCCTACGCCTTCGCCTCCCACTTCGCGCCGGCCGAGATGGAGGCCGCCATCGCTGCCTATCGCGAGAAGTTCGAGCCGTCCCAGTACCTCGACAAGCCCTACGTGATGCTCGGCATGAACATCTTCGCCGCCGACACCGACGACGAGGCCCGGCTGCTGTTCACCTCGCTGCAGCAGGCGTTCGTCAACCTCGCCACCGGCAAGCCCGGACGCCTGCCGCCGCCGGTCGCGGGCTTTGGCGACACGCTTGACGGCATGGCCTCCGCGCGGCTGCAGCAGGCGCTTCGCTGCTCGATCGTCGGCGGGCCGGAGACGGTGCGCAAGGGCCTCGCCGACTTCGTCGCCTACACCGGCGCCGACGAGCTCATGGTCACCGCCCAGATCCACGACCACGCCGCCCGCCTGCGCTCGTTCGAGATCACGGCGCAGGCCAACGGGCAGCTGGCCAAGGCGGCCTGAGGCACAACGGGGCCATACCAAGGTGTGAATGCGCCTGTCGCACGACAGGCCTACGGTGCTCCGGCAACCAGCAAGGAGCATTCCCATGATCCGCAAGGCGACAGCGCAATGGCGCGGCACCGGCCGTGACGGCGACGGCGATCTGAGCACCGCGTCCGGCGTCCTCTCGGCGACGCCCTACAGCTTCAAGACCCGCTTCGAGGACACCCCCGGCACCAACCCCGAGGAGCTGCTCGCCGCGGCCCACGCCGGCTGCTTCACCATGGCCCTGGCCTTCCAGCTGCAGACGGCGGGATTCACCCCCACGTCGCTGGAAACCACCGCCGCGGTGTCGCTCGACCCTGATCCCGCCGGCGGCTTCAAGATCACCAAATCGGCCCTGACCCTGACGGCGACGGTGCCCGGTCTCGACCAGGCGAAGTTCGACGAACTGGCCGAGGCCGCGGAGAAGGGCTGCCCGCTGTCGAAGGTCATCAACGCCGAGATCACGCTCGAGAAGACGCTGGTCGGCTAGCGCGGCCGGGGACATGCTTCGCGTAGCGGCGCGTGTCCCCTGTCACGATCCGCGGCCTCGGGGCACGCTCCTTCAGAAGGTCCCCGCCGCTACCTCCCGGGTAATCGATCCGCCGCCCGATCGCGCCGATGCTCCGTCATCACCCAGACACGGAGCCGACCGATGACCCCTCTCAACAGTTTCCTGCGCCGCACCTTCGCTGTCGACGCGGTCACCTGCGTGGCCGCAGGCGCGCTGATGGCGTTCGCCGCCGTCCCGATGGCGCAGATCACCGGCCTGCCGCAGCCGCTGCTCGTCGGGGCCGGGATCGCGCTCTTCGCCGTCGCGGCCGTCATGACCTGGCTGTCGCGAATCCGGGCCGTGCCCACCGTCCTGCTGTGGCTGGTGATCCTCGGCAACGCCGCGTGGGCCGTCGGATGCCTGGCGGTGCTCTTGGTGACAGCGCCCACGCCGCTGGGCGTGGCCTTCCTCGTCGCCCAGGCCGCGACCGTGGCGGCGCTCACGGCGCTGGAATGGCGCGGCGCGTCCGCCAGGCCGCTGTCCGTGGCCTAGGCGCTGGCCTTGGCGGTCGCGGTCGTGGCCGCCTCGGCCTGCGCGGCATCGCAAAGCTTGCGCAGCGCCGACATGATCGTGCGGCCGTAAAGCTGGCCGTCGACATCCGCGAACCGTTCCGCCTTCAGCTTGGCCTTGATCTCGCTCACGGTGGCGCACTCGCCGGATTTGGCGAGTTCGTAGGCGCGTTCAATCGTCGTCAGGCGTTGGGTCATGAGCCACCATAGCATGGCTCATGACCGCCGCCGAGCCGGATGGAACTCAGCCCTTGAAGACCACCGGCACGCCGGCCTTTACGGCCGCGGCGAGCTGCTCGGCGTCCCAGTTGGTCAGGCGCACGCAGCCGTGGCTGAACTTCTTGCCGATCTCCTTCGGCTCGTCGGAGCCATGGATGCCGAAGGTGTCCTCGGACAGATCGATCCACACCGAGCCGACCGGGTTGTTCGGCCCCGCAGGCACCGTGACCTTGGTCTTGCTGCCCTTGTAGGTCAGGCGCTTGGGATCGAAGGTGTAGGTGGGGTCGTGGGCCACCGAGAGCACCTTGAGCTCGCCGCTCGGGGCCGGGCGCTCGTCGCTGCCGATGGTGGCCGGGTAGAAGGCGAGCAGCTTGCCGTTCGCGTCGAACGCCTTCACCGCCCGTTCGGTCTTGTCGACCTCGATCCGCGCGACCGGCGCGTCGAGCTTGTCCTCGCGCACCGCCGGGACGACGATCTTGGCCCCGACCTTGGTCAGGTCGACGCCGGGATTGAGCGAGGCCAGCGTCGCTTCCGTGGTGTGGAACCGCTCGGCCAGCAGCTCCGGCACGCCGCGATAGGCCAGGGTCTTCAGCTTGCTCATCGAGTCGAGGTCGTCCGGGATCGTCTCCACGAACGGGCCGGCCACGTCCTTGTCGGTGACGATGTACTCCTGAAGCGACGGGGCGGTGTCGAGCGTCGTCAGCGCGGCGAACACCTGCTCGTCGAGCTGGCCGTCAACGGTCAGACCCTTGGCTTCCTCGAAGGCGGCGATCGCCTGGCGCAGGTTCTCACCCTGCAGACCGTCGATCACCCCCGGCGAGAACTTGGCCCGGTCGAGCAGAACCTGGGCGCGCATGACCGTCGGCGCCATGGCGGCGGCGTCGGTCGGCAACGGCCCCCAGGCCGCGGTGTCGACGCTGATGCGGGTGACCGGCGCGGGGGTGGTCGCGGCCGGCGCGATGATCTTGGCGGGCGGCACGTCGTTGGGCGCCTTGCCGTCGCCGCAAGCGGCGAGGGCGAGCAGCAGGGCGGCGGAGAGGGGTACACGGATCAAGGGGAAGCCTCCTGGGTATGGAGGCTAAGCGCGTGTCGCGCCCCGCTGTTCCGGCGGCGACCACTCCCAGTGCCAGGGCTCGAACACATAGTTCACGAAGCCGTAGCGGTGCGCGTTGCGGACCAGCCAGCGATAGGCCGGGGTCTGGGACTGGGCGAGACGGTTGGCGTTCTCGGTCGAATCGACGCGCCCGCCCGGCGCGGCGCCGACGATCAGGTCGAAGGCGAGGCCCGTGCGGTGGGCCGAGCAGGGGGCTCGGCTGACGTTGTCGCAGCCGCCCTGGGCGAGGCAGGTCAGGTCGTTCTCGAGCGGGCTCCGGAACCCCGAGAAGATCATCAGCGCCTGCGGATCGGCGGCGATGGCGGGGTCCTGCGCCTTGGCGTCCGCGACCATGCGGCGGTACGAGGCGAGGGCGTCGGCGCGGGCCTGAATGACCTTGTCGCCGTAAACCTCCTTCGGCGCGGCGGCGGCCAGCGCGGCCGGCGGCGGCGCCGGCGGGCAGCCGACGGCGCGGTTGAGGATCACGAACGGCCGCTTGAGGTGCCAGCGCACCTTCATGACGTTGAAGGTGTGGGCGTCCATCACCCCCGTGCCCGGCTTGCCGTGCGTCCTCTGCCAGCCGGCCAGGGCGTTGGCGAAGCCCGGGCTGTCGAAGGCGCAGCTGGAGGCGATCTCGATGGCGATATGCGGGGCATAGGTGCGCCAGCCTGTCTCATCGCGGCCGAACGGTTGCCAGGCCAGGCGGTCGATGTCGGACGCATTGCGGGCGGCGGCGGTCTCGAACGCAGGTGCGTCCGTACAGGCTTCGTCCGAGGGCGGACCATAGTCCGGCGCCCGGCTGTAGGGCGTCGCGTCAGGGGCGGGGAGGGACTCGACCGATTCGTAGGGAATCCCGTCCGGCGTCGTCGTCGTCGTTGCCGGCTGGCGCGGCGCGAACAGGGCGATCCCCAGCAGCACCGCCGCCACAAACACCACCGCCAGGAAGATCCACCGCCGCATTCACCCATCCTGATCTGTAACGGACCCGGAGGGAACGCGGTTTGCTGGTAATGGGTCCTCTCCCGAGAGGGAGAGACTTAGGCGGCGCCCGTCACGTACCCGTCCCTGAGTTCGCGCTTCAGCACCTTGCCGATGTGGCTGCGGGGCAGGACGTCGATCAGGACCACGTCGGCCAGGCGCTGGGTCTTGCCGACCTGGCTGTTGCAGAACGCCTTGATCTCGTCCGCCGTCGCGGCGGCGCCGTCCTTCAGCGCCACGAACGCGACCGGCGTCTCCCCCCAGGCGTCGGAGGGGGCCGCGATCACCGCCGCCTCGGCCACCGCCGGGTGCTGGACGATCACTGCCTCAAGGTCGCTCGGATAGACGTTGAAGCCGCCCGAGATGATCATGTCCTTGCGGCGATCCATCAGCGTCAGGAAGCCGTCCTCGTCGAGCCGGCCGACGTCGCCGGTCCGGATATAGACCTCGCCGGTGGCCGGATCGGTCCACTGGGCCTCGGAGGTCTTGCCCGGCTGGTTGTGATAGCCGCTCATGGTCGCGGCCGAGCGGCCGACGACTTCGCCCACCTCGTTGGGGCCGACCTCGTTACCCTCTTCGTCGATCATCTTGATGATCGCGCCGGGGCTGACCTGGCCGACGGTGTGCAGCTTGTCGGGGTACAGATGCGCCTGCAGCATGAAGCCGCCGCCGCCCTCGGTCATGCCGTAGTACTCGATGAGGCCGCCGGGCCAGCGGTCCAGCGCCTGCTTCTTGAGCTCGGCCGGGAACGGCGCGCTGGTGGCGAACTTCATCACGAAGGCCGACAGGTCGTACTTGTCGAAATCCGGGTGCTCCAGCAGACGGCGGTACTGCACCGGCACCAGCATGGCATGGGTGACGCGGTGCTTCTGGGCGTTCTCCAGCCATTTCACGACGTCGAACTTGGGCAGCATGGTCACCGTTCCGCCGCCCGCCAGGGTCGGGAAGAAGTGGACCAGCGTCGTGTTCGAATAGAGCGGCGTCGAGGCGCAGCCGACCGCGTCGGGACCGTAGCCGAGGCCGTCTGCCTTGGGGCCGAGGTGCCGCCAGCGCATGCCGTGGCTCTGGACGATGCCCTTCGGCGTGCCGGTCGTGCCCGAGCTGTAGATGATGTTGAACGGGTCCTTGGGACCGATGGTGACCGGCTTGGGCTCGGTCCCTGCCTCGGGCAGCCAGTCCAGGAAGAAATCGCCGGCCTCGGAGCCGTCGAGCGCGATCTGTCGCGTTGTCACTCGGCTGAGCGCCTCGCCCATCTCGGCGGCCACGGTGGCGTCGAGGAAGAACAGGCTGGCCCCGCTGTCGTTGACCATGGCCACGATCTGGTCGGGCGTGGAGGAAGGCGCGATCGGCGCCACCGCCGCCCCGGCGCGGAGGCCGCCAAGGAACAGCGCCGCGTATTCGATCGAGGTTGTCGCGCAGACCGAGACCGCCTGCCCCTGCCTTACCCCGTCCCGCTGCAGTCCCGCGGCGATCCGGTCCATCAGCGCGTCGAGCTCGGCATAGCTCAGCGACCGGTCGCCCTGCACGAGCGCGGCGTGCGTCGGCCGGGCTCGGGCGTGAATGCGGATGAGGTCCGGGACAGTCCCGAAATCCTCGGCGATCATGGCTTCGATGGTGGGCATGGCGGTCGCTTACGCTGGGGAATGTTGCGGGCAAAGAGAAGGCCAGAGATCAGGCGAGGGGCTTTGCCGCCCCCGACGCCTGATCCCTGGCCTCGATGTTACTTCAGGTCCTTGAAGCCCTTGCCCTCGGCGGCGAGCTTCTCGAGCAGGGCCGACGGCTTGAAGAAGTCGCCGTGCTTGCTCTCGTAGTGCTTGAGCCGCTCGACGACCTTGTCCAGGCCCAGGCTGTCGGCGTAGTGCATCGGGCCGCCGCGATAGACGGGCCAGCCGTAGCCGGTGACCCACACGGTATCGACGTCCGACGCGCGCAGGGCCTTGCCCTCCTCGAGGATCTTCGCGCCTTCGTTGATCATCGGCAGGATGGTGCGATCGAGGATCTCCTCGTCGTCGATCGGACGGGCGTTGACGCCCGACTTGGCGGCGAAGTCCTTGATGATCTGCTCGGTGACCGGCGAGGGCTTGGCGTTGCGCTTCTCGTCATAGTCGTAGTAGCCGGCGCCGGTCTTCTGGCCGCGGCGATCGAGTTCGCAGAGCTTGTCGCGGATGGTCTCGCTCTTGTTGGTTTCCTTGCTCCAGCCGATGTCGAGGCCGGCCAGGTCGCTCATCGCGAACGGCCCCATCGGGAAGCCGAAGTCGTAGAGGACGCGGTCGACGTCCCAGGGCATCGCGCCCTCGGCGACCAGCGCCTGGGCCTGGCGCTGGCGCATGGCCAGCATGCGGTTGCCGACGAAGCCGTCGCAGACCCCGACCAGCACCCCGACCTTGCCGATGGTCTTGGCCAGCTTCATCGAGGTGGCGATGACCGGCTTCGAGGTCTTGTCGCCGCGGACGATCTCCAGCAGGCGCATGACGTTGGCCGGCGAGAAGAAGTGCAGGCCGATCACGCTCTCGGGACGGCTGGTCGCCGCCGCGATCTCGTCGACGTTCAGGAAGCTGGTGTTGGTGGCCAGGATCGCGCCGGGCTTGGCGATCTTGTCGAGCTTGCCGAAGACGTCCTTCTTGATGTCCATGTTCTCGAACACGGCCTCGATGATCAGGTCGCAGTCGGCCAGGTCCTCGAGGTTCAGCGAGCCCGAGAGCAGGCCCATGCGCTTCTCGACATCGTCGGTCGTCAGGCGGCCCTTGGCGGCGGTGTTCTCGTAGTTCTTGCGGATCACGCCGAGGCCGCGGTCGAGCGCCTCCTGCTTGGTCTCGACGATCTTCACCGGGATGCCGGCGTTGAGGAAGTTCATCGAGATGCCGCCGCCCATGGTGCCGGCGCCGATCACGCCGACCGACTTGACCGGCAGCGGGGCGACGTCGTCACCCACGTCCGGGATCTTGTTGGCGGCGCGCTCGGCGAAGAAGACGTAGCGCTGGGCGGCCGACTGCGGCCCGGTCATCAGCTCGACGAACAGCTTGCGCTCGACGGCCATGCCCTCTTCGAACGGCAGGGTGGCGGCCGCCTCGATGCACTGGATGTTGGACTCGGGGGCCTTGAAGCCGCGGAACTTGCGGGCGTTGGCCTTGCGAAATTCGGCGAACACTTCCGGCGTGCCGCCGGCGACTTCGCGGTCGCGGACCTTCTTCAGCGGCCAGTTCTCGGCGACGACCTTCTTGGCGAAGGCGATGGCGCCGGCCTTGAGGTTGCCCTCCTCGACCAGATCGTCGACCAGGCCCATCTCGGCGGCCTGCTTGGCGGGCACGTGGGCGCCGCTGGTCATCATCTCCAGCGCCTTCTGGGCGCCGACGATGCGGGGCAGGCGCTGGGTGCCGCCGGCCCCCGGCAGGAGGCCCAGGTTCACTTCCGGCAGGCCGACCTTCGCCGACGGAACCGCCACGCGGTAGTGGGCGGTCAGCGCCGTTTCCAGGCCGCCGCCGAGCGCGGTGCCGTGGATGGCGGCGATCACGGGCTTGGGCGAGTTCTCCATCATCGCCTGCACGTCCTGCAGGCTGGCGCCCTTCGAGGCGCCGCCGAATTCGCTGATGTCAGCGCCGGCGATGAAGGTGCGGCCGTCGCAGACGAGGACGATCGACTTGACGCTGTCGTCGGCGATCGCGGCCTTGAAGCCTTCGTACAGACCGTCGCGGACGGCGGACGACAGCGCGTTCACCGGCGGCGAGTTGAGGGTGATGACAGCGACGTCGCCGTCGTTGGTCAGGTCGGTGACTGGATTGATCGCGGCCATGACGCCTCGCCCCTTTTATCTTCGTTGAAACGTTTGTTTGGGGGCGCAAACTGCCGAGCCCGGCCGCCAGAGTCCAGCGTGCAGTTGTCGGCTCCCTACGTGCCGCTGGGTCAGGTCGACGCCCGATGTCGCCTGTCCGACATTGACCGCCCGCGCCTCGCTACATAGCGTCGTTCTCCGAAACGAGGGACGGGCGGCGGGAGCTTCAATGCGTCAAGTCTGGGTTGGGATCGTGGCCGCGCTGGCGCTGGCGGGTGGCTGTTCGAAGAGTGGCGGCGGGGATGCCGCGAAGGTGGCGGCCGAGGCGCGAAACATCTCGCCCCAGGCCCTCGAGGCCCGGGCCAAGGCGGCGACCGACCTCGAGTATCCTCTCTATCGCAGGCTGATGACCGTCAGCGGCATGGACGCCGAGCTGGGCGGGACGATGCAGGGCGAGATGGCGCTGCAGACGCTGATGGCCCAGTGGCGCGACCAGGGCCGCGGCCAGCGCGAGCAGGTCGCCCGCCTCATCAGGGTCGAGAACGCGCCCAACTACTACGGAGAGCTGGGCCTGACCGGCTCGGCCTCGATCGCCAACCTCGTCGCTCAGCTGGGCGGCCAGCTGATCGGCGGGTCGCCCGCGCCCGAGGGTGAGCCGCTGCCCAAGGGCATCGACGTCAAGATGACCAACGGCCGGGTCGAGGCCAGCACGACGACCGAGGGCACGACCGACGGCGTCACCGGGCGTATCACGACCAAGGTCAGCTACGACCAGTGCCCGGACGCCAACGGCCAGGTGTCGGTGACCTTCACCTCCGACTCGAGCCTCGGCGCCGGCGACGCGGGCGCGAACCTCAAGGTCACCGTGAAGGGCAAGATCCACTACGGCGACGACGGGCGGCTGGGCAACGACTGGAACGCCGAGACCCACATCGAGCACGCCGCGTTCGGGGCCAGGAGCGGCACCTTCGTCGACGCGACCTTCGCGGACGGCAAGACGACGGTGAACAACAAGTCCAGCCAGGCCACCGACGCCGACATCAAGGCCGTGGAAGCCCAGCGCGACGCGGCCGAGATCATGGCGATGTCAGTGCTGGCCAACGCGGAGCGGGCGGTGCAGTCGGGCGCCTGCGTCAAGCTGGAGCCGACCTCCGCGCCCGGCAAGCGCACCGGGGCCAAGCCCAGGACCAACTTCGTCCTCGACGCCAGGCCGCGGAGCGTCATCGACGGCGCGGCCGTCGGCGGGACCGTAGTGGCCACCCTGTCCGGCGACGGCGCGCTGGACCGGGCCGGGGCTCAGGTCCCGGCGGACGCCCAGTACAAGTACGTCGGCCCCGACACCGACGGCGCCGGGACCATCACCTTCGAGGCCCGGTCGAAGCGCGGGGTCGGCAAGGCCATGCTCAAGTTCGACGCCAAGTCCCGGGCCTACAGCGCCGCCGGCGGGGCGGGGGCGTTCTATGGCACGGGCGAAATCTGCGATTTCGCGGAGACCTTCCAGATCACCGGCAGCGGCGTGGTGGTGACCTTCACGCCGTCGAGCGAGAGCGGCGGCAGCTACAGCTACACGGGCAACATGGGCGGCGTCGGCGTCTACGGGAACGGCACCTACTCGGTCTCCGTCACCGAGGCGGGCGGCAAGATGACGGCCACCGGGCCGGGCACGGTGGTGACACCCATGGGCCGCCGCTCGGCGACCGACACCGAGCACTACACCCTGACGCCACGCCCACCCTGTTGAGTTGACGCGAACGGAACCGATTGCCGTGGCGGCGCCATACCCTTATCGTCCATTGAAACGCTTGTTTGATCGTCCGCCTGACCGACCGCGAGAGTCCGGAGGCGCCGAGGGAGAAGACCATGGACCTGGATTTCCTGCCCGAGCACGCCGAGTTCCGTAAGGAAGTCCGCGACTGGATCGCCGCGAACTATCCGGCCGAGACCCGCCGCAAGCAGGAGGCCGGCGAGCCGCTGGGCAAGGAGGACATCCTGGCCTGGCACCGGACGCTCAACGACAAGGGCTGGCTGACCCCGTCCTGGCCCGTCGAATACGGCGGCACCGGCTGGGACAGCGTGCGCAAGTATATCTTCTCGGAAGAGCTGGCGCGGGCCCAGACCAGCCAGACCAGCTTCGGCATCGGCATGATCGGGCCGGTGCTCTACACCTTCGGCAACGCCGAGCAGAAAGCCAAATTCCTGCCCGGGACCATGAATGGCGACATCTGGTGGTGCCAGGGCTACAGCGAGCCCGGGGCCGGCTCCGACCTCGCCGGCCTGTCGACTCGCGCCGAACGCATCACCGGCGACGACGGCAAGGACTACTACCTCGTCAACGGCCAGAAGACCTGGACCACCCAGGCCCAGCACGCCGACTGGGGCTTCTTCCTGGTCCGCACCGACCCGACGGCCAAGAAGCAGGAGGGCATCTCCTTCCTGCTCATCGACATGAAGAGCCCCGGCATCGAGGTGCGCCCGATCATCACCATCGAGGGCGGCCACGAGGTCAACGACACCTTCCTGACCAACGTGAAGGTGCCGGTCGAGAACCTGATCGGCGAGGAGAACAAGGGCTGGACGGTGGCCAAGTATCTGCTCGGCCACGAGCGCTCCGGCATCGCCGGCGTCGCCCGCTCCAAGCGCGGCATCGAGAAGCTGCGCGAGATCGCCGCCGCCGAGCCCGGCGACGACGCCCGGCCTCTGATCCGCGACAGCGACTTCCGCCGCAAGATCGCCGAGCTGGAGGTCGACCTCGCCGCGCTCGAATACACTGAGCTGCGCACCCTCGCCGCCGAGAGCAAGGGCAAGGGTCCGGGTCCGGAAGCCTCCCTGCTGAAGGTGAAGGGCACCGAGGTCGGCCAGCGCCTCACCGAGCTGACCCTGGAAGCCGCCGCGCACTACAGCGCCGCCTACGCGCCCGGCCTGGCCGGCGACAACAGCATCCCAGGTTGGGCCGCGCGGTCGGCCTCGTCCTACTTCAACATGCGCAAGACCTCGATCTTCGGCGGCTCCAACGAGATCCAGCGCAACATCATGGCCAAGGCCGTGCTCGGGCTGTGACTGACGCGGTCGAGGACATCGGCGGCCAGACCGTCCTCGTCCTCGACCCGGCCGGGCCTGTCGTCGCCAGCGAGCGCGACGGGACCGACCTGATCGGCGACGCCATGGGGGCCGGGGCGGACTGGCTGGCCATTCCCCTGGCGCGCCTGTCGCCGGACTTCCTCAAGCTTTCCACCGGCCTCGCCGGCGCGATCCTGCAGAAGGGCGTCAACTATCGCGTCAACATCGCGGTGGTCGGGGATGTGTCCCTGGAGATGGCCGCCAGCAAGCCGCTGAACGACTTCGTCGGCGAGTCGAACCGCGGCCGGCACGTGTGGTTCGTCGAGAGCCTCGACACGCTGCGGGCGAAGCTCAGCCGAACAGGCTCGTGAACCAGGCGGTGATCGCCGCCCAGACGCCGGCCAACGAGGCCAGGAGCCCGCTGGCGCTCTTCGCCTCCTCGACCGGCACGAACCAGCTTGGCGCGGCGGGCGGTGCGCAGTTCATCTGCATGCCGGCGCCCTTGAGATAGCCGCGGCGGATCTTGCCCGCGTTGATGGCGGCGGCCACGCGCTTGTCGCGGCGCTCGGCCCCTGAGAGCTTGCGCACCCAGCCGCGGAAGGGGAGGACGCTGCGGGTCTCGTCCTCGACCGCGCCGACGGCGGCGTCGCCGGCCATCTGCCCGACCTTCTGAATCCGGGTGCGGCGGTCGGGCGGCGGCGGCTCGTCGAGGTCTCGCCCCAGCGCCGCGTCCAGCCGGCCGACCTCCGCGGCGATGGCCTCGCAGCGCGTCATCCCGTCCATCTCATAGGGACCGGCCACCGCGCGCTTCAGCACGTCGGGAATCTCCGTGTGCTTGAGGTTCAGATCGTCGAGCGGGGCGGTGACGGCGTCGCGCAGGTTCGGCCGCGTCTGGGTCGAGCCCCGATCATAACGGGGTTCGGCCTTGTCGCCCTCCCGCGCCAGGACGGGCCCGGCGAGAAGGAGGCTCAGGGCGGTGATCAGGCTCAGGCGGCGCATGGGAGGTCCATAGTCGATTCAGCGGGCAGGCGGAATTGAGGCCTGGGCGCATGAGCGCCGCCGACCTGATCCTCCCCTCTGGGGGAGGTGGCTCGGTGAAGCCGAGACGGAGGGGGTCAGGTCGGCGAGGCGCTGCGCGCTGACGAGACCCCCTCAGTCAACCCTTCGCGCCGACAGCTCCCCCAGAGGGGAGCATCTTCGCGCCGCGCCTTCCCCTGATGCTCTCCTCCGGCTTACGGTGCATGCCACAGACCGGGAGCACCCGGCGGGAGGACGCATGACAGGAACAACGCGCCGCTGGGTTCTCGCGCGCCATGTGCAAGGCGCGCCGACGCCTGAGGATTTCCGGCTCGAGACGCTGCCGCTGCCGGCGCTGGAAGACGGCAAGTTCATCGCCAGGGTGATCCTGAGCTCCGTCGACCCCGGCACGCGCTCACGCCTCTCCGGCGGCGACAGCTACGCCGGCGCCATGAAGATCGGCGAGGGCATCGACGGCTTCTGCGTCGCCCAGGTGATCGAGAGCAGACACCCCAACTATGCCGCCGGCGACCTGATCGCGGCGGGGGGCGGCTGGCGCGAGCATTTCGTGTCCGACGGCCGCGGCTTCATCCAGAAGATCACCGATCGACGCGTGCCGCTCGGCTGCTGGATCGGCATCCTCGGGGTGCCGGGCCTCACCGCCTGGTTCGGGCTGCAGCGGGTGGGTCAGGCGAAAGCGGGCGAGACCCTGCTGGTCACCTCTGCTGCCGGGCCGGTCGGCGCGACCGCCGGCCAGATCGGCAAGAAGCTCGGCATGCGGGTGGTCGGGATCGCCGGCGGACCGAAGAAATGCGCCTGGCTGCGCGATGAGGCCGGGTTCGACGCGGTCATCGACTACAAGGCCGAGCCGGACGTCAGCGCCGCCATCAAGGCGGCCTGTCCGGAGGGCGTCGACATCCTGTTCGACAACGTCGGCAACGAGATGGTCGACCGCGTGCTGCCGCTGATGAAGCTGCGCGGCCGGGTCGTCGTGTCGGGCCAGGTCGCCGACTACAACGTCGCCATGGAAGACCGCGTCGGCCTCAAGCACACCGACGTCTTCATCACCCACCGGGTGCGGATGGAGGGGCTCGTCGTGTTCGACGACATCCGTCAGTTCGGCGCCGCCCAGAGCCAGATGGCCGACTGGATCGCCGATGGCTCGCTGAAGTTCGCCATCGAAGAGTTCGACGGCCTGGAGTCAGCCGCAGACGCTTTCTGCGGCCTGTTCCGGGGCGAGAACTTCGGCCGCCGCCTTGTCCGCGTCAGTGAGGATCCCGGATCATGAAGTTCGAGGACTATCAGCGCTTCACGTTCCGCCGTGACGGCCGGATCCTGACCTGCGCCTTCAGCGGCAACGCCGTGAACGCGGTCGACGCGCGCATGCATGACGAGTTGGCCGAGCTGTTCGTCGATCTGCAGCATGACGACGGCAGCGACCTGATCGTGCTGACCGGCGACAACAAGGCCTTCTGCGCCGGCGGCGACTTCGACTGGTTCGATGAGCAGATCCGCGACCCGCGCACCTTCCGCGCCATCGCCTACGACGCCAAGCGGATCGTCAGCGGGCTGCTCGACCTGGAGAAGCCGATCATCGCTCGGCTGAACGGGGCCGCCGCAGGGCTGGGCGCGACGATCGCCCTGCTGTGCGACGTGATCATTGCCGACGAGGCCGCCAAGATCGGCGATCCACATGTGAAGGTCGGCCTCGTGGCCGGCGACGGCGGCGCGATCATCTGGCCGCAGCTGATCGGCTTCGCCCGGGCCAAGGAGTTGCTGATGACCGGTGACCTGCTGACCGCCACGGAAGCGGCTGGCATGGGGCTGATCAACTACGCCGTGCCGACTGACCAGCTCGACGCCAAGGTCGCCGAGATCGCCGGCAAGATCCTAGGCAACCCGCGCTGGGCGGTCCGCTGGACCAAGATGACGGCCAACATCACCCTCAAGCAGATCATGGCCAGCACCAGCGACGCCGCCGTCGCGTACGAGGCCCTCAGCAACATGACCGCCGACCGCAAGGAGGCGGTCGACGCCTTCCGCGAACGGCGCAAGCCGAACCTGACGGGGGAGTGATGGGACGTGTAGCTTTCCCTTCTCCCCTCGCGGGAGAAGGAAGATGAGGGACGAACCCGATCATGTCCGTGAGCTCCGCCGCACCCTCCAGCGGTTCGTCGCCGAGAAGGCGCCGCGCGAGAAGCGCCGCGAGTGGGACCGCACCCATACCTTCCCGCGCGAGCTGTTCCGCGAACTCGCCGACCTCGGTCTCTGCGGCCTGACGGTCCCGGAGGAATACGGCGGCACGGGTCCCGACATCCTCGCCGCCGTCGCCGCCATCGAGGAGCTGTGCCGGGCGGGCTCGTTCCTGGCCGGGCCGTTCATCCAGTGCGCCTTCTACGGCGGCATGAACATCCTCGAGAACGGCTCGCCGGAGCAGAAGGCGGATCTGCTGCCGAGACTGGCCAGGGGCGAGCTGTTCTTCGCCTACGGCCTGTCCGAACCCGACGTCGGCGGCGACCTGTCGGCGGTGACCACCCGCGCCCGCCGCGAGGGCGACGAGATCGTCATCGACGGCGCCAAGCGCTGGTGCACCGGCGCCGACTTCGCCGACTACATCTACTGCCTGGTCCGCTCTGACGCTGAAGCGCCGGCCCGGCAGGCGCTCAGCTTCGTTCTGATCCCGACCAAGGCTCCGGGCGTGACGATCACCCCGATCGACCACGTGAACCTGCGCTACACCCTGTCGTCCGACGTCCATTTCGACGGCGTGCGGTTGCCCGCCTCGGCCATTGTCGGCGGGCCGGACAAGTGGAACCAGGGCTGGAGGATGCTGGCGGGCCGGGCGCTCGACATCGAGAAGCTGGAGATCAGCGCCTGCGCCTTCGGCCTGGCCCAGGCGGCGCTCGACGAGGCCTGGCAATATGCCCAGGACCGCGTGCAATTCGGCAAGCCGATCGCCGCCCACCAGGCCGTGCGCCACGCGCTGGTCGACGCGCGGACGAAGCTGGAAGCCTGCCGCCTGATGCTGTGGAACGCCGCGCGGCTGGCCCACGACAACCAGCCCTGCGCCGCCGAGACCAGCATGGCCAAGCTGTTCATCGCCGAGGCCGGCGTCGAGATCGCCCTGACCTGCCAACGGGTCATGGGCGCCTATGCGATGTCGGCCGACTACGACATCGAACGCAACGTGCGCGACCTGCTGGGCATGCCCATCGTCGGCGGCTCGTCGAACATGCAGCGCAACAACCTCGCCGCCCTTTGGAAATTACCCGGATGACCTTCAACGCCGTCGCCGTCGCCCAGTCCCTGACCGAGGAGGTCGCCCGACGGGCCAACGAGATCGAGGCCGGCCGCCGGATGCCGGCGGACCTCGCCCGCACGATCGCCAGGTCGGGCCTGTTCCGGATGCTGCTGCCCAAATCGCTGGCCGGGCATGAGACGCCGCCGGCGGAACTGGCCCTGGCCATCGAGAGCCTGTCCCAGGCCGACGCCTCGGCCGGCTGGTGCCTGATGATCGGCGCGACCACCGCCTTCATGGCCGCGCGCCTGCCGATCGATCGCGCGCGGGAGGTGTTCGGCGCCCCCGAGGTGATCACCGCGGGCGTCTTCGCGCCGATGGGCAAGGCCGTCGACGACGGCGACCACTGGATCGTCACCGGCCGCTGGCAGTGGGGCAGCGGCGCGCAGAACGCCGACTGGATCGCCGGCGGCGCCATCCTGATGGGCGAGAAGGGCCCGCAGCTGCACCGGATGATGATCTTCAAGGCCGACGAGGTCGAGCTGATCGACACCTGGCGCACCAGCGGCCTGTGCGGCACCGGCAGCCTCGACTTCGCGGCCAAGGCTGTCCGGGTGCCCAAGGATCGCTCCGTCGCGCTTCACGGGGACAAGCCGACCCTGTCCGGGCCGCTGTTCCAGTTCCCGGCGTTTGGCATGCTGGCGCTGGCCGTCACTGCCGTCGCCCTCGGCAACGCCCGCGCGGCGCTCCTGACCGCCGGCTCGATGGCGTTGAACAAGAAGCAGCAGGGCTCGCAGCGCAGCCTCGCCGAGCGCAACGTCACCCAGATGGAGTTCGCCAAAGGGGTGGCCACCCTGTCGGCGGCGCGCGCGCACTACTTCGAATGCATCGGCATCCTTTGGGCTGCGCTGCAGGCCGGGCAGGAGGCGACCCTCGAGCAGCGAAGCCGGCTGCGCCTGGCCTGCGCCCACGCCACCCACGTCTCCGCCGACATCACCAAGCTGGCCTATGACATGCTCGGCGGTTCGGCGGTTTATCTCGACAACGACCTGCAGCGGCGGTTCCGCGACGCCCATGTCATCACCCACCACGCCATGGTCGCCCCGAGCATCTTCGAGCTGACCGGCCGGGTGCTGCTCAACCAGCCGACCCGG
>JAZJXN010000061.1:30807-34888 GCA_040390885.1 Pseudomonadota bacterium | reverse complement strand
CCCATCGCCCGGATCGCCACGACCACGGCGGCCTTCGACGGGACCTGGTCGTTCCCCGCCTCCGCCGTGCTCGGTGGCCTGAACGGCTTCACCGGCTCGGTCCGGGCGGTCGACGCGGCCGGCAACCCGGCAAGCACAGCGGTCGGCCCCGTTGACGGGGCCACGACGGCGCCTGTGATCCTGTCGGCCAACGGCGCCGGCGTCAGCGGCACGGCTGAGCCCGCCTCGACGATCACCCTGCTCGACGCGGACGGCGATCCCGTCGCCACGGTCACGGCCGGACCCGGCGGCGCCTGGACCGTACCCGCCTCGGCGGTCCCGGGCGGCCTGGACGGCTTCGCCGGCTCGGTCCGCGCCACGGACGAGGCCGGCAATACGGCCGCGACCGACGTCGGCCCGATCGATGGAGTCACCCCGGTCCCGGTCATCACCGGCGCCAATGGTCTCGGCGTGGAGGGCACGGCCGAGCCCGGCGCCACCGTCGTCCTGCGCGACGCCGACGGCGACCCGGTCGCCTCGGTCGAGGCCGGTCTCGACGGGCGCTGGACGATCCCTGCGGGCGATGTCGCCGGCGGCCTCGACGGCTTCGTCGGTTCGGTGACCGCCACCGATGATGCGGGCAACGTCGCCACGGCGCCGGTCGGCCCCATCGACGGCGCGGTCAGCCTGTCGATCAACGTCGATCCGGTCACGGCCGACAACGTCATCAACGCCGCCGAAGCGGCCTCCGGCGCGGTCACGATTTCGGGCACGGTGTTCGGCGACTTCACCGCTGGCGCGACCGTGACGGTGACCCTGTCCACCGGCGTCACCGCCACCGCGACCCTGAACGCGGGCGGAGCCTGGTCGACGACCGTGTCCGGCGCGGCGCTGGCCGCCGCGACCAGCGTCACGGCGTCGGTCAGCACGACCGACACCGCCGGAAACGCCACCACGGTGTCCGACACCCAAACCTTTGCCATAGACACCACGCCGCCCGCGGCGCCCGTCATCACCAGCGCCAACGGCGTGGCCTTGAGCGGGACCACGGAGGCTGGGGCGACCGTGACGCTGCTCGATGCCGACGGTGATCCCGTCGCCACGGTCACCGCCGGCCCGGGCGGCGCCTGGACGGTGCCGGGCTCGGCCGTCGCCGGTGGCCTGAACGGCTTCTCCGGCACGGTCAGCGCCAGCGATCCGGCCGGCAACAGCGCGACGACCGCGGTCGGTCCGATCGACGGCGCCACCGTCACGCCGGTCGTGACGGCGGCCAACGGCGCGGCCATCACGGGTCTCGCCGAGGCTGGCGCGACCATCACTCTGCTCGACGCTGACGGCGACCCCGTCCTGGGCGCCGGCGGCCTTCCGATCACGACGACCGCCAACGGTGCGGGCGTCTGGACCTTCCCGGCCGCCGCCGTTCCCGGCGGGCTGGATGACTTCACCGGGTTCGCCCGGGCAACAGACCCGGCCGGGAATACGGCCGTGGGCGCCATTGGCCCCGTTGACGGCGACACCCCCGATCCCGTCGTCACGGCGGCCAATGGCGCGATCATTGCCGGAACCGGCGAACCGGGCGCGACCATCGCCTTGCTTGACGAGACCGGCGCCCCGGTGCTGGACGGCGCCGGCGTGGCGATCACCGCCGTCGTCGCGGGCGATGGGACCTGGAGCTTCCCGGCCTCGCGGATCCCGGGCGGCCTCGACGGCTTCGAAGGCTCGGTGCGCGCCACCGACCCGGCCGGCAACACGGCCCAGACGGACGTCGGGCCGATCGACGGGACGATCAGCCTGACTCTGGCGATCAATCCGGTCACCGCCGACAACGTGCTGAACGGCGTCGAGGCGGGGCAGGCGGCGGTGACGGTCAGCGGCACGGCTACCGGCGAATACTCGGCGGGCGATGCGATCCGCATCCAGCTGTCGACCGGCGCCTTCGTGACCACCACCCTGGCGGCCAACGGCGCCTGGTCCGTGACCTTCCCGGGGGCGACCCTGGCTGGCGCGACCGGCGTCACCGCCTCGGCCATGGTCGAGGACAGCGCCGGCAACACCGTGGCGGTCACGGAAACCCGGACCTATGCCGTCGACCTCAGCACCCCCGCGCCGACCATCCTGTCGGCGAACGGGGCAGGGGTCTCCGGCACGGCCGAGGCCGGCGCCCTGATCACCCTGCGTGGCCCGGGCGGTCAGCCGGTCGGCTCGACCACCGCTGATGGCGTCGGCGCCTGGTCGATCCCGGCGGCGAACATCTCGGTTCCGCTGAACGGCTTCTCCGGCTCGGTGCAGGCGGTCGATGCGGCCGGCAACACCGCGGTCTCGCCGCTGCCCACGGTTGACGGGGTGGTGACCCTCACGCTCACCGTCGACCCTGTCACCACCGACAACGTGATCAACCTCGCCGAATCCGGTCAGCCGACCATCGCCGTGTCCGGCGACGTGACCGGTGAGTTCGAAGCCGGCGACGCCGTTCTGGTCACCCTCGCGAACGGCGCCCAGGCCTCCACTACCCTGGCCGCCGATGGCAGCTGGACCGTCGCCTTCAGCGGGGCGGCCTTGGCCGCGTCGCAGGGGCTGACAGTCGCCGTCACCAGCACCGACGACGCTGGCAACACCCGCACGGCCACCCTTGAGCAGCCCTTCGGGGCCGACCTGTCGCCGCCGCCGGCGCCCGTCCTGATCTCGGCCGGTGCGACGGGCTTGACCGGGACCGGCGAGGCCGGCGCCATCGTCCAGCTGCAGACCGCGGGCGGCGCGGCGATCATCGGCGCCTCGGGCCAGCCCATCACTGCCCAGGTGGCGGGGAACGGGACCTGGACGATACCGGCCTCCGCCTTCGCCGGCGGGGTGCCCCCCGGCTTCACCGGCCGCCTGGTCGAGGTCGATGCGGCGGGCAACGTCTCGACCCCGACCACGGTGCCGGTCATCGACCTGACCCCGCCCAGCGGCGCCACCACCGCCATCGCCATCGGGATCATCGCTGGCGACGACATCGTCAACCTGGCGGAATCGCAGGCCACGGTGACCGTGACCGGGCAGGTGACAGGCGAGTATCGCCCTGGCGACACCGTCACCGTCACCGTCGGCGCGACCGTCGTGAACACCACCGTCGCCGTCGGCGGCGGCTGGACGGTCGGCGTGCCGGGCGCGGCCTTCGCCGGCGGGACGGTCCAGGCCACGGTCCTGGCCAGTGACGCGGCGGGCAACATCGGCTCGATCACCAGTTCGCGTCCCTACGTCGCAGACCTCGTCGGTCCCGGCGGGCCGGCCGGCACGCAGGCGCCGGGCCTGAGCATCGCGGCGGCGGCCGATGGCCTGATCAATCCGGTGGAGCTGGCAGGCGGCGTCTCGGCCACCGTGACCCTGACCCCGGGCTCCGCGGCGGGCGACACCGTCACCCTGACTCTTTCAAGCGCGGGAGGGCCGCAAACCTTCACGACTGTTCTGACGGGCGCGAACATCACCGCCGGAACGGTGAACGTGCCGATCGGCTCGGCCCTGAGCGACGGAACCTACAGCGCGACGGCGATCATTCGTGATCCCTCCGGAAACGCCTCCGCGCCGTCGGCCACTCTGGGCTTCCAGGTCGATGCTGTAGCGATCGACATCGAGGACGCGGCCGCGGCCGTTGCCGAGACCACGCTCGGCGTCGCCGCAACGGCCGGCGCGTTGACCTCGCGCGGCCAGACCGTCACCTGGGCGATCGAGCCCGGCGGCGCGCTGGTCGGGACCGCGGGCGGACGCACGGTGCTGAGGGCGACGATCGACGCCGCCGGCGCCTACAGCGTCACCCTGCTCGATGCGCTGGACCACCCCGCGCCCGGCGCGGACACGCTGCAGCTCCCGATCGGCGTCATGGTCATCGACGCCAACGGCGCCTCGTCCGGGACCATTCTGGTCAGCGTCGGCGACGGCGTGCCGGACGTGGCCGCGCCGGTGGTGCTGGCGCCGACGCAGCCCACGGTCGTCGTCGGCAGCCTGATCGACCAGCCCAGCGCCGACGGTGAGCGGGTGACCTCGATCACCATCGACGGCCGAACCTTCACCTACAACACCGCCGGCGACACCGTCGCGGTGACGGGGACCGGGTCGACCATCGTCT
>JAZJXN010000061.1:24804-30757 GCA_040390885.1 Pseudomonadota bacterium | reverse complement strand
GACCACGGTGCGCGGCGAGACCGTCACCGTGGACTTCACGACCGGCGACTACCGGATCGACGTCACCGGCCAGACCTCGCGACCGGCGACTGCGGTCTCGCCTGTGGTGTCTCTGGGCGGCGGCGGCGGACTTCTCGGCCTGATCGACGCCGACGCCCTGGGACTCATCCAGCTGGATGAGCAGCAGTTCTTCACCGCCTCGGACGCCAACAACAACATCTCCGAGGTGGTGGTGCGCTACGCCGCCGCGGTGGGTCTCGGTCTCAAGACGTTCGCCTACTCGACCGCCTTGGCGACCGAGCTCGGACTGACGGTGACGCGAGCCGACAGCTTCGTGCTGGCGGCCTCGTCGCAGCTGACCATCCGGGCGACGGACGGCGGCGCGATCGACAACATGAAGCTCAACGAGTTCCTGGGGTCGATCACGATCAGCGGCGGGCTGTCGGCGCTTCTCGACCTCAGCGTCGCCCAGACGCTCAGCATCCAGGCCAAGGATCAGACCGGGCGCATCACCATCGACTCAGAGAACAACCTCGCCGACCTCGGCGTCGCCGCGAACCTGCTGGGCGCCGCGCCCCCGGGACAGATCCAGGGCGGGACCTCTGGGGCGGACACCATCAATGCCAACGACGGGCTCACCGGATCGGCGCTGGACAACCGCATCTACGGCTACGGCGGCGCTGACACCATCAACGCCGGTCTCGGCAACGATCTGGTGCGCGGCGGGGCGGGGAACGACACGATCAACGGCGGCGCCGGCAACGATGTGCTGATCGGCGGTCTCGGCGTCGACACCCTGACCGGTGGGACCGGACAGGACGTGTTCCGCTGGGAAGCCGGCGATCAGGGGCCATCCGGCGTCGCGACCGACACCATCCGGGATTTCAGCCTCGCCAGCCTGACCCTCGGCGGCGATGTCCTCGACCTCTCCAGCCTGCTGCAGGGCGAAGGGCGCCTCGGCAACAATCCGGGCAACCTCGCCAACTATCTGCACTTCGAGCAGACGGCGGGCGGCACCCTGATCCATGTCAGCACGGCCGGCGGCTTCGTTGGAGGCTTCGGCTCGTCGACGTCCGGCGTCGCCAACCAGACCATCCTGCTTCAGGGCGTGGACCTGACCGCCGGGTTCGCCTCTGACCAGGCGATCCTCGCCGACCTGCTCTCGCGCGGAAAGCTGGTGGTCGACCCCCTGACCATCGACGGCAGCACCGCGCCGCCGACGCTGGTCATCGGCGGGACGGTCGTGGACGGTGACGGGGACACCGCGTCGGCCAGCGTCTCGGTCAACGGCTCGGGTGTGCAGCCGCTGCCCGCCGCGCCGGCCAATGTCGCGCCGGTGGTTGAGCTTCAGGCCCAGACCCTGTTGGGACTGGCCGGCGTGGGCGCGCTCGGCCTGAACCTCAACGAGCAGGACCTGCTGGCCGCCGACGCCGACGGCAACCTGAGCCGCGTCGAGGTGGAGTACGCACCGCTGGTGGCGCTCAACCTGACGCCGCTGACCTTCGGCTTCGATCCGGCGCTGGCGGCCGCCTTCGGCTACCAGGTCCAGATCACCCAGTCGCCCGGCCTGCTCGGGATCGTCGCGCCCACCGCGCGGATCTCCATCACCGCCCTCGACGGCGGCGTGCTGGACAACATCGAGATCAACCAGTTCCTCGAGAGCGTCCATCTGACCGACACCTCTGGCGCCTTGCTGAGCTGCACGCTGCTCAGCGCCGACCTGCTCACGGCCATGACCATCACGGCCGTCGACGCCCAGGGCGCGGTGGGGTCGGCGGTGCTGGGCTCCGTCCTCAACGCCAACCTGCTGAACAGCCTCGACGGACCCGACCCCGCCGGGTTCGCCGCGCTCATGGCCGGACCGGGTGGGGACCTTGGGAACTTCGCCTACGCCGACTGGCCCGCCGACGATCTGATTGTCTATCCCGGCGACGCCGAGGTCCAAGGTTTCGGCGACGAGGACCTGACCCTCGACGCGGGCCTCGTCGCCGAGTTCACCGACGACGGCGGCGACCTGGTGATCGAGGGCGGGGAGGGGGATAGCCTCGACGTCGCCGGCACCGCCTTCTCCGGCTCGAGCCAGCTCGAGGCGGTGGATCCGACGCCGCTGCCCATCTCCCTGCTCTTCGACGATCAGGCTGTGGTGGCTGCATGAGGAAGGCGCGGGGGGACCACCGTCCGGCGGACGGCGCGTTGCGTCGTTCGATCGGCGTGGCTCTCTGCGGTCTGCTGCTCATGGCGCCGGGCTTTTGCGGCGCGGCCTCGCTGGAGGAAGCGGTCCAGCGCGCGCTTGCCCGTCATCCGGAAGTCCTTGCGGCGCAAGCCGAGGTCGCCCAGGCGCGGACAGAGGTCGCGATCGCTCGCAACGCCTATCTGCCGTCACTCAGCGCCTCCGCCGGGCCGGCGGGCGACGGTGTCGGCTACGACGTCACCCTGTCACAGACGGTCTACGACTTTGGGCAGGCCAAGGGACAGGTCGACCAGAAGCGCGCCCTGGCGGCCCAGAAGGAAGCCCATCTCGAGGTCGTGCGTGACGATGCGGCGCTGGAAATGGTCGAGGTCTATCTCGACATCGCCAGCAAGCGGCTGCAGCTGGCCTTGCTGGAAAAGCACCTGGAGCGGCTGGCGGTCCTGTCTGATACGTCGCGCGCCCGGGTCGAGGGCCGCTACGCCGACCAGGCCGAGATCGCCCGCGTCAGGCTCGCGATCGCCGGGGCCGACGCCAACCGCGCCAGACTTCAGGGCGAACTCGCCGAGGCGACCGACCACTACCGTGTCCTGCTCGACGAGGCCCCGAACGGCGTCCAGCTCCCTGGTCTGCCACACTTTCTCGAACCTCTGCGCGCTGACGGAGCCTTGAGCACGGCGATTTCTGAAGCCCCCCTCTATCGCCGGGCGGAGGCGGTCGTTCGCGCCGCGGACGCTGGCGTCCGCGAGGCCGAGGCCGCGCGCTGGCCGCGCCTGGCGCTGGAAGGGTCGGTCCAGCGGCGCGAAATCGGCGGACAACTCGTCGAGGACAGCATCATCGCCCTGCGATTCCGGCTCGGCGCCCAGCAGGGGTTCGCCTCGTTCCAGCGCCCGCGACTGGAGGCTCAGCGCCGGCAGGCGGCCGCTCTCGGCGCCGATGCCGTGGCGCGCGACCTCAAGCGTCTGGTGGGCTCGCTGCAATCCCTCGACCTGGCGCTCGCAGGTCGCATCGACGCCTTCGCCGACCAGTCGGAGCAGTCCGACGCCGTGCGCGGCCTCTACCGCGAGCAATTTCTGGTCGGTCGCCGCGAGGTCCAGGACCTGGTGGTGATGGAGTCCGAGCACCTGGTGGCGGAGCAGCAGGTGGCCGACCTGACGATCGAACGGTTCCGCCTGCAGTACCGCGCGGCCGCCCAGCTTGGCCTGCTGGCCGATGCCCTCGCCGGGCCCGCGCCAGAGTCCGCGGGGGCGACGCGATGACGCTCTCCGTCACACGGCTCGACGCGGCCGGCGGCAAGCCCGACCCCCTTCGCGAGGGGCTTTGCCTGCTGGCCGCGACGCTGGGGCGACCGGTGTCCGCCGCCCAGCTCGGCGACGGCTTGCCGCTCGACAACGGCCGGCTGCCGCTGGACCAGGCCCGGACGGCCATGCGCCGCGCAGGGCTGGCGGCGCGCGCCGTGAGGCTATCGATCGACGACATCCCCGTCTCGCTGCTGCCCGCGCTCCTGATCCTGCGTGACGGCGAGGTCCGAGTGCTCGCCGCGCTCGATGCGGAGACCGCGGTCCTGCTGGTCCCGGAGACTGGCGGCGGCAAAGAGCAGATGTCGCGTGACGAGCTGCGCGACCGGCACGAGGGCGCCATCGTGTTCGCCCGCCCGATCTACCAGGGCGACGACCGCGCCGGCGGCTACGCCAGGCCGGAGAGCCGGCACTGGTTGCGCGGCGCGGTCTCGGAATCCTGGCCGGCGTTCATCGAGGTCGGGGTGGCGGCCGCCTTCGCCAACCTGCTCGCCATCGCCACCTCCCTGTTCGCCATGCAGGTCTACGACCGGGTGGTGCCGACCTCGAACTTCCCGACCCTGTGGGTGCTGGCTGGCGGGGTGGCCTTGGCGGTGTTCGCCGAACTGGCCCTGCGACTGCTGCGGGCGCACCTGCTCGACGTGACGGGCAAGGCGCTCGATCTGCGCCTGTCGTCGCGGCTGTTCGAGCAGGTGATGTCCATCCGGCTGTCGGCCAAGCCGGGATCGACGGGGGCCTTCAGCAGCCAGGTGCGGGAGTTCGAATCGATCCGCGAATTCTTCACCGCCTCGACGGTCGCGGCGGTCAGCGACGCGCCGTTCATCCTCGCCTTCATCGGCGTCATCGCGCTGCTTGGCGGCCCGGTCGCCCTGGCGCCGGCTGCGGCTGTGCTGCTGATGCTGGCGCCGGCCTGGCTGCTGCAGCGCAAGCTTGGAGCGTTGTCGCGCGCCAACCTGCGCGAGGGGGCGGTCAAGCAGGGACTGCTTCTGGAGACTGTCGACAATCTCGAGGCGGTGAAGGCCGCGCGCGCTGAAGGCCGCAACCTGCGGCTCTGGAATCAGCTGTCGTCGCAGCTGGCCGACTCCGGAGTGCGCACGCGCTCGATCTCGACCACGCTCAGCTACTCGGCCGCCGCCGCCCAGCAGTTGGCCTACATCGGCGCGGTGGTGATCGGCGTCTATCAGATCGCCGCCGGCAACATGACCATGGGCGCACTCGTCGCCTGTTCGCTGCTGGTGTCGCGCGCCATCGCGCCGACGGCCCAGTTCAGCGGCATCCTCGCCCGCTGGCAGCACATCAAGGTCGCGCTCGAGGGGCTTGACCAGCTGATGTCGGCGCCGGTCGAGCGCCCCGCCGACCGGACCTTCACGCGCAAGCCGGACATCCGTGGCGCGTTCAGGGTCGAGGGGCTGGAGGTGCGGCCGGCGCCGGACGCGGCCCCGATCCTCGTGCTCCCGGCGCTGCAGATCGCCGCCGGCGAGCGCGTCGCCATCATCGGCGGCAACGGGGCGGGCAAGTCGACCCTGCTGAGGATGCTGTCGGGGCTCGGCGATCCCACCAGTGGCCGGGTGCTGCTGGACGACGTCAGCCTGTCGCAGATCGACCCGTTCGACCGTCGGCAGGCGATCGGCTACCTGCCGCAGGACTCGGCGCTGTTCCACGGCACGCTCCGCGATAACCTCACGCTCGACGGGACGCATCGGACGGACGCCGACCTGATCGAGGCGCTCGACGCCGTCGGGTTGGGCGCCTTTGTGCGCGCCCATCCGCGCGGCCTGGACCTGCATATCTCCGGGCACCAGAGCGTGTCCGGCGGCCAGCGCCAGGCCATCGCCCTGGCGCGGCTCCTGCTGCAGGATCCACGTGTGGTTCTCATGGACGAGCCGACCGCGGCCTACGACCAGGTCAATGAGCGGCGCGTCGTGGATGTCCTGCGGTCCTGGGCCACCGGCCGCACCCTGATCGTCGCCACGCACCGGCGGGCGGTCCTCGACCTGACGCGGCGCGTGGTCGCCCTGTCGGGAGGGCGCGTCGTCGGCGACGGGCCGAACGAAACCGCGGTCGCCGACCTGTCCGCGGCGGCGAGGAACACCCATGGCTGACGGGAACGCCGTCGAACGGCGACTGCGCAAGGCCCTGGCCGACGGCGGCGACGGCTCCGCCCATCCGGCGGCGCGGCCGGTTCTGTGGGCCTGCGTGGCGGTGGTGGTCGTTTTCGTGGCCTGGGCGGCCATCGCCAAGGTCGACGAGGTGGCGCGTGGCGAGGGCAAGGTCGTGCCCAACAGCCGGCTGCAGGTGATCCAGAGCCTCGAGGGCGGCATCCTGCGCGAACTGCTGGTCAAGGAAGGCGATATCGTTTCGGCGGGCCAGCCCCTGGCCCAGCTCGATGACACCCGCTTCGCCTCCTTCACCATGGAATCGTCGACGCAGGTCACCGCGTTGAAGGCCGCCATCGCGCGTCTCGAGG
>JAZJXN010000061.1:15434-24794 GCA_040390885.1 Pseudomonadota bacterium | reverse complement strand
ATCGCCTCATGCGCCAACCGAGCCTCCATCGACCGCAACTCAGTCTCGATCTCGGCGGGCGACGCCGTAATCGCCTCGGAGCAGGCCCTGTTCCGAGCGCGACGCCAGAACCTCAACGCCACCCTGCAGGCGCTGCGCGATGAGACAGCCTATGCTCAGAAGCAGCTCTCCCTGATCCAGCCCCTCGCGGCGAAGGGGGTGGTCAGCGAGGTCGAGGCGCTGCGCCTCGGGAAGGAAGTGGCCCAGCTTCGGGGTCGCCAGACGGAGGTCCGCAACACCTACATGCAGGAAGCCTACGCCGAACTGGCGACGAAGAAGGCCGAGCTCGCGGCCCAGACCCAGGTCTTCAATCAGCGTGACGACCAGCTCAGACGTACCCGCCTCGTCTCGCCGATGAAGGCCAGGGTCAACGACGTCCGCGTGACCACGCGCGGCGGCGTGATACAGCCCGGCGAAGCGATCATGGAGCTGACCCCGATCGACGACCAGCTTCTGGTCGAGGCGCGGTTCCTGCCGCGGGACGTCGCCTTCATCCGGCCCGGAATGCCCGCTCGCGTGAAGATCACCGCCTATGACTACACGGTCTACGGCGACCTGCCGGGCAAGGTCGAACAGATCAGCGCGGACACCATCGAGGAGGACACGCCCCGCGGCAAGGTGGCGTACTACAGCGTCCAGGTCCGAACCGAGAGGAGCTACCTGAACCGCAACGGGCGCCGCTTGCCGATCCGGCCAGGCATGGTCGCCGAAGTGGACGTCCAGTCCGGCCGCCGCACCGTCCTGAGCTACCTGCTGCGTCCGCTGCTCAAGGCTCGCCTGAACTGAACCGGCATGGCCCCGAGGGGCCGTCGCGCTGTGCTCAGGCGGTCGGTGCCGACGCGGAATCTGAGGTCGACGCCTTCCAGTGACGGAAGATGATGTCGCCCCGGGCGCACCAGGCGTCCTGGCGACCCTTGAGCCAGCCCAGCAGTTCCTCGAACGCGTCAATGCGGTACGGCAGGCCCATGATGTAGGGCGTCACGTTCAGCGGCAGGATGCGGGGCCCGCCTTTCACGGCCTCACGCGAGAGCCACGCGTAGGCGTCCTTGATCTGCTCGACGTAGGACTCGGTCGAGTGTTGCTGGGTGAGCATGATCTGACGGTCCGACAGCTCGTGGTTCAGCGGCATGTTGCCGATCGGCCCGGCGGGCGTGGTCATCCCGTAGGGCAGGTCATCGTTGGGCCAGTCGCACTGGTACTCGAACCCGGCTTCGGCCAGCAGCTTGAGGGTGTTGAAGCTCTGCGACCGCGCGATCGAGGCCCAGCCCTTTGGCGTGGAACCGGTGAGGCGGGTGAGGGTGTCGCGGGCTTCCAGGATCAGGGCCCGCTCCTCGGCCTCGGGCAGGCCGCCGGCGATCGTGCCGTTCATGTCGGTGGAGTGAGCGATGACCTCGTGGACCTCCCGGTTCACGGCCGCCAGCAGCTCGGGGTAACGCTCGGCGATCGCGGCATTGACGGCGAACGACGCGGGCATCCGCGCCGTCTTCAGCGCCTCAAGGATCCGCCAGGCGCCGACCCGCGAGCCGTAGTCCCGGGCGGTGTAGTGGCGATAGTCGGGGTAGGGGGTCTGCATGTGTCCGGGCGCCCGGAATGGCGTGTCCGAGGGCTCCATCGGAAACCATTCGAGGTTGACCACGATCCAGACGGCCACGCGCTTGCCCCCCGGCCAGAAGAAGTCCGGGCGCTCGAAGATGTTCGAGGGCGTGTAGAGGTCGTGGTCCATGCCTTCGCGGCGACGGGGATACTCGAGGTAGGACGGATCGAGGGCCATGCTTACGCCTTCGCCTTGGAGGCCTCGCCGGGCGTGGCGTCGCCGCGGTAGTGGCTGTTGTAGTGATCGGTGATCGCGCCGGCGGTGGTGATCCAGACCCGCGGGTCGGCGGCGATGTGCTTCAGCGCCTCCTCGAACGGGCCGATGCGGTGCGGCTGACCGATCAGGTAGCTGTGAAGCGGGATGCACATCACCGTGCCCGAGCCGCGCTCGCCCTCCGCCGCCAGCCTTTCGAACTGCCGGATCAGGGTGTCGGCGTAGGCGCGCGGGCTCATGTTGTAGATGAAGAAGCCGTAGTGATCGTTGATCTCGAGGCTGTAGGGGATCGACAGCAGCTGGCCGGTCTTCGTCCTGATCGGCGTCGGCTGGTCGTCATGGTAGAAATCGCAGGTGTAGGTGAAGCCGTACTCGGCGAGCAGATCCATGGTTCGCGGCGTGTGGGTCAGCGCCGGGCCAAGCCAGCCCTTGATGGTCTGGCCGGTAAGGTTCCTGACCGTGCGGATGGCGTCCTCGATCACGGCCCGTTCCTGGGCCTCGTCCATGCCGTAGACGTAGCGGGTGTTGTAGATGCCGTGGGAGAACATCTCCCAGCCCAGCTCATGGGCGTGCATGACGATCTCGGGGTGGTGGTCGCAAAGCGCCACCGACAGCGACACCGAGCCCTTGAAGCCGTGCTTCTCCATGACCTCGGCCATGCGCCAGTGGCCGACGCGGTTGGCGTAGTCGCGGTGCCCATAGGCGACCACGTCGGGATGCGGCCGCGGCCAGCTCTTGCGCTGCGGATGGGCCGGCGGGTCGAGCTCGTAGAACTCCAGATTCGGCGCCACCCAGACGGCGATGGACTTGCCGTCCGGCCACGCCAGCGGCGGGCGCGCGTTGTAGGGAGCGTAGTCGTAAAGGCCGGGGTCGCGCAGGCGGGCGTCGGTCATGTCAGGCCTCGTAGGCGGCGAGCCAGTCGATCACGGTCTGGACCGGTTCGACGTCGGCGTACTTGATCTGCAGGTCCGTCAGGTTGGCGAAGTGATAGCTCTCGTGCTTGTCGGCGCAGGTCTCGATCGGAACGATGGTGCGGTAGCCATAGGAGAGCGAGTCCACCGCCGTCGCGCGCACACAGCCCGACGTCGAGCCGCCGGTGACGATGACGGTGTCGATCCTCTTGAAGGTCAGGTAGCTCGCGAGCGGGGTCTCGAAGAAGGCCGACGGCATGCGCTTGACGTAGATGGCGTCCCGTTCGTGATCGATCTCGCAGCGGTCATCGAAGTCGTGCCGGCGCGAGGGGATCTTGATGTTCTGAAGGCTGTCGGCCGTGTCCGTGCGCGTGCCCCAGACCCCGGCGTCGCCGCCATCGGCCATATAGCCGACATGGGTCCAGATTACCGGCAGGCCGCGCTCGCGCGCCATGCGGGAGATGGTGTTGGTGTATTCGATCTGGCGCGGGTCGGTTTCGTAGGCGGTCTTGAACTCGTCGATCCGCGTGTAGGCGTTCTGGAAGTCGACGTTGACGATGGCGAGGCGCGATCCAAAGCCGAATTTCTTGCGACCCGGGTTGGCCATGACCTCCTCGAACAGCTGCCGGGCGGTCTTGTCCTCGGTCAGCATTCGCGTGCCGACGATCTCAGCGGTCATTTTGAACCTCAGGCTATGCGGGCGTTCGAAGGGGTGGTGGCGGGCGTCGCCGGGACGAAGCCCAGCGGCAGGCCGGCGTCCGGCGTGAAGCCGTAGATCGCTTCCAGCGGGAGCGCGTCGGCGACGATGTGCCGGACCTGGAGCAGGGCGTCGAGGTCGATGCCCGTCCGGATGCCCATGGCCTCCAGCATGAACACCAGATCCTCGGTGACGATGTTGCCGCTCGCGCCGGGCGCGAACGGACAGCCGCCGAGGCCGCCGAGCGAGCTGTCGAAGGTGGTGAGCCCCTCGTCCAGCGCCGCCATCACGTTGGCTAGACCCAGGCCGCGGGTGTTGTGCAGATGGATACCGGTCACGGCCTCCATTCCCACCGCCGACCGCACCACTCTCAGGACATCGCGCACCTGGGTGGGATTGGCGTAGCCGGTGGTGTCGGACAAGCCGACTTCGTCGCAACCGGCCGCCATCAGGGATTCGGCCAGTCGCGCGATCTGGGCGTCCGGAATCTGCCCTTCAAGTGTGCAGCCGAAGACCGTGGAGAGGCTGCCTTCAAATTTCGGACGGCGATCTTCCGGCTGTTCAGCGATCAGATCGGCGATGGCGGCGGCCTCAAGCAGCACCTGGTCGTGGGTGCGGCGCAGGTTCCGAAGGCTGTGGGTTTCGCTGACCGACAACGGCAGGGTCAGCTTGTGCGCCCCCGCGGCGATGGCGTCGGCCGCGCCGCGGCTGTTGGGCACAAGAACCGCCACGGTCAGGCCCGGCAAGGTTCGCGCGTAGGCCACGACCTCGGCGGTGTCGGCCAGCTGCGGCAGCAGTTTTGCCGGCACGAACGAGCCGACCTCGATCTCGCGGACCCCGGCGAGGTACTCGGCTTCGATCCACCGCTTCTTCGCCTCCAGCGGCATGATCGAGTCGACGCTCTGCAGGCCGTCGCGCGGGCCAACCTCACTGATCAGAACTTCTGGCGGCAGCTGCATTCAGCCCTCTTGCGTCTTGATATGTTATGTATCTATCTCAATTAAATTGAGGCGTCACGTCCCCGATGGCGGGCCGTGGATGAGGAATGGAAATTGATGCGAACGCAGGCAGAGGCGCCCCTGGCGGGGCTGAGGGTCGTCGAATTCACCCACATGGTGATGGGTCCGTCGATCGGCCTGATTCTCGCCGAGCTGGGCGCCGACGTGGTCAAGGTCGAGCCCCTGGGCGGCGACGCCACGCGTCGGCTGAAGGGGTCGGGCGCCGGCTACTTCCCGATGTTCAACCGCAGCAAGCGCAGCATCTGTCTCGACATCAAGAGCCCCGAAGGCCTCGCCGCGGCGCGGCAGCTGGCCGGCTCCGCCGACATCCTCATCGAGAACTTCAGGGCCGGCGTTCTCGATCGCCTGGGCCTGGGCTACGAGACCCTGCGCACCGAGAATCCGCGGCTGATCTACTGCTCGGCGAAAGGCTTCCTGAAGGGGCCCTACGAGAACCGCGCGGCGCTCGACGAGGTGGCCCAGATGATGGGCGGACTGGCCTACATGACCGGTCCTCCCGGACGGCCCTTGCGGGCCGGCGCCTCGGTGATCGACATCACGGGCGGCATGTTCGGGGTGATCGGCATCATGGCCGCCCTCGAGCAGCGGTGGCGCACCGGCGTGGGCAGGAAGGTCGTCTGCTCGCTGTACGAAACCACGGCCTTCCTTGTCGGCCAGCACATGGCCCAGAAAGCCGTGACGGGAGTCGCCGCCGCGCCGATGCCCGCCCGGCTGTCGGCCTGGGGCGTCTACGACGTGTTCGAGACCCTCGACGGGGAAAGCGTCTTCATCGGCGTCGTGAGTGATCTGCAGTGGGCGCCGTTCTGCGCCGCCTTCGGCCTGACCGACCTGGCCGCGGACGAAACCCTCGCGTTCAACAACCAGCGCGTCGAGGCCCGGGACCGGCTGATGCCGATCCTGCGTACGGCGATCAAGACCTACCCCAAGGCCGAGTTGCTCGTGAAGCTGGAGGCCGCGGGGCTGCCTTTCGCGCCAATAACCCGTCCCGAAGATCTCTTCGACGATCCGCATCTCAACGCCGAGGGCGGACTGGTGGATGTCGAGATGCCTGACGGGTCCAGCATGCGGCTACCCGCGCTGCCGCTGGAATTCGATGGCGAACGCCCGGGCGCTTCGCGGCCGGTGCCGTCGGCGGGGGAGCATGGCGAAGCGATCATGACCGACCTCGCCGACATCTGGGCCGCGATCGAGCGCACGCCCGATGTCCAGCCGGCGGCCGGCTAGGACATGCTGACCTGGTTGCCGTCCGAGCCCATGTTGAGGCGGATATGATAGCGGTCCGAGCGGTACTGCGCGACGGTCAGCAGGATCGGCTTGCCGCCGTCGGCGTAGACGGTGCGGGTGATGCGCATGACCGGCGCCATCATGGCGATGCCGAGCGCCTGCGAGAGGCCGGCGTCCGCCGCGGCGGCGGTGATGATCTGGGACGCCGATCCGATATGGATTCCCGCGCGCTGCAGGACCAGCAGGGTAGGGGTGGTCTTCAGGGTCTCGCGGCTGATCTGGATGCCGAGATCGGGCGGCAGGTAGCTGACGATGTGGCCGAGCGGCTCGTCCTCGAGCCAGCGAACCTTGACCGCCTTGATGACCGGCGCGCCGAGCGGCAGTCGAAGGGCTTCGGCGACCGCGTCGCTGGCGAAGTCCTCGCCGACCTCAGCCGACCGGACCTCGGTGTTGCGGCCCCAGGTGAGCAGGCTGTCGACCGCCTGGTCGACGTTGGCCTCGATCGGCTTCGAGACACTCTTGTGAATCACGTGCGTGCCGATGCGGCGCTTGCGCTCGACCAGGTTCTGGGCGGCCAGCTCGTCGAGGGCGCGCCGCGCCGTGATGCGGGAGACGTTGTAGATCTCGGAAACCTCGGCCTCGGTCGGCATGCGCGAACCGTGGGGGCGCTGGCCCGAGAGGATCTGCTCGCGCAGGGCCAGGTAGATCTGGTGGTAGAGCGAGACCGCTCCCCGGGCCGGGGACGTCGTCTCCTGGCTCGCCGCACGCGTGGTCAAGGCCGCTTCCTCATTCGCACAAAAATATCGCAGTCCCGTACCGGGGTGATTCAATTGCTATATATAAATAGCAATTATTCCGCGACCCTGCGCCTAGCTGCGCCGCAAGCGTAACGAGGGAACGGAGTTTTGCGAACCCTTCTGGAAAAGATCTGGGCCGATCATCTGGTCGAGACCCTCCCTGGTGGAGCGGGTCTGCTCTTCATCGACCGCGTATTGCTGCACGAGCGTACAGGGGGCGTCGCGCTCAAGAGCCTCGAGCAGGCGAATCGCGTTCCCGTGGCGCCATCGCGTGTCTTCTGCACCATGGACCACGTCGTCGACACCCGGCCCGGCCGCACGGATGCGACCGTGATGCCGACCGGCGGCGCCTTCATCAAGGCGACCCGCGAAGCGGCGCTGGCGGCGGGAATCACCCTGTTCGACCTCGGCGACCCGCGTCAGGGAATCGTCCACGTGATTTCGCCCGAACAGGGACTGATCCTGCCGGGCCTGACCCTCGTCTGTCCGGACAGTCATACCTGCACCCAGGGGGCGTTCGGCGCTCTGGCCTGGGGCATCGGCTCGACGGAGGCCGAACACGCCATCGCCACCTCGACCCTCAGGCTGCCCCGTCCCCGGTCCATGCGGATCGAGATCGAGGGCGTGCTGGGGGAGGGGGTTACGGCCAAGGACCTGGCGCTGCATCTGCTGGCGAGGTTCGGATCGTCGGGCGGCCAGGGCTACGTCGTCGAATATGCCGGCTCGGCGGTCCGGACGCTCGACATGGAAGGTCGGATGACCCTCTGCAACATGGCCACCGAGTTCTCGGCCGTGACCGCGCTGATCGCCCCCGACGACAAGGCCTTCGACTATCTCCAAGGCCGGCCGTACGCGCCGAAGGGCGAGGCCTGGGATCAGGCGGTGCGGTACTGGCGCACGCTGCGGTCGGATGATGACGCGGTGTTCGACGCGGAGCTCAGAGTCGACGCCGCCGATGTCTCGCCGATGATCAGCTGGGGCGCCAGCCCGCAACAGTCGGTCGGCATCGACGGCCGGATCCCGGAGTTTGCGGACGTATCGGGTCGCGACAGCCGCGAGGCCTGGGAGCGCGCTCTGACCTACATGGGCGTGACGCCCGGGCAGGCCCTCGAAGGGCTGCCCATCGACGCGGCCTTCATCGGCTCCTGCACCAACAGCCGCATCTCTGATCTGCGCCGTGCGGCGGCCATCCTCCACGGCCGCACCGTGGCGCCCGGCGTGCGCGCGATCTGCGTGCCGGGCTCCAGCGCCGTGAAGCGCCAGGCGGAGTCTGAAGGTCTGCACGAGATCTTCCTCTCGGCCGGGTTCGAGTGGCGGGAATCAGGCTGCTCGATGTGCTTCTTCTCCGGCGGCGAAAGCTTCGGCCCCGGCGAACGGGTCGTCACCTCCACCAATCGCAACTTCGAGAGTCGGCAGGGGCCCAACACCCGGTCGCACCTGGCCTCGCCGGAGATGGTCGCCGCGTCCGCGATCGCCGGCTGTCTCGCCGACCCCCGCAAGCTGGCGGTCTAGCTCCGGATCCTATGGAACCTCTCACCACCCTTACGGCCGTCGCGGCGCCGCTTTTGCGGGCCAACGTCGACACTGACGCCATTATCCCGTCCCGCGAGATGCGCACGGTCTCCAAGAGCGGGCTGGCCGACGGCCTGTTCGCCGGCTGGCGCTATCTGTCGATCGGGTCCCGCGACCCCGATCCCGCCTTCGTCCTCAATCAGCCCGCCTTCGCCGGCGCGAGGATCCTCGTCGGCGGCGACAACTTCGGCTGCGGATCGAGCCGCGAGCACGCGGTCTGGGCGCTGCGAGAGTACGGCTTCCGGGCGGTCATCGCGCCGTCGTTCAATCCGATCTTCCGCAACAACTGCGTGCGTAACGGCGTGGCGCCTGTGGTGCTGTCGCCGGAAGCGGTGGAGCGCCTCGCGGAGACCCTGGCGGACGACGCGCGACGTGGGCCGGTGACCGTCGACGTCAGCAATCAGACTGTGGTCGGCCCCGACGGCTTCGTCGCCCGGTTCGAGCTCGACAGCGAGTCGCGGGAGATGCTGCTGCACGGGCTCGACGCCATTGAGCTGACCCGGAGGTCGACGCCCGCGATCGACGCCTTCACGACGCGAGACCGGCTGTTGCGCCCCTGGGTTTATTTTTGAGCCGCCTTGATGCCCTAGGGACACACAGCGGCGCCCAATCGGCAGGCGCTACCGCCAATCGTTCTATATCCATGACAAATGACCGTTGACGATTTGTCATTGTTGCATAACATTTAAAATCACAAGGTTCGGTGGTTCGAGGTTGCCCATGTCTCCCAGTGATTTCTCCCGGCGTCAGGCGCTCATCGGTGGCGCGGTCGTCACGGCGGCGGCAGCTTCGGTCGCGGCAACGTCCTCCGCTCAGGCCGCGCCGCCGGCCGCCGGCGCCAAGAGCGAAGTGCTCAAGGAGTGGCGCAACCCCAAGCTGGTCGCGCACCTCCAGCAGGCCCCCAAGCTTCTCAATGTCGAGCGCGCCCACCGGGTGATGGACAAATACGGCCTCGACGGTCTCGTCGCCGCCGTGCCGCACAACATCTACTACCTGTCGAGCCACATGGGCCCGATGCAGATGATGGGCCGCGGCTTCTCGACCTACGCCTTCTACCCGCGCAACCCGGAAGCCCCGCCTGCGCTGATCGTGCCGGGCTCGATGGTCTACCACCTCGACTATCGCCCGACCTGGATGCCGCTGGAGATCTACACCTACGCCAAGCAGGCGGCTGCGGAGTCGATGGCGGCCGGGATGGTTGGCAGCGGCGACGCCAAGGCGGCTGGCGCCTACGCCGACCCGATCCCGTCCCCGTGGGCGCTGAACGTGCGCCGCGAGGGCATGGAAGATCGTG
>JAZJXN010000061.1:0-15424 GCA_040390885.1 Pseudomonadota bacterium | reverse complement strand
AGAAGAGTGAAGCCGCCATACGCGCTTATTCTTCGCCTGCTGATGGCGATCTACGCCCAGTACGAAGGCGACACGACGGTGTCGGCGCTCGCTGGACTGGCCAAGTCGATCAAGAAGGCCGGCGTGACCCGCGGCAAGATCGGTTTCGACGACCCGCGCGTCGGCGCCTGGCTGCAGCAGGAAGGCCTCAAGGACATCAAGGTCCATGACGCCGCCAACACCTTCCGCGAAATCCGCATGGTGAAGACGCCGGTCGAGGTCGAGATCCTCCGTCAGGCGGCGCAGAAGAACGAGGACGCGCTGCTCTACGCGATCAACAACACCTCGGTCGGCCAGTCCCTCGACGATATCGAATTCGCCCACGGCAAGCGCTGGGGCGAGCTGGGCGGCAGCACGCTCTGGTGCATCACCAATCAGCGCGGCATCGCGTCCGGCGTGATCGCGCCGAACACCGTGACCAAGATCGACAGTGTCGGCCAGTACAAGGCCTACCGTGGCGACGTCGGCCGCACCGTGGTCTGGGGCACGGCCTCCGACGAGGTCATGAAGCGCAACGAGGCCAATACCAAGGCGCTGCGGATCACCTATGACGCGATCCACCCGGGCATGACTTTCGGGGAATCCAGCAAGATCATGCGCGACGTGATGCAGCAGGCCGGGATCTCTCGCGGCGGCGGCGGCGCCCACCCTGTGGGTCTCGAGCATACCGATCACCCGTGGCCCACGGGCGCCGAACAGAGCCCCGACGAGCTCTTCACCAACTTCGTCTACGAAGAGAACATGGTCTTCACGATGGACGTTCCGTACCACGAGGTCGGCTACGGCACCTCCCACGTCGAGGACATGATGGTGGTCAAGAAGACGAAGGGCTGCGAGGGCCTGTCGTCCATGGACACCCGTCTGATTGTCCGGCCTGCTTAGTCAGTAAAATCAATAACTTACAGGGTTGAGTTCTGTCTCCGCGCTCGGCGTTCCGGAGAGCGGCAAACTGCGTCCAATTCAAACCAAAATACAGAAGACGAGGGGATCACATGAGGTATTCGTTGCGAGGGGCGCTGTGCGTCAGCACGGTGTTGGTAAGCGTCGCGGCCGCGACATCGGCGTTCGCTCAGGACACCGGCGCGGTAAGCGAGCTTGAAGAGATCGTCGTCACCGCCCGCAAGACGTCGGAGTCGCTGATCGACGTGCCGATGGCGGTCACCGCCATCAGCGCCGCCCAGATCGAGGAGCGCGGCATCGCCGACGTTCAGGACATCGCGTCCTTCACCCCGGGCTTCAAGCAGCAGGCCCAGTCGGTCGGCCGCAACGACCGCGGCTTCAAGCAGTATGTGATCCGGGGCATCGTGCCCAACAGCGCCCTGGCCACCCGCCAGGCAGCGACCCTGTTCGTCGACGGCGCTCCGGTGTCGGGCGGCAATGTCGCCGGCATCGGCGAGATCGAGCGCGTCGAAACCGTCAAGGGACCTCAGAGCGCCTTCTTCGGCCGCTCGACCTTCGCCGGCGCCATCAACCTGGTCACGCGTCGTCCGAGCTTCAGCTGGGGCGGCAAGGTCAGCGCCGAAGTCGCCAGCTACGGCACGCACGACATCAACGGCATGATCGAAGGCCCGCTGGTCGAGGACAAGGTCTCGTTCCGACTGAGCGCTCGCGACTACAGCACCGACGGCGCCTACGGCAATGTCGGCAACCCCGGCGACCGCCTTGGCGAACGCTCGACCCAGTCGCTGGCCGCGACGCTGTATGTGGAGCCTTTCGAAGGCCTCGACGCCCAGCTGTTCGTGGTCGGCTGGAAGGACAGCGACGGCCCCGCCGCCAACGGTCAGTTTAACAGCGCCGACTACAACTGCGTGACCCCGGTCACGAGCTACATCTGCGGCGGCGTCGGCATGCCCCGCAACGCCACGCGGTTCCACCAGACCTACATCGAGCCGACCGCCTATGACGCGGTCACCGGGGGCAAGACCCTTCACGGTCGCGGCTTCATCAACCACCTTGGCCTCGAGCGGGAAGCCTGGCAGGCGCGCCTGCTGGTCAACTACGAGCTGCCGGGCGGCTACGAGCTGAGCGGCACGCTCTCGCAGAGCGACAACACCTGGGCCTTCCTGGTCAATCCGGCCCTGAAGGACACGCGCAACATTCCCAACCCCAACTACATCCCGGGCACTGGCCGGGTGCCCTACTGGTACTCGATGGCGCTGGGCAACACCCGCGACCAGGACACCTCGGGTGAGATCCGCATCACCTCGCCGCAGGAAGGCCGCTTCCGCTGGCTGGCGGGCATCAACTACACCGACGCGCGCACCGACAACCTGACCGCGGTCTTCGGCAACACCGGCTATTTCCTGGCCACGCCGCAGACGATCAACTCCAGCAAGACGCTGGGCTACTTCGGCTCCGTCGCCTTCGACTTCACCGAGCAGCTGACGCTGTCGGTCGAGGGGCGCTACCAGTCCGATGAGCTGTACCAGACGACCCGGGCCGGGACCTTCCCGGAGTACAGCGAGACCTTCGACTCCTTCACGCCGCGCGTGATCCTGGAGTACAAGCCCGTCGAGGACATCACCATCTACGGCTCCTATTCCGAAGGCCGTCGCCCGGGTGAGTTCAACACCATCTACTTCGCCCAGACGCCGGACGTGCAGGAGCAGATCTCGGCCCAGGCGAACGTCGACGGCGTCGTGCCGGAAGACGAACTGACGATGGTCGAGTTCGGCGTGAAGGGGCGCTTCCTCGATAACCGGCTGCAGCTGATGGCCGCCGCCTATGCCGGCAAGTGGACGAACCGGCACATCCCCAACTACGTCTACTTCTTCCTGCCGGGGAACCCGCAGCAGCAGAGCATCCAGGTCACCTCGGCCAACGGCGAGGTCGATCTGAAGGGCTTCGAACTCGAAGGTTCGGCCCTGCTGATGGACGGCCTGACGATGGACTTCACCTTCGCCTACAACGACACCGAGATCGTCGAGACCTTCTGCACCGACTGTCTGCTGACCTCGGGCGACGCCTCGCCCACCGGGACCCAGCTGCCCTTCTACCCCAAGTACTCGGGTACGCTGTCGGCGCAGTACGAGCGTGACATTCTTGACGACAAGAAGGGCTTCGTCCGGGTCGACTACATCTACACCGGCAAGCAGTTCGACACCGAAGCCAACCTCGCCTGGACCAACGAATCCCACGTGGTCAACCTGCGGGCCGGCATCGAGTTCGACGCCTACCGCGTGGAAGTCTTCGCCACCAACATCCTCGATGAAGACGCTCCGACGAGCCTCGCCCGCTCCACTGAACCGGTGAACAATCGTCAGGCGATCACCGTCTCGCTTCCCGAACCGACGATCGTCGGGATGCGACTGGCGGCTTCGTTCTGATAGCCCGCCGGGGAGACCTGCCCCCCTTGGTCTCCCCGGCGGACCCTTAACCCAGCGCCGGCGACGGCGGAGGAAGCGATCTTGCAACAGAAGAGTACGAGTCCGGGAGACCTGGCGGCGACCGCGCTGGTCACCGTCGCCTTCCTCGGATTCCTGATCAGCGTCGCCATGGCGCCCGACGTTCTCGCCAGGCCGGTCGCCGCCGGCCAGGTGGTCTCCTGGGGCATCGTCGCCGGTCTGGCGATGATCGCTCTGGTCGTCGGCGTGTCCCTGGCCTGGACCCTGGACCGCAACCGCCGCGACCGCGCGCTCAAGGTGGAGCAGGACCAGTGAACGTCCCGGCCTTCGTCATCTTCATCGCCTTTATTCTACTCACCCTGGCCATCACGGCCTGGGCTGCCCGGCGTACGCGCTCGCTGGGCGACTTTTACACCGCCGGGGGCAAGGTCACCGGCTTCCAGAACGGCCTCGCCTTCGCCGGCGACTTCCTGTCCGCAGCGGCCCTCCTCGGGGTCGCCGGGCTCTACTTCACCGCAGGCATGGATGGGTTGATCTACGGGCTCGGCGCCCTGGTCGGCTGCCCGGTGCTGCTCTTCCTGCTCTCCGAACGGCTCCGGCGACTTGGAAAGTTCACGCTTACCGACGTTCTGATCACCCGCATTTCCCCACGGCCGGCGCGGATCTTCGCAGGCGTCGCCAACCTCACGGTGCTGGTCTTCTACATGGTCTCGCAGCTGGTCGGCGCGGGCCTGCTGGTCAACCTGCTGGCCGGGATCAGCTTCGCCTGGTCGACCCTGCTCGTCGGCACCTTGATGGTCGTCTACGTCTTCTTCGGCGGCATGGTCGCGGCGACCTGGGTGCAGATCGTCAAGGCCGGTCTGCTGGTCGTCGCGGCCTTCGGCCTGTCGATGCTGGTGCTGTCCCGCTTCGACTTCAACATCCTCACCGTCTTCAAGGCCGCGGCGGACGTGGGCGGCGAGAAGGTGATGCAGCCCGGAGCCCTGGTCACGGGCGTCGGCGGCGCCCTTTCGCTCGGCCTGGCGCTGATGTTCGGCCCGGCCGGCCTGCCGCACGTGCTGATGCGCTTCTTCACCGTGCCGGACGCGACCCAGGCAAGACGGTCGGCGCTCGTGGCGACCCTTCTGATTGCGGTCTTCTGCGTGTTCATGCTGGTCATCGGCTACGGCGCGATCGCCATGTTGTCGGGCGATCCCGCGTACGTCGTCGATGGCGCGCTGAAGGGCGGCAGCAACATGGCCGCCCTGCATCTGGCCCACAGCCTGGGCGGAGACATCCTGCTCGGCTTCATCGCCGCGGTCGCCTTCGCCACCATCCTCGCCGTGGTCTCGGGCATCACCATCGCGGCGGCCGCCACCGTCTCGCACGACCTTTACGGCGCGCTCGCGCGCAAGGAGCCGAGCGAGGTCGAGGAGCTTAAGATCTCGCGCATCGCCACGGTGGTGTTCGCGGTGGTTTCCATCGCCCTGAGCTTCGCCTTCCAGCATCAGAACATCACCTTCCTGTCGGCGACCGCCTTCTCGATCGCCGCCAGCGCGACCTTCCCGGTGCTGGCCCTCTGCCTGTTCTGGAAGCCCCTGACGACCAAGGGCGCCATCAGCGGCGGCGTGGCCGGGCTGGCGTCGGCGGTTGTGGCGCTGATCCTCGGCCCGTCCATCTGGGTCGCGATCCTGGGCAACGCCGAGCCGATCTATCCGCACCAGTATCCGACGCTGCTGTCGATGCCGCTTGCCTTCGGCGTCGCCGTGATCGTGTCGCTGATGACGCGCCAGTCGGCGTCCGAGGTCTTGACGGAAGCCGAGGCCTGATATGGCGCAGTGGATCTATTCCAGCGCGCGCGAGAGCGAGGCTGGCGCCTCGCTCCTGCCGCCGGAGGCCGCGGACTTCGTCGCCTCGATTCCCGTCGTGGTCATCGGGGGAGGGGCCTGCGGCCTCACCGCCGCCCTGGCCGCGCGGGAGGCGGGCGCCGAGGTGGTGGTGATCGAGCGGGATCGCTCTGCCCTCGGCACCACCGCCATGTCGACCGGGCTGATCCCCGGCGCGGGCAGCCGCTTCCAGCACGAGGCGGACATCGACGACGGGGCGGCGCTGTTTACCCGGGACATTCTCGAGAAGACGCACGGCCGCACCGACGCCGACATGGCGGCCTACATCGCCGAGCAGTCCGGACCAGTCGTCGAGTGGCTGGCCGACCGCCACGCCGTGCCGCTCTCCCTGGTCGACACCTTCCGCTATCCCGGCCACTCGCGGATGCGCATGCACGGCACGCCCAACCGCACGGGCGCCGAGCTGATGGGCGCGCTCCACGCCGCCGCGGAGCGGGCAGGGGTCGACATCCTGCTCGAGGCGCCGGTCAGCCACCTGTTCGCCGAGCCAGGCGGCCGGGTGCGCGGCGTTCGCATCACCCGCGCTGACGGCCAGACCGAGGATATCGCCTGCGACGCGCTGGTCCTGGCCTGCTGCGGATTCGGGGGCGCGCCCGACATGGTCGCGGAGCTGATCCCCGCGATCGCCGGCGCCACCTTTTTCGGTCACCCCGGCAACAAGGGCGACGCGCTGCGCTGGGGAATGGCCCTTGGCGCCGCCGCCGCCGATATCCAGTCCTACCAAGGCCATGCCGGCCTGATCGATGGCCAGGGCATCCCGCTGCTCTGGGCCCACATCATCGAGGGCGGCATCCAGGTGAACCTCGACGGCCTGCGCTTCGCCAATGAGACGCGCGGCTATTCCGAACAGGCCATCGATGTGGTCGCCCAGCCCGGGCATGTCGCCTGGAGCATCTACGACGCTCGCCGCCATGAGCTGATGCTCGAGTTTGAAGACTACCGCGACGCTATCCGCGCGGATTGTCTGCGGACCGCCGGCAGCGTGTCGGAGCTGGCCGCGATCACGGGCCTGCCCGAGGCGGCGCTGGCGGAGACCCTGGCCGGAGTCGTGGCCATGGTCGCCGGTGCGCAGAGGGATCCGCTGGGTCGTGACTTCGCCGGCAAGCCGCCGCTGGCCGCGCCCTACTATGCGGTGAAGGTGACAGGGGCGCTGTTCCACACCCAGGGCGGGCTGGTCGTCGATCGCGAGGCCCGCGTCCTTCGCCAGGACGCCGCGCCGCTTCCGAACCTGTTCGCCGGCGGCGGCGCCGCGCGCGGGGTCTCGGGCCCGTCGTGCTGGGGCTATCTGGCCGGAAACGGTCTCGTCACCGCGACCGTCCTGGGCCGCGCCGCCGGTACGGCCGCCGCGCGTCAGGTGTTGGCCGCAACCGCGGCCTGAAGGAGCGCGGCGATCGGAGGCCGGCGTCGCGGGGGCTGTTCCCGGGACGGGATCGCTGCCAGATATCCTGCAGGTCGTGGCAGAAACGCGGAGGACCCGACCCGCGCATTGTCGGCTACCAGACCGTTTTGGCCGCAAACGTATGGACGCCCTGTAGATGCCGAACCTGCTCGAGGGGATCAAAGTCCTCGACCTCACCACGGTGGTCTTCGGGCCATACGCGACCCAGACCCTCGCCGACATGGGCGCCGAGGTCATCAAGGTCGAGGCGCCGGGGGGTGATGTCATGCGCTGGGCCGGGCGACCGGCGAAGACCCCGGCGATGGGTCCGGTCCACCTGACCCTCAATCGCGGCAAGCGCTCGATCCTGCTCGATCTCAAGGCGGAGGCCGACAAGGCGACGATGCGCGACCTGATCGCCCAGTCCGATGTCTTCATCCACAACATCCGCGGCAAGGCCATCGCCGCGCTGGGCTTCGACTACGACGCCGTGAAGGCGCTCCGGCCGGACATCGTCTACGTCCACTGCGTCGGCTTCGGCTCGGACGGTCCCTATGCCGATCTCCAGGCCTATGACGACATCATCCAGGCCGCCACCGGCACGACGACCCTGGCGGGTCGGGTCGAGGGCGGCGGCGCGCCGCGCTATGTGCCGTCGTTGATCGCCGACAAGGTCGCCGGGCTGCACGGCGCCTACGCGGTCATGGGCGCGCTGATCCACAAGCTGCGCACCGGCGAGGGCCAGTTCGTCGAGGTGCCGATGTTCGAGGCCTTCGCCCACTTCATGCTCAAGGAGCATCTGTTCGGCGACACCTTCCAGCCGCCGGTCGGGACCGCGGGCTACCCGCGCCAGCTGGACCCGCACCGCCAGCCATTCCCCACCGCCGACGGATACATCAGCATCGTTCCTTATACCGATGGGGCCATCGTCGACCTGTTCGAAGTTCTCGGACGGCCCGACCTGCTGCGCGAAGAGCGGTTCGACAGTCCGCTGAAGCGCGCCATGGGGATGTCGGAAATCTACCGGCTGATCGGCGAGCTGACGCCGGCCCGGACGACGGTGGACTGGCTAGAGCGGTGCCACGCCGCGCGGCTGCCGGCGATCGCCGTACGCGACCTGGACGATATCGCTGAAGACCCTCATCTGGGCGTGAGCTTCTTCCGCCGGCGCGAGCATCCAACCGAGGGCGCCATTCTCGACATGGCCCCGCCGGTGCGGTTCGGGACCCCTGTCGCGGAACCAAAGCCGGCCTCGATCCTGGGCGCCGACGGCGATGCGATCCGGGCCGAGCTGACCTCGGGGAAGCTTGCGCCATAAGGGGCCGGCGTCTCGACGGCGGCGATTTTCGCGGGCATGAAGCCCTCGGCCCAGGCCCCGAGAACAGGCGGAACACAGATGAGCATCGACGAACGCACCCCCATCATCGTCGGCGTCGGCGAGGCGTCGGAGCGGATCGACGCGGCCGACTACAAGGCTCTGTCGCCGGCTGACCTGGCCGCCGCCGCCTGCCGCGCGGCCCTGGATGACGCGGGCGCGCCGGCCGATCTGGCCCCGTCCGTCGAAGTGATTGCGGCGATCCGGCAGTTCGAGGTGTCAGGACCGGGCGCCGTCGCCCCGTTCGGCAAGGCCGACAACTTCCCGCGCGCCGTGGCCCGGCGGATCGGCGCCGATCCCAAGCGCGCCATCCTGGAGCCCGTCGGCGGGCAGGGGCCGCAGCATCTGGTCAACGAATTCGCCCAGGCGATCGGCCGGGGCGAAATGGGCCTCGCCCTGATCTGTGGCTCCGAAGCGATCTCCACTGTTCGTCACCTGATGACCAAGGGGGAGAGCCGAGACTGGAACGAGACTGTCGGCGGCGAGCTCGAGGATCGCGGCTACGGCCTCGAGGGCCTGCTGACCGGCGACCTCGCCTCGCACGGCGCCCGCCAGCCGATCCAGCTCTACGCGATGTTCGAGAACGCCCGCCGCGACCGGCTGGGCCTCGATCGCGACGCCTACGGCAAGCTTATGGGCGAGCTGTTCGCGCCCTTCACGGAGGTTGCGGCGACCAACCCGCACGCCATGTCGCAGGAGCGGCTGTCGGCCGACGACATCGCCACCGTGACCGACCGCAACCGGCTGATCACCGATCCCTTCCCGCGCCGTGTTGTGGCGCGCGACCAGGCCAACCAGGGCGCCGCGGTGCTGCTGACCTCGGTCGGCGAGGCGCGGGCGCTCGGCATCCCCGAAGAGAAGTGGGTCTATCTGCACGGCGGCGCGGACACCAAGGAGCGCTCGCCGATGGACCGCCAGGATCTCGCCCGATATCCGGCGGCCGGCCTGGCGTCGCGCAAGGCGCTCGAGGTCGCCGGGGTGACGGCGTCCGACATCGACATCTTCGACATCTACAGCTGCTTCCCGATCGCCGTGTTCTCGGTGCAGGAGGAACTGGGCCTGTCGCCGGACGACAGGCGTCCGATGACGGTCACTGGCGGGCTGCCGTTCTTCGGCGGCGCGGGCAACAACTACTCCATGCACGCCATCGCCAGCATGGTCCGGCGCCTGCGCGCCGAGCCTGGGAAGGTCGGCTTCGTCGGCGCCAACGGCGGCTTCCTGTCGAAGTACTCGACCGGCGTCTATTCGACCCGGCCGAGCGACTGGACGAGCTTTGACAGCAAGGCCCTGCAGGCGCAGATCGACGCCTGGCCAGCGCCCGCGAAGGCCGCCGACGGCGTGCTGACGGGCACGGTTGAGACCTACACCATCGACTACGGCGGCAAGGCCCCGCGCGGCGTGCTGCTGGTCCGCGACGCGGACGGCGGCCGCTTCCCGGCGATGACCGACCCCGAGGATGCGACCATCGCCTTGCAGATGGCCAAGTCGGAGCCGCTGGGCGCGACCGTCGAGACCCGTCTCGACGAGAAGGGCCGCCGGGTCGTGACTGCGCTTCAACAGGGATAGACGGTCAGTTCACCGACGATGAGCGCGAGACCGAGGCTTCAGGCGCCGGTCTCGCGAGCCGCGACGACGATGATCTCGACCTTGTACTCGGGCGACGCCAGCTTCGCCTCGCCGGTCGCGCGGGCGGGGGCGTTCGGGCCATCGACCCAGGCGTCCCAAACGGCGTTCATCGCCGCGAAGTCGGACATGTCGGCGAGCCAGATGGTGGCCTGCAGAATAGAGGTCTTGCTGCCGCCGGCCTCGGCCAGAAGGGATTCGATCTCGGCGAGAATCTGGCGGGTCTGATCGGCGACGCTCGCCCCCGGTTCTCCAACCTGGCCCGAGAGATAGATGGTGTCGTTGTGAATGACGACGTCGCTCATGCGCGGGCCGGCGTGAAGGCGGGTGATGGTCATGACACGGTTCCTGTCGCAGATCGGGGGGCCGGGCTCAGGCCCGGTAGCGGTTGATGCTGAGGTCGTCGGCCCGGATCGCGGGCGCCTGGCCGTCGACGATGTCGGCGATCAGCTGACCGGAGCCGCAGGCCATGGTCCAGCCGAGCGTTCCGTGACCGGTGTTGAGGAACAGGTTGGAGATCGGGGTCGCCCCGACCGCTGGCGTCCCGTCCGGCGTGGCGGGGCGTAGGCCGGTCCAGAAACTGGCCGCACCGGCGTCACCTGCGTTCGGGAACAGGCTCAGCACGGATCGCTCCAGCGTCCGTCTGCGGCTTTCGTGCAGCGTCGTGTCGAAGCCAGACACTTCCGCCAGGCCGCCGACGCGAATGCGGTCGCCGAGACGGGTGATGGCGACCTTGTAGGTCTCGTCGAGCAGCGTCGAGACCGGCGCCTGGGCGGCGTCGACGATCGGCAAGGTGATCGAATAGCCCTTCACCGGGTAGACCGGCAGGTGCAGGCCGAGCGGCCGCAGCAGCTTTGGGGACCAGCTGCCCAGCGCGACGACGTAGGCGTCGGCGACGACCTCGCCCTGATCGGTGCGCACGCCGGTGATGCGCAGGCCGTCGCTGCTGATCGCGTCGATCCGCTCGCCAAAGCGGAACGCGACGCCGAGGCCTCGCGCGTGTTCGGCCAGGGCGGTCGTGAACTTGAAGCAGTCGCCGGTCTCGTCGCCGGGCAGCCGCAGGCCGCCGACAAACGGCTCGCTCGCCTCGGCAAGGCCCGGCTCGGCGCGGAGGCAGCCTTCGCGATCGAGCACCTCGTAGGCGACGCCCATCTCGCGCAGCACCTCGACGTCCTTGCCGATGCCGTCCATCTGGGCCTGCGTCCTGAACAGCTGCAGGGTGCCCTGCATGCGCTGGTCGTATTGCAGGCCGAGGTCGTCCCGAAGCGCCTCGAGCCGGTCGCGGCTGTAGGTGGCGAGCCGGACCATCCGCTCCTTGTTCACGGCGTAACGGGACTCGTTGCAGTTCAGCAGCATGCCCGCCATGAAGCGGTACATCGCCGGGTCCGCGGTCGGGCGCACGACCAGCGGCGCGTGCTTCATCATCAGCCACTTCAAGGCCTTGCCGGGCACACCGGGTGCGGCCCAGGGCGAGGCGTAGCCGGGGGACACCTCGCCGGCGTTGGCGAAGCTGGTTTCCAGCGCCGGTCCGGACTGCCGGTCGATGAGGGTCACCGCGTGACCGGCCTTGGCCAGGTAGTAGGCAGTGGTGACGCCGATGACGCCGCCGCCCAGGACCGCGATCTTCATGCAGCTTCTCCGACGTAGTCGCGGCGCAGGCGCGGCCCGAGGCGGGCTAGGATTTCGTGCGAGATCGTCCCAGCTTCCTCGGCGACGGTGTCGAGCAGCCGGTGGGGCCCGAGGACCTCGACCCGGTCGCCGGGCTTCAGGGCGCCGGCGGGCAGGGCGCCGATGTCCAGGATGATGCTGTCCATCGAGACGCGGCCGACGAACGGCAGAAGCACGCCCTCAAACCAGGCGGCGCCGCGGCCGGTCAGCTCGCGCGGCCAGCCGTCCGCGTAGCCGAGACCGATGGTGGCCAGTCGCATGGGCGCGGCGCTGGTTCGCAGGTGGCCGTAGCCGATACCGGTCCCGGCCGGGACTTCGCGGATCTGGATCACCGGTGCGTCCAGGGTCGCCACCGTCGCCAGCCCGGCGCCGCCGATGTGCGGGGCGCCCCCGTAGAGCGAGACGCCGGGCCGCACGAGATCCTGCCGGAAGCCGGGCGCGAGAAACGCGCCGCCGGAGTTGGCGATCGAGCGCGGCGCAGGCGGCAGACGCTCGCACAGCGCCAGGAAGCGCGAGAGCTGCAGGTCGTTGAGGCTTTCGTCGGGTTCGTCGCCGCGGGCGAGGTGGGTCATCACCAGCCGCAGGTCTATGGCTTGAAGCAGAGCGGCGTCTTCAGCGAGGGCCAAGGCCTCGTCCGACGTCAGTCCCAGCCGCGCCATGCCGCTGTCGATCTGCAGCGCGGCGGGAAGTCGCCGCCCCAGCGCCCGGCCGGCGTCCGCCCAGGCACGCACCTGTTCCGGTCCGTTCAGGACTGGAACAACGCCAAGGGTCGCGGCGTCCGCTTCTTCCCCTGGCGCGAGGCCGTTGAGGATGAAGATCACGGCGTCGGCGGGGAGGGCGGCGAGCAGAGGCCGCGCCTCGACCAGATGGGCGACGAAGAAGGACCGGCAGCCCTCGCGGGCGTGGGCGGGGGCGACGCGAGTGGCGCCGAGTCCGTAGGCGTCAGCCTTGACCACAGCCGCCGTCACGGCCGGCGCGCTGCGTGCGGCGATGGCGCGGTAGTTGGCCCGTATCGCGTCGAGATCGACGGTCAGGCGTCCTGTCGACAACCCTTCTGAACCGAGCAACGCCACATGAGCCTCCAACTGGACCTTCGTCCAAGCTAGGCGCGTATTGTTCGAAGGTGGCTTCTTATCGTAGTCAGATCGACGAAAAATTGGGGTATGTTCGAATATTATTCGAACGATGGAGCGTGAGATGCCGGAGCTCGACGCGATCGACCGCAAGATCCTCGGGGCCCTCCGCCGAGACGGCCGGATGGCCAACAATGCGCTCGCGAAACTGGTGGGGATGTCGCCGTCGGCCTGCCTTCGGCGGGTGCGGATCCTCGAAGAGGCTAACGTCATCCGCGGCTATACGGCGCTGGTCGCCGAGGGGGCGGCGCAGGACGGCGTCGTGGCCATCGTGCGCATCACTCTGGAGGTCCAGACGGAGGAGCTTCTCAACCGGTTCGAGGCGGCGGTTCGCCAGCATCCCGAGATTGTCGAGTGTTTCCTGATGACGGGGGATGCGGACTACCTGGTCCGCGTGGTGGCCCGCAGCACGGCCGACTACGAAGCCATCCACAAGGGCATTCTGATGCGGTTGCCGGGCGTGACGCGGATCCACTCGAGCTTCGCGATCCGCAGCGTCCTCACCACCGGAACTTCGGCCCAGGCCTAGAGGCCTGGGCCGGATCCGAGCGCTAGTACTTGTAGCGCAGGAATACGCCCAGGCTACGCGGGCGGTTCAGGTAGATCTGGTCGACGCCAAGGCTGTCGATGTTCGACATCGAGACGGCGTAGGTCTCGTCGAACAGGTTGCGCGCGAAGGCGCCGGCCTCGACCTTGCCGTCGGGCGAGGTCCAGCCGCCCTGGGCGCCGACGACCCAGACCGCGTCCTGCGACAGCCGCTCGGCGTTGGAGTTGTCGAAGTAGATCTTGGACGAATAGGCGGCATCGATCGTGCCAGTCAGTTCCGCGCCGTTGGCCAACGGGTGGCTGTAGCGGGCGGCGACGTTGAAGGTCACTTCCGGCGACTGCGGCAGCGTGTTGCCGCTGTAGTCCGGGTCGATGGTCAGCGGATCGCCGTCGTCGAAGAGATACTCGCCGAACTCGGCCTTCAGCAGGGACAGGCCGGCGTCGATCGAGAAGTTCTCGGTGATGCGCGCCGTGCCTTCGATCTCGGCGCCGTACACTTCCGAGTTGGCCGCGTTGTCGAGCACCAGCACGGTCAGGCCGTTGCGGACAGTCTGCGCGAAGACCTGCTGGTCCTGGTAGTCGTAGTAGAAGGCCGAGGCGTTCAGGCGCACGCGGCGATCGAACAGCTGCGACTTCAGGCCGATCTCGAAGGAGTCGAGCTGCTCGTTGTCGTAGGGCTCCATCTCCTCGGCGGTCGTGGCGAGGCCGCCGAAGAAGCCGCCGCTCTTGAAGCCGCGATTGTAGGTCGCATAGACGTTGACGTCGTCGGTCAGCTCGTAGCGCAGGCCCAGCCGGCCCGACCAGGCGGAGAAGGTCTTTTCGTCCTCGAAGTCGAGCAGAACCACCAGTCCGCCTTCAGCCTGGCTGCGGTAGTCCATCTTCTTTTCGTCGGCCGAGTAGCGCAGGCCCACCGTCGCCACGAGGCGGTCGGTGATGTTGTAGTCGGCCTGACCGAACAGTGCGTAGCTGCGGGTGTCCTGGGTGTAGGGATAGCTGAACGCGGCGATGCTGGCGCCGATGTCGAAGAAGTCCGGCGTCGGCCGCAGGTCGCGCAGGACGTCCTGGGTCGAGGCGTCCTTCACGGTCTCGTCCATGAAGTAGGCGCCGACCACCCACTTGGCCCGGCTGTCGGGATTGTCGTCCGACTGCAGGCGCAGTTCTTGGGTGAACTGCTGCTGGCGGGCGAGGTAGTTGATCTCCAGCATCTGGAACGGGTTGGCGTCGGTGTTCTCGAAGGCGTTCCGGTGGGCCCAGGAATAGGCGGTCACCGAGACCAGCGAGACCGAGCCCAGGTCCCAGGTGAACTGAGCCGAGGCGCCGAACAGGTCGATCTTGTCCTTGCCCTGCAGATTGGCGTCGAGGGCGCGGTCGTTGCCGTCGAGGTCGGCGTAGCCGAACGCGTCGCCGCACAGGCCGCTGGTGTAGTAGGCCGGGGCGCAGAGGCCGTCGGCGCCGGCGGCGCTCGGATCGAAGGCCATGGTGGCGCGGTGCTGCGGCTGGCCGGCGCCGCCGCGGTTGGCGAACCGGTTGACCTGGAACAGGCCCTCGAAGTCGGGGGTCGGGGTCCACAGCGCCGAGGCGCGGATGGCCCAGTAGTCGGTATCGTTGACGTCGTCGCCGGAGACGCGGTTGTAGGTGTAGCCCTCGTCCTTGACGTACTGGCCGGCCACGCGGACGGCGAGGACGTCGTCGATCACCGGGCCGCCGACGCCGGCGGTCAGATGGACGGCGTCATAGGTCGCGTACTCGGCCGAGGCGTCGGCGGTGAACGACTGCGTCGGCCGTTTGGTGGTGATGTTGACCGCGCCGCCGTTGGTGTTGCGGCCGTACAGCGTGCCCTGCGGGCCGCGCAGGATCTCGATCTGGCCGATGTCGAAGAAGCCGGCCATCTGGGCCAGGGGCGAGCCGACATAGACGCCGTCCACGTAGATCCCGACGCCGCTCGAGGAGTTCGGGTTGAAGTCGCTGAGGCCAACGCCGCGGATGAAGATCTTCGGGTTCGCGGCGGCGTCGCTGCTGCTGACACGCAGGCCAGGCGCCAGGTTGTTGAGGCCGATGACGTTGGTGACGCCACGGCTCTGCAGGCTCTCTGCCGAGAAGGCCGTGACCGACACCGGGACGTCCTGGAGGTTCTCGGACCGCTTCTGAGCGGTGACCACGATTTCCTCGACGGCGATACCGTCGTCCGTCTCTTGCGCCAGGGCTCCGCCGGCCGACAGCGCGAGGGCCGCGCAGCCCAGAAGCAGTGAATTTTTCATGTGATCCCCTCTCGTGTCGGCATGATGACAGTGGGGCTATACGATAGTAAAAGCTATTAAACAAAGGGGCTTCGAGACGCGTTGCTGCGGAACGAGGCCGGTGCTGGCATTTTCAGCACAGTTGATGGCGCCAGAGGGCGCGAGCGAGCGGCGCAGGTCCGCCGCCGTCGCGTG
>JAZJXN010000060.1:0-23896 GCA_040390885.1 Pseudomonadota bacterium | reverse complement strand
GCCGGCCTGCCGCTGCAGGACATGGAGTTCGTGCAGTTCCACCCGACCGGCATCTACGGCGCCGGCTGCCTGATCACCGAGGGCGCCCGCGGCGAAGGCGGTTACCTGACCAACTCCGAGGGCGAACGCTTCATGGAGCGCTATGCGCCGACCGTGAAGGACCTGGCGCCGCGTGACATGGTCAGCCGCGCCATGACCATCGAGATCCGCGAAGGGCGCGGGGTGGGTCCGAACAAGGACCACATCTTCCTGCACCTCGACCACCTCGACCCGAAGATCCTGCACGAGCGCCTGCCGGGGATCTCCGAGACCGCCAAGGTGTTCTCGGGCGTCGACGTGACCAAGGCGCCGATCCCGGTGCTGCCGACCGTCCACTACAACATGGGCGGCATCCCGACGAACTATCACGGCGAGGTCGTGATCAAGCGCGGCGACAACCCCGACCAGCCGGTCCCCGGCCTGATGGCCGTGGGCGAAGCGGCCTGCGTCTCGGTGCACGGCGCCAACCGCCTGGGCTCGAACAGCCTGATCGACCTGGTCGTGTTCGGCCGCGCGGTCGGCCTTCGCTGCGCCGAGATGCTCAAGCCCGGCGCCACCCAGCGCGAGTTCAAGCCGTCGATGACCGACGGCCACCTGGCCCGCTTCGACCACTTCCGCAACGCCTCCGGCTCGCGCTCCACCGCATCGCTGCGACTGGAGATGCAGAAGGCCATGCAGGAGGACGCCGCCGTCTTCCGCACCGGCGAGTCGCTGGAAAGCGGCGTCAAGCGCATCCAGGCCGTCCATGACGCGCGCAAGGACATCGGCGTCGCCGACCGCGGCCTGATCTGGAACAGCGACCTGATGGAGACGCTGGAGTTCGACAACCTGATCGGCCAGGCGGCGGTGACGGTGAACGGGGCGCTGAACCGCACCGAGAGCCGCGGCGCCCACGCCCGCGAGGACAAGCCGGACCGCGACGACGCCAACTGGATGAAACACACCCTGGCCTACTTCGACGACGCGTCGGGGAAGGTCTCGATCGATTACCGCCCGGTGCACAGCTACACGATGTCCAACGACATCGCGTACATCGAGCCCAAGGCCCGGGTTTACTGAGGAATCCATGGTTCAGCTCACGCTCCCCAAGAATTCCACCGTCGGCAAGGGCCGCCACTGGCCCGCGCCCGCCGGCGCCAAGACGGTCAAGACCTTCAAGATCTACCGGTACGATCCGGAAGGGACCGAGAACCCGCGCTGGGACACCTATGACGTCGACGTCGACGCCTGCGGCCCGATGCTTCTCGATGTGCTCATCCACATCAAGAACGAGGTCGATCCGACGCTGACTTTCCGGCGGTCGTGCCGCGAGGGCGTCTGCGGCTCCTGCGCCATGAACATTGGCGGCCGCAACACCCTGGCCTGCACCCACGGCTGGGCCGAGGTGCCGGGCAAGGAAATCCAGATCGCGCCGCTGCCGTCGCAGGCCGTGGTCAAGGACCTGGTCCCCGACCTGACCCTGTTCTACGCCCAGTACGCCTCGATCGAGCCGTGGCTGCACACCGACACGCCCGAGCCGCAGGCCGAGTGGAAGCAGTCGATCGAGGACCGCTCCAAGCTCGACGGCCTGTACGAGTGCATCCTCTGCGCCTGCTGCACGACCTCCTGCCCGAGCTACTGGTGGAACGGCGAAAAGTACCTCGGCCCGGCCACGCTGCTGCACGCCTACCGCTGGCTGATCGACAGCCGCGACGAGGCCACTGGCGAGCGACTCGATGCGCTTGAGGATCCCTTCAAGCTCTACCGCTGCCACACGATCATGAACTGCGCCCAGGTTTGTCCCAAGGGGCTGAACCCGGCCAAGGCCATCGCCGAGATCAAGAAGATGATGGTGGAGCGGGTGGCCTGAGGAAGGCCCCCGCCCTCGCCGCGCTCTCGCTTCTCTGGGGCGCGGCCGAGGGGTCTCTGTTCTTCGTCGTTCCGGACGTCCTCATAAGCCTCGTCGCCCTGCGGCGAGGCTTTCGTCTGGGCGCGATCGTGGCGGTGATCGTGGCGGCGGGCGCGATGATCGGCGGGTCGGTGATCTACGGCTGGAGCGTCCGCGACCCGCAGTCCGCCCGCGCCGTCGTCGCCGCCGTGCCGGCGGTCTCCGACGTGATGATCGCCGACGCCGAAGCCGACATGGCCCGCGAGGGATGGCTCATCGCCGCGCTCAAAGGCCCGCTGACCAGCACGCCCTACAAGGTCTATGCCGTGCTGGCGCCGGCGCAGGGCGCCGGTCCGGTCGCCTGGGCCCTCGCCGCCTTTCCGGTGAGGTTGCCGCGTTTCCTGCTCGTGGCGGCCGGTTTCGCAATCCTGCGTCGCTTGCTCGAAGGCCGGGTTTCACCCCGGATGCTGCTTGCCGGCTTCACGGTCGGCTGGATCCTGTTCTATGGCTGGTTCTGGTTAAGCCACCCCGGCTAGGGTCCTGGTGGCGAAGGGGTGGGGCGCCGCAGCGGCATCCGTCTAGGGTGCTTCTGTTCCGGCTTGCAAAAAAGTGACGCGGTCGGCATTTTCCGCGTTCGATTGGGAGGGCGGCTTTGTCCGATCCGAGTGCGAAGGTTGTGATTCTGGGCGCGGGCCACGCGGGTGGCTCTGCGGCGGCCTTCCTGCGTCAGTACGGCCACGAGGGCGAGATCGTGCTGGTCGGCGAGGAGCCGATCCCGCCTTACCAGCGTCCGCCGCTGAGCAAGGCCTGGCTGAAGGGGGAGGCCGACGCTGACAGTCTCGCGCTCAAGGACACCGATTGGTACGCGGAGAACGGCTGCGACCTGAAGCTCGGCGTCCGCGCCGTCTCGCTGAACCGGGGCGCCAGGACGGTCACGCTGTCGACCGGGGAGACCATCGGCTACGACCTGCTGATCATCGCCACTGGCGCCCGCGCGCGTCGCCTGCCGATCCCGGGCGCCGACCTGAAGGGCGTGCTCGAGCTGCGCACCGCCGCCGACGCCGAGGTGCTGAAGGCCGCGCTGGGGCAGGGCAAGAAGCTGGCCGTCATCGGCGGCGGCTACGTCGGCCTTGAGGCCGCCGCCTCGGCCCGGGCGCTGGGCGCCCACGCCATCATTCTCGAGCGCGAGCCGCGCATCCTCGCCCGCGTGGCCTGCGAGGCGCTGTCGAGCTTCTTCACAGATTATCACCGCGCCAAGGGCGTCGACTTCGAGCTCGGTGTCGACATCGTCGCCTTCGAGGGCGAAGGCGGTCACATCAAGCGGGTGCGGCTGGCAGACGGTCGCGCCGTCGACTGCGACGCCGCCCTCGTCGGCATCGGGGCCATCCCGAACGACGAGATCGCCAAGGACGCCGGCCTCAACTGCGTCGGCGGCATCGTCGTCGACTTGGAGGCCCGCACCGAGGACCCCTCGATCTTCGCCATCGGCGACGTCACCCACCGGCCGCTGCCCCTCTACGACCGCCAGTTCCGGCTCGAGAGCGTGCCCAACGCCCTGGAGCAGGCCAAGATGGTGGCCAGCGCCATCGCCGGCCGTTCGGCGCCGACCCCGGAAGTCCCGTGGTTCTGGTCGGACCAGTACGATCTCAAGCTGCAGATCGCCGGGATGCCGTTCGACGCCGACCGGATCCTCATCCGCGGCGACCCGGCCACGGCGAAGTTCGCCGTGTTCCATCTCAAGGGCGACCAGGTCCAGTCGGTCGAGGCGGTCAATGCCCCGCCGGAGTTCATGATGGGCAAGTCACTCATCGCGTCGCGCAAGCCGGTTTCCGCCGAGAAGCTTGCAGACACCGCGATTTCCATGAAAGAGGTCGCCCTCTAGGGCGGACAAGAAGAAGGCGTCAGGGAGTTCATGGCCAAGGTTACTTACGTCGAGCACGACGGCACCGAGCATGTGGTCGATGTGAAGACGGGCCTCTCCGTCATGGAGGGGGCGATCAAGAACAATGTCCCCGGCATCGACGCCGATTGCGGCGGGGCCTGCGCCTGCGCCACCTGCCACGTCTATGTGGGCGCCGGTTGGGAAGACAAGACCGGCGAGAAATCGGCGATGGAGGAGTCGATGCTCGACTTCGCCGAGAACGTCGAAGCCAACAGCCGCCTGTCCTGCCAGATCAAGGTCACCGACGACCTCGACGGTCTGGTTGTGAGCATGCCGGAAAGCCAGCACTGACGAGCCGTCTCGCCGTCGTCGAGAACGGACGGGTCGTTTCCGACGACTCGCGCGGCGAGACTGTTCCATGGTGGAGCTTCACCAAGACCGTGATCGCCGCCGCCGCACTGCGGCTGGCGGGCGAGGGCGGGCTTGAACTCGACACGCCTGATCCCGATGCTGGCTACAGCGTGCGACAGCTGCTGCAGCATACTGCCGGCGTCCGCGACTATGGCGGTTCGGCCGCCTATCACGCCGCCGTCGGGGCCGGAGAGACGCCCTGGCCTGCCGCCGTCCTGCGGCGGCGCATCGGCGAGAGCGCGCTGTTCCCGCCCGGCGAGGGCTGGGCCTATTCCAACATCGGCTATCTGATCCTGCGCGAGCGGCTCGAGGCGGCGACCGGCCTGTCCCTGTCCGCCGCGCTTTCCGAGCTGGTGTTCAGGCCGCTCGCGATCGCGGCCGTGGTGGTCGAGACGCCTGCACAGGCCGGGGCGCTGCCGGGCGTGATCGCCGGCTACGATCCCGGCTGGGTCTATCACGGCCTCGCCGCGGGGCCTCTGGCCGAGGCGGCGCGGTTGCTGGACGGCCTGTTGTCGGGGCGGCTGCTGCGGCCCGACCTGCTGACAGAGATGACGGCCCCGCGGCTGCTGGAAGTCGGGCTCGGTGATCGCCCCTGGACGCGGCCCGCCTATGGCCTGGGGCTGATGATCCCGGCCGCGGCGGACAGGGTCATGGCCGGCCACACCGGCGGCGGCCCGTCGTCCTCTGTGGCGGTCTATGCCGTCGGCGGCCGGGCGGCGGCCGCCTTCAGCCTCGGCGAGGATCCGGTCGCGGTCGAGCGGGCGGTGGTCTCGGCCCTGGCCTAGAAGCCCAGCTCGCGCTGGCCGCTGTCGATCTGAGCTGCCTCGGGCAGGTGACAGGTGAAGGTCGAGCCGTTGTTTGGCTCGCTTTCCAGCGCCACCCAGCCGCCGTGAAGCTCCACCAGCGCCTTGACCAGGGCCAGACCCAGGCCCGGGCCGCCCCGGTCGCGGCCGACGAAGCGGTCGAAGATGTGAGCCTGGACGTGGAACGGGACGCCGCGCCCGGTGTCGGACACCGACAGCCGCACCTCGCCCGCCGCCCGCAGCGCCGAGAGGGTCACCCGGCCCTCCGGCGGCGTCTGGCGCAGGGCGTTCTCGACCAAATGGTCGAGCACCTGGCCCAGCCGCTTGGCGTCGCCGCGGATCAGGCCGACGTCGTCGCCGGATTCCAGCACCAGCTCGACCTTGGCGGCCTGGGCCGTCTGCACCCAGCGCTCGGCCGTCTCCGCCATCAGGTCCTGGACGCGGACATCGCCGGTCTCGAGCGCCATCTCGCCGGCGTCGATGGCGGCGATATCGAGCACGTCGTCGATCGATCGGCCGAGCTGCGTCGCCGCTTGCCGCACCGAGGCCAGGTGAGAGCGGCCGCGCTCGGGAATGGTGTCGCCCATCCGGTCGAGCAGTTCCGAATAGCCGATGATGGTCGTGAGCGGCGTGCGCAGCTCGTAGGAGACGTTGCCGACGAACTCGCGCTTCAGCCGCTCGGCGCTGTCGAGCGCCGCCTCGCGATCCGCCAGCGCGCCCTCGAGCCGGCGCGCGTCGGTGATGTCGGCGAAGGCGATCAGGGTGGCGCCGTCGGGCAGCGGCCGCGACTGCCAGGAGACCACGCGGTTGTCGGAGGTCCGCGCCTCGCCGGACGTGGGCGCCCGGGCCTCGGGGTCGGGGTCGGCGACGCGGCCCTTCAGCTCTCGCCAGAAGGCCATGTCGTGCAGGCGGTGGACGCAGAGATCGACGACATGCTCGAAGTCGCCCGCCGCGCGCAGCTGTTCGCCGGTCACCGACCAGAAACCTTCGAACGCCTCGTTGTGCAGCCGCAGCCGGCCGTCGGAGCCGAACACCACGACCGCGTCGTTGAGCTTGTCGAGCGTCGCCTGCTGGACCTGGAGCTGGGCGTTGTACTGGGCCTTCAGCCGAAGCTCGCCGGTGATGTCGGAGAACAGCAGCAGCAGCCCGCCCATCGGGTGGGGCTGGCGGACGACGCGAAGGGTGCGGCCGTCGGGCAGGGTCCAGAGGTCGTCCTGCTGCGGCCCCAGGGTCTCGTAGCGGGCCAGCTCGGCGGTCTTCCACCGGGCGTAGTCGGAGCTTTCCGGCAGCCGCTGGCGCTGGCGCAGCCGGTCAAGAATCTCGCCGTGCGTCGGGCGTTCGTTCAGCCAGGCCGGCTCGAGGCCCCAGAGCTCGGCGAAGGCGGTGTTGTGGAACACCAGCCGCCGCGTGGCCCCGAAGATCGCGACCGCCTCGGCGATATGATTGAGGGTCTCGTCATGCGCCTCGACATGGCGTTTGAACGCGTCCTGGTTTTCCTGGGCCGAGGTGCCGTCGATGGTCCGCACCCCGACCCCGCCGCCCTGCAGCGGCTGGGCGATGATGCGCAGCGAGCGCCGGCGGCCGCCGACCGATACCCAGCGCACGGCTTCGCGCTGGTCGCCGAGGTTGGCGGCTTCGGCGGCGAGCGCGTCGGCGCCCTTGTCCAGCGACAGGCCGCGGGCGGCGGCATCCTGGGCGTCCTTCGCCCCGACCGCTTCCAGCCAGGCGGCGTTGGCCCACTGCACGGCGCCGTCGGCGCCGGCGATCCAGGCCGGATCGGCGCCGGCGTCTAGGAACGCGGCCAGCCGGGCGGCGCTGGGCAGGGCGGCCTCCTCGGTCGAGGCGGCGGTCAGGCGCAGCCAGGCCAGGGCGCCGGCGGCGCGGCCCTCGACCGATACGGCGCCGTGCGGCCCGCGGGCCTCGAAGGCGCAGGGTTCGCCACGCTCGAACAGGGCCCGCAGCCGGGCGGCATGCTCGGGATCGGCGCGCATCAGGGCGTTGACCACACCCTGCGGCTCGACCGTGGCCAGACCGAGCGCGGCGGCGCAGGCGGCGAGGCTTTCCTCCCCCGAGGCGAGGTGGGCGCGGCCGTCGTCGATGGCCAGCAGTGTGCTGTCGAAGGCTTCGGCCGAAGCCTGGGCGACCTCGGCGCTGTCGGCGACGGCGTCGAGCCGGGACTGCAGGCGGCGCAGGCGCTGCTCCATGATCCGCCGCTGGGACAGCGCCCACAGCACGGCGCAGATCGCCAGGCAGACCGCGCCCGCGGCGGCGGCGGCGATCAGCTCCATCTGCGTCATTGGCGCCCCACCCGAATCATGCGGCTCCAAGATAGGCGAGGCCGGCCCTTCCCGCGACTGGCGATCCGGCGGCCGGGGCGCCATCTTGCGGGGATGAGTTTCCCAGCCGGCGCCGTCGCGCCCTCCCTCGACGATTTCGCGGCCATGGCCGAGCGCGCCTTCGCCCAGTTGCCCCAGCCCTTCCGGGACCTGGCGGCGGAGTCGGTCATCCGCATCGACGACTTCGCCGACGAGGACATCCTCACCTCGATGGGCATCGAGGACGCCTTCGAACTGACCGGGCTCTATCAGGGCGTCGATCTCAGCCGCGGGTCGGTGTTCGAGGCCGCGCAGCCTTCGATGATCTTCCTCTACCGCCGGCCGATCCTCGACGAATGGGCCGAGCGCGGCGACGTCCCGCTCGAGGAACTGGTCACCCACGTTCTCGTCCATGAGATCGGCCACCACTTCGGCCTCTCCGACGACGACATCGATCGGGTGGAGGACGAAGCGTGAACGAATCTGCTAGGTCGGCCGCGCAGCCTGGAGAGCCGTGATGCACGCGCCCGCCTTCAACTACGACGCCGTCGTCCGCGACATGCCCGAAGCTCGGGTGAAGCGGGGCGAGAACTACGCCGACAAGGGCTGGGTCAGCCTCGTCGAAACCGGCCCGTCGGGCGTGCTGGCGCATGTGCTCGGCGAACAGGGCATCGCCTATGTCGTCGAGGTCGCCGCCGCCGACGCCTCCGACGCCCGCTGCACCTGCAAGGACTTCGAGGAGAACCGCCTGCGCTGCAAGCACGTGGTGGCGACGGTGCGTGTGGTGCTCGACTCCGACGAGGTCACGCTGCAGGACACCGCCGAACGCCTGCCGCGGCTCCTCGACCAGCTCGAGATGGAAGAGCGCGACGACGCCGACGTTCTGGTCGAGCGCGCCCGCCGCGATCCGGCCCTTCTGCGCCAGCTCGAGGGCGAGGCGCAGGACGACGCGACCTGAATCCAGCGTCACGGCCGCAGCGAAGCGCACCGCCGGAACGCAGGAGGCCAGCGCCCGGCGTCCGGGATGACGCCAGATCCCCCCGGTAACGTTTGATTTAGAAGATGACGCCCGCGTCACTTTCTCGTTGACCTACGGTCGCCTAAAGTGGACAGTGTTCACATCGAGCGCGAGGTCCGATCAACGGACCCAGCTTTCCCATGGGCCGGAGGATCTCACCGTGGCGGACAACAACATCACCAAGGACGCGATGTACGACGCGGTCGCGCCGGACGATTTCGAGTCGATGCTCGAACTCGATCGGTACGGCAACCGCTCGACGGCGTTCGACAAGATCATCTCGGCGACCCACGACCACTTCTGGGATCCGCTCGACAAGGACTACATCGACTTCGACATTCCGTTCGACATGGAAAACGAGGCCATCGTGCCCGAGGACATGGTCGTGGCGCTCAGCACTGACTACGTCTCCAACCACCTGTCGGACCCGAAGACGCGCATCCGCTTCATCAATGAATCGACGCTGCGCAGCTTCTCCTCGATCCTGCACGGCGAGCAGGGCGCGCTGAACCTGTCGGCCAGCCTCTGCCACGTGCTGAAGGACCAGGGCGCGCAGGAATACGCCGCCAACCAGACCCGCGAGGAAGCCCGCCACGTCACTGCCTTCGCCAAGTACGTCAAGGCGCGCTGGGGCAAGCCGGTCGAGTGCGGCCCGACCCTCAAGGCCCTGCTGGTCGAGATCATCGGCGCGCCGGAGGTCTACAAGAAGATCATCGGCATGCAGATGCTGGTCGAGGGCCTGGCCATGGGCGCCTTCGCCACCTTCTACACCAAGCTCAATGACCCGGTCGGCAAGAAGCTGATGCAGCTGGTCATGACCGACGAGGCCTTCCACCACAAGTTCGGGAAGATCTGGGCCGATCGCACGATCCCCAAGCTCTCGCCCGAAGAGCACGCCATCATCGAGGACTGGGCCGCCCACTGCTTCCAGGCCGTCCTGTTCAACCTGGTTGGCCCCAACCAGCAGCGTGACCTGTACGAGAGCTTCGGCCTCGACCCCGACAAGGTCATCGCCGAGTTCGCCCAGATCATGACCGACGACGTCCGTCGCGAGAGCATGAAGGAGCAGACCAACATCTTCCGCGTGCTCGTGAAGACGCTGCTCAACGCCGGCATCATCACCGACCGCACGAAGGCCTTCTACGGCATGTACGTCGACCTCGAGGAGCTGAAGCTCGAGGGCGACCGCATGGTCGGCGACGACATCGCCGAGGACGGCATCCGCTATCTGCAGGCGATCAACTTCAAGGATCGCGACAGCAAGCCGGTCAACATCGCCGCCGAGTAGCGCGCACGCGACTACCCGAAACGGGTGAAAATCGAGCGCCCCGTCGAAACTTCGGCGGGGCGTTTCGCGTTTTCAGACCTTCGCGTAGAAAGTCATCTGATGAAAACCGCCACCGCACTCGCCCTCGCGGCCGTGCTGTCCGCCGCGGGGCCGGCCTTCGCCGCCGCGCCGCCACCGACCAAGCCCGTCGCCGCCAGCTTCTACAGCGGCCGCTGGTACGAGATCGCGCGCATCCCCAACGCCGGGCAGCGTGACTGCGAAGCACCGAGCACCCAGTTCGTGGGCGCCGGCGCATCGTTCGCGGTGACGCAGGTCTGCCGCAAGGGCTCGGCCTCGGGCGCGGCCAAGACCTTCAACACCAAGGGCCGTATCCTGCCCTCGACCAACAACGCCAAGTTCGAGATGAGCTTCCTCGGCGGCATCAAGAAGCAGGAATACTGGGTCCTGGACACGGCCGGGGACGGCTCGTGGGCGATCATGGCCACCCCGGGCGGCAACTACATCTGGCTGCTGTCGCGCAAGGCGGTGATGTCGGAGTCGGCCAAGGCCGCCGCCGTGGGCCGCATCCGCGCGCTCGGCTACAGGCAGACCCTCGAGTTTCCGGCCCAGCCGCCGAAGTAGGCGGCCGCTGGCTCAGAAGCTGAACCGCACGCCCAGCCCAAGGCCGACCGCGTCATGGTCGCCGCCCTCGGACCACCAGCCGCGCGCATCGACGTCGAGGCCGCCCAGGCGCGCGTTGGCTCGTGCAGACACCGACAGGGCGTCATCAAGGTCGCCGACGGCGGCCGGGATCGCGGCGCCGAGCATGCGGGTCTGGATCGCGAAGTCGTCGTCGCCCCAGCGGGCGTCGTAACGCAACGAAAGCGACCCGCCGACCAGGGCGGCGCCGACCGGGCGCGGCGCCACCGCCAGCTCGACGCCGGGACCGGCCTCGTAGACCGTGAGCTCCGTCTCGTCCGCGGTCTGCGAGAAGACGTCGGCGCCGACCTCCTCGAACCCGTCGATACGCTGGTGCGCCGCCCGGCCGTGGATGAAGGGCCGCACCTCGAGGGGGCCGGACTGGAAGCTGACGCCGACCCGGCCACGGGCGAAGGCGCCGAGGCCGTCGGCCTCCGCCTCGCCCGTCAGGCCCTGCCGCGCCAGCGCGGCGCCGGCGGTCCCGAGGATCTCCCGCCGCCGGAAGTCGTAGTCGCGCATGTCGACACCGCCCGTCGCCTCGGCGAACAGCCATCCGCGCCGCGCGGCGGCGTAGGCCGACACGCCGACCGAGCGGATGGTCGCGCGGTTGGAGACGCCGGCTTCCTCGGCGGTGGTGTCGCTCATCGAAAGCGCCGCCCCGAACAGCAGACCGGACCGTTCGAGGTCATAGCCGGCGACGGCGCCGAAGGTCTGCGCCTCCGAGGACAGGCTGGAGTCGGTGTCGTCGTGGCGGGCGCGGCCGGCCAGCACGGACGCCCATCCGCCGCCGGCGGGGCGGCTGGCCAGACGGTCATCAAGCGCTTCGTGGAGCGGCCGTTGACCGACATCCGCCGCCCAGGCCCCGTTCGCGAATACCGAGCCGGCCTGCGGATCGAGCGTCGCGGCCATGTTGGCGACGTTGAGCAGGCCCCAGCCGTAGACGCTGTCGACGCCGGGCGCGCCGAGGTCGGTGGCGGTGGTCAGCACCAGTCGGGTGATCCCGGCGGCGGGGGCGTCCGGGAACATCTGACGGGCGATCGCGACTGCGCCGGTCACATGCGGCGCCGCCATGGAGGTGCCGCCCTCGCCCTTCAGCCCGCCTGTCGTGGTGTTTTCGGCCGACCAGATGAGCGCATCGATGAGGCTTTCCCCCGGCAGCGGGGCGTCGCCGCCCGGCGCGGCCAGGCACCATTGCGCCGCCAGCCCGCAGTGGTTGGCGTAGGACGCGATCAGCCGGTCGCTGCCGACGGCCGTCACCGCCAGCCAGCTGCCCTGCCAGGCGGGGAAGTACGACGGCAGGCCGGACTGGAAGCCGGGCTGAAGCGTGGATTCGTTGCCGGTCGCCCAGACCATGATGGCGCCCAGGTCGACCGCGCGCTGGTAGGCCGTGATCTTCTCGCGGCCGTAGAGATCCGCGAGCGCCTCGGGCGTGACCTGCGGATAGGCGGCCTCGTTGCCCCAGGAGTTGTTGAAGATCCTGACGCCGGCATCGAGCCCGAAGTTCAGAAGCACGGCCTCGGCGTTGTCCGGCCCGTTGCCGGCGCCGGCCTCATCCAGCAGGCGCAGGATCGTGAGCTTCGCATCATAGGCGACCCCCTGCATGCCAAAGCTGTTGCGCGCGCCCGCGATGGTCCCGGCGACATGAGTGCCGTGGCCGTCCGGGTCGCCGGTGACCGGCCCACCGGTGTAGATGTCGAGCGAGATCCCGGTCAGGTTGCCGACGAGATCGCGGTGGACGAGGTTGATGCCGGAGTCCGCGACCCCGACGACCACGCCGCTGCCGGTGTAGCCGCGGTCATAGGCCGCCTGCACGCCGATCATCTTCAGGTCCCACTGGCTCTCGTATTCCTGGAACACCTGGGCGCGGGCGCCCTGGGCGCAGGCGGCGACGGAGAGGGCGGCGACAGCGGCCGCCGTACGGAACTTCAGCATGTTGAAAGGCGCCCCCCAGGCGTCAAGCACGACGTTACGCGAACGCCATTACCCAGCTCGGGCGTCAGGGTTCAAGCCGACACCATCGCGCTGCGGCGTTTTGTAGTCTGTCGGCGAACCGACGCTTCTGGAGCCGGCGTCTATCGCCGGCTTCGTGCGCGGAGTCGCGACCGCTGCCCCGATCCGCGCTTGGTCGGGCCTTTGCTACGATGCTATGGCCCCCGTCCCCCCGCCGTGTCGGGCTCGTGTCACACCGACCGGCGACAAGGACTTCCATGACCACCAGCACCCCCGCCGCCCCGCATCCCGGCATGGGCTTCAAGCAGTTCGTCGCCCTGGTCGCCGCGCTGATGGCGGTCAACGCCCTGGCCATCGACTCGATGCTGCCGGCCCTGCCGCAGATCGGTCAGGCGTTCGGCGTCGCCGATCCGAACCAGAACCAGCTGATCCTGACCGCCTATCTGCTCGGCTTCGGCGTGGCGCAGCTGACCTATGGCGTGCTCGCCGACCGTTACGGCCGCAAGCCAGTCATGCTTGCGGGGCTGGCCATCTACGTCGTCACCTGTGGGCTCTGCGCGCTGGCGACCTCGTTCGAGATGATGCTGGTCGCCCGCGCGCTCACCGGCGTCGGCGCCGCGGCGACGCGGGTGCTGACGGTCTCGATCGTGCGCGACAGCTACAGCGGCCGGCAGATGGCGCGGGTGATGTCGCTGTCGTTCATCGTCTTCCTGGCCGTGCCGATCATCGCGCCCTCCCTGGGCCAGGCGATCATGCTGGTGGCGCCGTGGCGCTGGATCTTCGGCGTGCTGGCGGTGTTCGGCATGGCGGTCGCCGTGTGGATGTGGCTGAAGCTCCCCGAGACCCTGCATCCGGAAGATCGGCGACCGATCTCGATCAGCTCCGTTCTGGCGGCCTTCAAGGTCGTGCTCACCGACAAGGTGGCCATGGGCTACACCCTGGCCATGACCGTGATCCTCGGCAGCCTGTTCGGCTTCCTGAACTCGGCCCAGCAGGTCTTCACCGACGTGTTCGACGCGGGCACGACGTTCCCGCTGATCTTCGCCGGTATCGCCGGGGGCATGGCCCTGTCCTCGCTGCTTAACGCCCAGATCGTCGACCGCCTCGGCATGCGAAAGGTGTCGCACAGCGCCCTGATCGGCTTCATCGCCATCGCCGCCGTGCACGCGGGCGTGGCGCTCGCCGGGCTCGAGACCATCTGGACCTTCGCCATCCTGCAGGCGGCGATGATGTTCTGCTTCGGCATGGTCGCCTCCAATTTCGGGGCGATGGCGATGGAGCCCCTGGGCCACCTGGCCGGCATGGCCGCCTCGGTGCAGGGTTTCGTCAGCACCGTCGGCGGCGCAATTCTTGGCTGGGCCATCGGCCAGCAGTTCAACGGCAGCACCGTGCCCCTGACGCTCGGCTTCGCCCTGCTCGGGCTCGGCGCCCTGCTGATCGTGCTGTTCGTCGAGAACGGCCGTCTGTTCAAGTCATCGACCCAAGCGACGTAAGGCCGGCCGTCTGCCCGCCGCGCCCGCTTGACGGCGAACGAAAGCGGAACATAAATGGCGGCGTGGAAGCCGTCGCCCTCTCAATCGCAGTCGTCACCCGGCCCGAGACCACGCTGGCGGTCACGCGCGGCGCCGCGCGACTGCTCACCGAGATGGCCTACGCGCCGCTGGCCGAAGTCTGCCTGCCCAACGGGCGGCGGGCCGATCTGATGGCGCTGGGACCACGCGGTCAGGTCGTCATCGTCGAGGTCAAATCGAGCGCCGAGGACTACCTGACCGACCGCAAGTGGGGTGAGTACGCGCCCTATTGCGACGCCTTCTACTTCGCGGTGGCGCCGCACTTCCCGGTCGATCTGCTGCCGGCCGAGCCCGGGCTGATCGTCGCTGACGGCTTCGGCGGGGCGGTGGTGCGCGAGCCGCCCTACATTCCGCTGGTGGCGGCGCGGCGCAAGGCGCTGACGCTGGCCTTCGCGCGGCTGGCGGCGTTCCGTTACTGAAAACCCGTGCTTCCGGCGAAGGCCGGGATCCAGTCAGGAAATCACCGGGGATCCTGAGCTGGGGCTACCTCGGCGCGCGCTTGGCCAGGATCCGCTGCAGGGTTCTTCGGTGCATCGACAGGCGTCGGGCGGTCTCGGACACGTTGTGGCCGCACAGCTCGTAGACGCGCTGGATGTGTTCCCAGCGCACGCGATCGGCGCTCATCGGGTTCTCGGGCGGGGCAGCGGCGCCGCCCAGCGCCAGCAGAGCCCGGGCCACGTCGTCGGCGTCGGCCGGCTTGGCCAGGTAGTCCACGGCGCCCGCCTTCACGGCGGCCACGGCGGTGGCGATGTTGCCATAGCCGGTCAGCATCACCACCCGCGCCTCAGGCCGGGCCTCGCGGATGGCCTGAACCACCTTCAGTCCGGTGCCGTCGTCGAGCCGCATGTCGAGCACCGCATGGGCGGGGGCCGAGGCCTTCACCGCTTCCAGCGCCTCGGCGACGCTGCCGGCCAGCCGCACCTCGAAGCCGCGCTGCTCGAGCGCGCGGCCCAGCCGCGTCCTCAGCGCCGCGTCATCGTCCAGCACCAGCAGGGAGCGATCGGGAAGAGCAGCGACCGCTTGATCAAGTTCCGCCATGGGGCCTCGCTTCTGGACGTGGCGTCATTCTGTCGCGGTCCGGGGTCAGTCTTCAAGCCCCGAGAACGGATCATGTTCCGGCGCCGCCGCGATGGCGTCCCGCCGCCAGCGCGCCGTGATCACCGCCCCGACCTTGCGTCCGTTGTGGAAATCGACCGTGGCGCCGGTCCGTTCGAGCAGGGTCTTGGCGATGAAGAAGCCCAGGCCCATGCCGACGTGACCGCTGCGCATGCTCTCGGCGCCCGGGCGGCTGGTCACATAGGGCTCGCCAAGCTTGGCCAGCACCTCCGGCGCGAAGCCGGGGCCGTCGTCACGCACCTCGACAACGATGTTGCGGTCGTCAAAGCGGGCGGTGACCAGGATTTCCGACTTGGCGAAATCGACGGCGTTCTCGACGAAGGCGGTCAGGGCGTGCAGCACCTCGGGCAGGCGCCAGATCTGCGGCGGGCTCTCGTCGCCGGGGCCGGCCACCACCGCCTCGACGCGGATGTCGGCGCGGTTGGCGTAGGGCTCGATCGCCTCCTGCACCATCTGCAGCAGGCTCATCTGCTCATGGACCGCGTCGATGGTGTCCGGGGTTCGGGTCAGCTGGCGCAGGATATCCCGGCAGCGGGCGGCCTGGGCCATCAGCAGCTCGGCGTCCTCGCGCAGCGGGCCGGGCGGGGCGGACCGCGCCATTTCCTTGGCGACGATGGTCATGGTCGCCAGCGGCGTGCCGAGCTCGTGGGCGGCCGCCGCGGCGAGGCCGCCGAGGGCCGACAGCCGCTGCTCGCGCGCCAGAACGGTGTGGGCGGTGTCGAGCGCGAGCTCCATCTTCGCCGCCTCCTGCGCCGCCTGCCAGGCGTAGGCCGCCGTGAAGACGATCCCGAGGACGCGCGCGACCACGCCGCCGACGCGGTTCAGCAGCGGCGGGTCGAAGACCGCGGCCTGCGGCGCCGGCAGCGGCATGGCGCCGATCGACAGCGCGATATTGGCGACGATGGCGAGCAGGCACAGGCCGATCGTGTGGCGCAACGGCAGCGTCGAGGCCGCCAGCACGGCCGGGCCGATCAGCAGCAACGAGAACGGATTGAGGATGCCGCCGGTTAGGTACAGCATCCCGGTGAGCTGCAGGACGTCGAAGGCGATATGGGCCGCGCCCTCGTTGTCGGTGGCCAGACGCTGCCCCGAGGTGGCCAGCCCGACCAGCACATTGAGCCAGGCCGACAGCGCGATCAGGGCGAAACAGGCCGCGAACGGCATCGGCATGTCGAGCACGAAGCCGACCACGCAGACGGTGATCGTCTGCCCCGCCACCGCCAGCCAGCGCAGGGTGGTGAGGGTGCGGATGCGCAGGCGGCCGCGCCGCGGCACCCCCGTCGGCCACAGGGCGTCCCACCCTTGCGCCGCCGGGCGCCCCGGCCTATCGAGGCCGGGTTCGGGGCCGGTCGTCCCGGAGTCTGTCAACGCCATGCCGCCAGTCTGGCCCCATTTCGCGGCCGATGGCGAGCCCTCCGATGGAGAGATCGCACGTGACGCGCCAACGCATCCTTCTGCTCGTCGCCTGCGTGATCGGGATCCTGGTCGCCGGCGGCCTCGCCTGGAAGGCTGGCGTGTTCGACGCGCCGGAGTCGGCGGGCGCCGTGGGCGGGCCGTTCCAGCTGGTCGACCAGACCGGCAAGCCGGTCGACGAGAGCGCGCTGAAGGGCAAGTGGAGCGCGGTGTTCTTCGGCTTCACCTACTGCCCCGACATCTGCCCGGGAACGCTGCAGGCTCTGACCGCGACCGCCGACGAGCTGGGCGGCAAGGCCAAGGACCTGCGCATCGTCTTCATGTCGGTCGACCCCGAGCGCGACTCCGCGCCGAAGGTGAAGGCCTGGCTCGACGCCCAGGGCGCGCCGGAGGGCACGCTGGGCCTGACCGGGACGCCCGAGCAGGTGGCCGCGGCCGCCAAGGCCTATCGCGTGGTCTACGAGAAGGCGGGCGAGGGGCCCGACTATCTGGTCAACCATTCCACCGCCATCTACCTGATGGATCCCAAGGGCCGCTTCCGCCGCGTGCTCAGCTACGGCATGACCCCCGAGCAGATGGCCGACCAGATCCGCGCGGCGATGCGCGGCGATTGATCCGATTGCGCTGGACTCCGTTTACGTTGCACGTGCTATGCTGCGCTGCACAACGACGAAGGTCCGATGCTCTACACCCTGCATGAAGCGGCCTATTACGCGGCCTCGCCGATGCGGGCCGCCGCCCGCCTGACCCGCGACTGGTGGTCGTCGCCGCTCAATCCGGCGCGCGACACGCCGCTCGGCCGCAACCTCGCCGCCGGCGCCGATCTCTACACAAGCGTCACCCGCCGCTACGAGAAGCCCGCCTGGCAGATCGACGAGATCACCGTGAACGGCGCTCCTGTCCGCGTGCGCCAGACCGTGGTCTGGGAAAGCGCCTGGTGCCGGCTGATCCAGTTCGACCGCGACATGGCCGACATGCGCCATGCCGGCAAGCTGCAGCTCGATCCGGCGGTGCTCATCGTGGCCCCGATGTCGGGACACTACGCGACCCTGCTGCGCGGCACGGTCGAAGCCTTCGCCCCGGATCACGCCGTGTTCATCACGGAGTGGAAGAACGCCCGCGACGTGCCGATGCTCGAGGGCCGCTTCGACTTCGCCGACTACATCGACCACATCAAAACGATGCTCGCGGCGCTCGGGCACCGCGCCCACGTCGTCGCCGTCTGCCAGCCCGGCCCGCCGGTGCTCGCCGCCGCCGCCCTGATGGCCGAGGAGCAGCATCCGCGCCGACCGCGGTCGATGACCTTCATGGGCTCGCCGATAGACGCCCGGCTGTCCCCGACCGTGACCAACAAGCTGGCCGAGGAACGGCCCTTCACCTGGTTCGAGTCGAGCATGATCTACACCGTCCCGCCGCCCTATCCGGGCATGGGCCGGCGCGTCTATCCGGGCTTCGTGCAGCTGGCCAGCTTCATGTCGATGAACATGGAGCGGCACAAGGACGCCCACCGCCGCTACTTCGACAACCTCGTCGCGGGCGACGGCGACAGCGCCGATCGGCACCGGGTGTTCTACGACGAGTATCTGGCGGTGATGGACCTGACCGAGGAGTTCTACCTCGAGACCATCGACCTGGTGTTCCAGAGCTACGCCCTGCCCAAGGGCGAGCTGATGCACCGCGGACACCGCGTCAATCCGGGCGCGATCACCGACATCGGGCTGATGACGGTCGAGGGCGAGCTGGACGACATCTCGGGCATCGGCCAGACCCAGGCGGCCCACGACCTGTGCGCCAGTATCCCCGCCGAGCTCAAGCTGGACCACGTCCAGGAAGGCGTCGGCCACTACGGGGTGTTCAACGGTCGCCGCTTCCGGGAGGAAATCTATCCGAAGGTCGCCGCGTTCATCCGCCACTGCGACCCGGACTTCTGAGACGGGGCTTTTCGCGACCTTCGGGCGGGCCTATCTCAGACCCATGAAGTTGTTCGGCGGGCCGGCGTATTCCCATGGCGATCGCATCGAGGCGGACGGCCTTCCGGTAAGGCTGGCCGTGAACGCGCGCGCGCGGCGGGTCAGCCTGCGCATCGACCGGGTCCGACGCGAGGTCATCGCCGTCGCGCCCAGCGCGCGCCGCCTGGGCGAGGCGGTCGCCTTCGCCCACGAGAAGTCCCACTGGATAGCCGGCCAGCTCGCCGACCTCCCCGAGGGCCAGGCGCTGTCGCCGGGGATGGAGATCACCCTGTTCGGCGCGCCTTGCCGGCTGATCGCCCATGCCGGCCGGGCCCGCTTCCTGTCGGCGTCCGAGGACGAGTTCGCCGCCATTGCCGCGCCTGACGACGCCGCCTACGGCGACCGGGTGCTGCGGCTGGTCAAGGGCGAGGCCCGGCGCTGGCTGGGCGACCGGACTGAACACTATGCGGCGGCGCTGGACCGGCCGCTGCCCAAGGTGGCGATCACCGACACCCGCGGCCGCTGGGGCTCCTGCAGCCCGGCCAGGGCCCATGTCCCGGCGTCGATCCGCTACAGCTGGCGACTGGCGCTGGCCCCGGAAGCGGTGGCCGACTACGTCGTCGCCCATGAATGCGCCCATCTGATCGAGGCCAACCACGGGCCGCGCTTCTGGGCCCTGGTCAAGGGCCTGGTCGGAGATCACACCCCGCATCGCGAATGGCTCAAGCGCGAGGGCGCGCGGCTGCACGCCTTCGGCCGGGGATGACCGCAGGCGTCGCGGGCGTCGCGCTACCGGTCCGGCGAACCGGCCGCGGCTAGTAGGGAAGTTCCGGGGTCGCCGGCTGAGGCGGCGCCTGCGGTTGCGGCGGGGTCTGCGGCTGCGGCGGCTGTTCGCTGCCCCCGATCCCGAGGTTCGAGAGGATGTCGCCGATCGCGTCCGGTTCCTGCTGCGAAGCCGGGGCGTAGCCGCCAGGGATCGCCTGGGCCCGGAGCCGGGGCAGGGCCTGGCCCATGAACCCGCGCCAGATGCCGGCGGGAGCGCCGCCGCCCGAGACGCCCTTCATCGGCTTGTTGTTGTCGCGGCCGGTCCAGACGGCGGTGACGAAGCCGCCGGTGTAGCCGACGAACCACGCGTCCCGGTAGTCGCTGGTGGTGCCGGTCTTGCCGGCGATGTCGTAGCCCGCGACCTTGGCCCGTGTGCCCGTCCCGGCGGCCACCACCTGGCGCATCATCTGGTTCATGTACTGCAGCGACGGCGAGCCGATCACCGCCGGACGCTGGCTCTTGTCGACGCTGTGGTCGTACAGGACCTGGCCGCTGGTCGTGCGGATGCGTTCGATGCCGTAGCCCTTGGCCAGGAAGCCGCCGTTGGCGAACGGCGCGTAGGCCTGGGCCATCTCCAGCGGGCTGACCTCGACGGCGCCCAGCGCCATCGACGGATCGGTCTGGATCTTGGAGGTGATGCCGAGGCGTTTGGCCACGGCCGCGACATTGCCGGTGCCGACCTCGTTGGCCAGCCGAGCGGCCACGGTGTTGACCGACTGGGCCAGCGCCGTCTGCAGGGTGATCGGGCCGAGATAGCGGCCCGTGTAGTTGCGCGGTTCCCAGTTGCCGATCTTGACCGGCTCGTCGACGACGACCACCGCCGGCGTGCGCCCGGCCTCCATCGCGGCCAGGTAGACGAACGGCTTGAAGGCCGAGCCGGCCTGGCGGCGGGCGCTGGTGGCGCGGTCGTACTGGCTGTCGGCGTAGTTGGCCCCGCCGACGTAGGCGCGGATGCGGCCCTCGCCGTCGATGGCGACCAGGGCGGCCTGCTCGACCCCCTGTCCCTTGGCCCCGGCGACGCCGGTGCGGATGGCCGACTCGGCGGCGGCCTGGATCGGCAGGTCGAGCGTGGTCTCGACGATAAGGTCTTCGGTCGGTTCGCCGACCAGGGCGCGGACCTGGGCGTCGACCCAGTCGGTGAAATACTGGGCGCGCTGGTTAGCCAGCACCGCCGAGACGCGAACCGGCGACTTGAACGCCTCGGCCCGTTCCGCGGGGGTGATGGCCTTGGTCCGCACCATCTCGTCGAGGACGATGGTGGCGCGGCGCGCGGCGCGTTCGGTGGCCGAGACCGGGCTGTAGCGCGACGGGCCCTTCATCATCCCGGCCAGCAGCGCGGATTCGCCCAGCGTCAGCTTCGAGGCGGGCTTGTTGAAGTAGCGCTGGGCGGCGGCCTCGATGCCATAGGCCCCGGCGCCGAAGTAGACCCGGTTCAGGTAGAGGGCCAGGATCTCCTTCTTCGTGAACTTCATCTCCAGCCAGACCGACAGGATCAGCTCCTGGGCCTTGCGCCGCGGGGTCTGGTCGAGGGTCAGGAACAGGTTGCGGGCCAGCTGCTGGGTGATGGTCGAGCCGCCGGCGGCGATGCACCAGCAGGACACGTTCTTGACCATGGCCCGGCTGATGCCGATCGGGTCGAAACCGGGATGGTAGTAAAAGCGTCGGTCCTCGATGGCGATGAAGGCCTCGGGCACGTACTTGGGCAGCTTGTCGAGATCGACCGGCGGCGCGTACTGGCTGCCGCGCACCGCGATCAGGGCGCCGGACCGGTCGAGATAGGAGATCGAAGGCTGACGGGAGACGTCGTTCAGCTTCGAGACGTCCGGCAGGTCCGTCGCGAACACCGCGAAGAAGGCGACCACGAAGATCAGGCCCCAGACGCCAAGCACGGCGCCCCAATAGAAAAGCGCCTGAAGCGGGGTCCGCCTTGCGCCCTGTGCCTTCGCCATGTGGTCTTCGCTTGTTCCGGAAATGTCGTGTGCGCTCAGTCGAGCGTCTAACGCCCCACCATCGTTGACAACATATGAACACGACGTTTTCGCGGCGGAAGATAGCGGCCATAAGAGCCGCGTGACTGATTCTCTCCAGCCCGCCCGCGAGATCCTCCGCCGCGTCTTCGGCCATGCCGACTTCCGCGGGATGCAGGCCGACGTCATCGCTGAAATCCTCGCCGGACGCAGCGCCATGGCCGTGTTGCCGACGGGCGGCGGCAAGAGCCTCTGCTACCAGATCCCCAGCCTGATCCGGCCCGGCCTCGGTCTCGTGGTCTCGCCGCTGATCGCGCTGATGGCCGACCAGGTCGAGGCGATGAAGCAGTCGGGCGTCGCCGCCGAGCGGCTCGACTCCGCCACCGACCCGGATGCGCGCCAGGACATCTGGCGCCGGATCGACGCCGGCGAGCTGGATCTGCTCTACATGTCGCCCGAAGGCCTCGGCCAGCCGTCCATGCTGAACCGGCTGTCGCGCACGCCGCTGGCCCTGATCGCCATCGACGAGGCTCACTGCGTGAGCCAATGGGGCCACGACTTCCGCCCCGACTACCGCAACCTCGGCCGGCTGGCCGACATCTTCCCGGACGTGCCCCGGCTGGCGGTGACCGCCACCGCCGACGCCCGCACGCGCGAGGACATCCGCAACGAGCTGCGGCTGCTGAACGCCCGCGAGTTCGTCGACAGCTTCGCGCGGCCGGAACTGGCCCTGTTCGCCGAGCGCAAGCGCGGCGCCGGTCATGGCCGGGTCGAGGAGCTGGTGCTGGCGCGCCCGAATCGCTCGGGCGTGATCTACGCCGGCTCGCGCGAGGGCACCGAGAAGCTGGCCGAGCGGCTGGCGGCGTCCGGCGTTCCGGCGCTCGCCTACCATGCGGGCCTCGACAAGCACCTGCGCAGCCAGCGGCTGGAGAAGTTCCTCGAGGCCGACGCCGCGGTGATGGTGGCGACGATCGCCTTCGGCATGGGCGTCGACAAGCCGGACGTGCGCTTCGTCATCCACGCTGATCCGCCCGCCTCCATCGAGGCCTACTGGCAGGAGATCGGCCGCGCCGGCCGCGACGGGCAGCCGGCCGAGGGCATCACCCTGTACGGCTCGGCCGACATGGCCTGGGCCATGCGCCGGATCGACGGCCGCGAGGTCGCCGACGAGGTCCGCCAGGTCCAGGTCCGCAAGGTCCGCCAGCTCTACAACATGCTCGACGGCACGGCCTGCCGCGCGGCGGCGGTGCGGCGCTACTTCGGCGAGGAGGGCGTGGCCCGCTGCGGGGTCTGCGACCTGTGCCTGAACCCGCCGCAGGCGATTGACGCCACGGTCGGCGCGCAGAAGGCCCTGGCCGCCGCGCACCGCCTCGGCGGCCGCTTCGGCCGCGGGCGGCTGGTCGACCACCTGCTGGGCAAGACCAAGGATCCGTCCGACTTCGAGACCGGGCTTTCGACCTGGGGCATCGGCAAGGAGTTCAGCGCCGCCGGCTGGCGCGACCTGATCGACCAGCTGCTGTTCGAGGGGCTGCTCAAGGAAGACCCCAACGATGGCCGGCCGCTGATCGGCCTGGGCGACGGCGAGGGGGTCAAGGCGGTTTACCGCAACGAGCGCCAGGTCCAGGTCCGCAAGGCCCCGGAAGGCCAGGACGCGTCCGGCCGCATCGGCCGCTCGTCATCCTCGCGCGGCAAGCGCCGCGAGGGCCCGGAGCTGACCGGCGACGCCGCCGTGCTGTTCGAGGCCCTGCGCGCCTGGCGCCGGGACGAGGCGCATGAGCAGCATGTGCCGCCGTACGTCATTTTCGCCGACCGCACGCTCGAGGACATCGCCCGGCTCCGGCCGCGGTCGTCCTCGGAGCTGCTGCTCGCCAACGGCGTCGGCGACAGCAAGCTGCAGCGCTACGGCGAGGCGGTGCTCAAGGTGGTCAAGGCCAACTAGCCCTGGCCCCCTAGACGTCCACCGCCGCGTCGAGCGCGTTTTCCTGGATGAACTCGCGGCGCGGCTCGACCAGCTCACCCATCAGCCGCGCGAACATGTCGTCGGCGTCGTCGGCGTGGGTGACCTTGACCTGCAGCAGCGTGCGAGCCTCGGAATCGAGCGTGGTTTCCCACAGCTGCTCGGGGTTCATCTCGCCAAGGCCCTTGTAGCGCTGGATCGACAGACCCTTGCGGCCGGCGTCCATGACCGCCGCGACGAGGTCGAGCGGGCCGCGCACAGTCGTGCTCTTGTCCTTGCGGCGATAGACGGCCGAGCCGGAGAAGGTGTCGGCCAGCAGGGCGGCGCGCTCGGCCAGGCGGCGGGCGTCGGCGGCGTGCAGCAGGGCGTCCTCGAGCACGATCTTCTCGGACACGCTGCGCTTCACGCGGCTGAACAGGAAGCCGGTGTCGGCGCGCTCGCCGGACCACGGACCGTCGCCTTCTTCGGCGTAGAGGTTCAGGCGCACGGCGGCGGCGGCGGGATCGGGGCTGTCGCCCATCAGCCCGGCCAGGGCCGACTGCTCGATGGCGAAGGCCGGCGCGCGCATCGACAGGCGGTCGATGTTGGCCTTGGCCTGGCGGGCCTGGGTGACCAGGGCCAGCAGGTCCTGGCCGGTCATGCGCTCGCCGTTGGCGAGGTCGAGCTCCGCCCCGTCGACGCCCTCGTCGATCAGGAAGGTCTCCATCTCGGCGTCGTCCTTCAGATAGCGCGAGGACTTGCCCTTGGTGGCTTTGTAGAGCGGCGGCTGGGCGATGTAGAGGTAGCCGCGCTCGATCACCTCCGGCATCTGCCGGTAGAAGAAGGTCAGCAGCAGGGTGCGGATGTG
>JAZJXN010000059.1:0-4150 GCA_040390885.1 Pseudomonadota bacterium | reverse complement strand
CGTTCGTGATGTGGTTCTCGCTGAGCCAGGAAGTGACCACCGCGACTGTCAGCGTCGCCCTGGTGCCGAAGGTGTCCGATTATCTGACCCTGGTGACGACGCTTCTGCTCGCCTTCGGCCTCTGCTTCCAGCTGCCGGTGGTGCTGTCGCTGATGGGGCTGGCCGGCCTCGTCACCGCCAAGATGCTGCGCGAGGTCCGCCGCTACGCCATCGTCGGCGTGTTCGTGATCGCCGCCCTGTTCACCCCGCCCGACCCGATCAGCCAGCTGATGCTCGCGATCCCGATCTGCCTTCTCTACGAGGTGTCGATCTGGTGCGTGTGGTTGATGGAACGCCAGCGCCGGCGCGAAGACGAGCTCGACGCGGGCACGGCGATCGTGACCACCTGAGCCTTCTTCTCCCTTCCACCTCGATGGAGGAAGGGTCGGGGATGGTGGTGAGCGCATTGAGGTCCCGATAGGGCGCTTGAGGCCCCGAGCCACCCAGGTCTTCACCCAAGCTCAGCGGCCACACCTCCATCCCAACCCTTCCCCCATCGAGGGGGAAGGGCTTTGAAACGGAGCCGACGCGCTCTAGAGAAAGCGCCTCAATCTTCCCGGCGTTTTCCCATGCACGACATCCGAGCCATCCGCGCGACCCCCGAGCTTTATGAGGCCGGCTGGTCGTCCCGTGGGATCTCGCCGTCGCCGGTGAGCAAGCTCCTGGAGCTCGACCAGGCCCTCCGCGCGGCGCAGACCGCCGTGCAGACCGCCCAGTCGCGCCGCAACGACGCCAGCAAGCAGATCGGCCAGGCCAAGGCCCAGAAGGACGAGACCAGGGCCGCCGCCCTGATGGCCGAGGTCGAGGCGCTGAAGGGCGACATGGCCGCCAACGCCGAGATCGAGGCGACGGTCGGCAAGGAACTCAACGACCTGCTCGCCAGCCTGCCCAACATCCCCGACCCGCAGGTTCCGGCCGGCGAGGACGAGGCCGGCAATGTCGAGGAGCGCCGCCACGGCGAGCCGGTCCGCCTGAACGATCCCAAGGACCACGTCGATATCGGCGCCCGCCTCGGCGGCATGGACTTCGAGGCCGCCGCCCGCATGAGCGGCTCGCGCTTCGTGGTGCTGAAGAAGGGCGTCGCCGGCCAGTTCATGCTCGACCTGCAGACGACGGAGCGGGGCTACACCGAGGTCAGCCCGCCCGTACTGGTGAAGTCGGACGCGCTGTTCGGCACCGGCCAGCTGCCCAAGTTCGAGGAAGACCTCTTCCGCACCACCGGCGACCACTACCTGATCCCCACCGCCGAGGTGTCCCTGACTAACCTCGTGCGCGAACAGATCACCTCGGAAGAGGACCTGCCGCTTAGGCTCACGGCCCTGACGCACTGCTTCCGTTCGGAGGCCGGTTCGGCGGGGCGCGACACGCGCGGCATGATCCGCCAGCACCAGTTCCAGAAGGTCGAGCTGGTCTGCATCGCCACGCCTGAGCAGTCCGCGGCCGAGCACGACCACATGGTCGACAGCGCCGAGACGGTGCTCAAGAAGCTCGGCCTCAGCTTCCGCACCATGCTGCTCTGCACCGGCGACATGGGCTTCTCGGCCAGGAAGACCTTCGACCTCGAGGTCTGGCTGCCGTCACAGAATACGTTCCGAGAGATCAGCTCGATCTCCAACTGCGGCGACTTCCAGGCCCGGCGCATGGACGCCCGCAGCCAGAAGCGCGGCGAGAAGGGCACGCGGTACATGCACACGCTCAACGGTTCTGGCCTCGCCGTCGGCCGCACCCTCGTGGCCGTGCTCGAGAACTACCAGGACGAGGGCGGCCGGGTGGCCATCCCGGATGTGCTGATCCCCTACATGGGCGGGGTCACGCACCTGGAACCCGAAGCATGAGAATCCTCCTCACCAATGACGACGGCATCCATGCCGAGGGGCTGCAGACCCTCGAGACGATCGCCCGCGCCCTGACTGACGACGTCTGGATCGCGGCGCCGGAGTACGAACAATCGGGCGCCAGTCGCGCCCTGACGCTGTCCGACCCGCTGCGGGTGCGGAAGGTCGGCGATCGCAAATGGGCCATCGAGGGGACCCCGACCGACTGCGTGATGATGGCCGTGCGCCAGCTGATCGACGACGGCAAGGCGCCCGACCTGGTCCTGTCCGGCGTCAACCGCGGGCAGAACCTGGCCGAGGACGTCACCCTGTCCGGCACCGTCGCCGGCGCCATCGAGGGCATGGCCCTGGGCATCCCCGCCATCGCCCTGTCGCAGGCCATGATCGCCTTCCACGACGAGGTGAAGGCCTACTGGGACACCGCCGAGACCTACGGTCCGGGCATCGTCCGGCGGCTCCTCGAGGTGGGCTGGCCCAAGGACGTGATCATGAACGTCAACTTCCCGGCGGTTCCGCCGGAGCAGGTGACCGAGGTCGAGGTCACCAGGCAGGGCTTCCGCGACAGCCACATGCGCGTCTTCGACAAGCGCACCGATCCGCGCGGTCGGGACTATTACTGGATGGGATTCTCGGGGAAGCTGTCCAAGCCGGCCGATGGCACCGACCTGAAGGCCGTCTACGAAGGGAAGATTTCGATCACCCCGCTGCACATCGACCTGACGCACATGCCGACGGTCCACACCCTCAAGGGCGTCCTCGGCGGCGCCCCGCCCAAGGCCTGATGACCGACCAGGAGCCCGACACGCCCCGGACGCGCATGGCGCGCCTGATCCTCGCGCTGCGCTCGCAGGGGGTGACCGATCCGCGCGTGCTCGACGCCATCGAGAAGACCCCGCGCGAGCTGTTCACCCCGGACCTGTTCAAGGACCGGGCCTTCGAGGACTCGGCCCTGCCGATCGCCTGTGGCCAGACCATCAGCCAGCCGTTCATCGTCGGGCTGATGACCCAGGCCCTGACCATCGAGCCGCGGGCCCGGGTGCTCGAGATCGGCACCGGCAGCGGCTATCAGGGGGCGGTGCTCTCGAAGATGGCGCGGCTCGTCTACACGGTCGAGCGCTACCGGACCCTGATGAAGGAGGCGGAGGATCGCTTCAAGACGCTGGGCCTGACCAACATCATCACCCGCTTCGGCGACGGCGGCGACGGCTGGGCCGAACAGGCGCCGTTCGACCGCATCATGGTCACCGCAGCCGCGCCCGAGGAGCCCAAGAAGCTGCTGGCCCAGCTCAAGCCCAACGGGGTGCTGGTCGCGCCGATCGGCAAGGGCCCGGTGCAGAGCCTGCGCCGCTACGCCGGCGACGGGCAGGGCGGTTTCAAGGTCGAGCTGCTCGGCGACGTTCGCTTCGTTCCACTGCTCGACGGGGTCGCTCGCGAGCTCTGATATCCACAGGCGAGATCCCGGCGGCCTCTATTCCGCCCAGATGGTCCGCTGACAACAACGTAACTGGCGGCTGCCGCGTGCTTAACGCAGGCTTAAGGCGGACCGCACGATTCATGCTTGCTTGAACCAACGGAGCGGCAATGCCTCATCTGATCTCCCGTATGGCCCTGGTCGCCGCCGCCGCCACCGTGCTCACCGCCTGCGCCTCGACCGCCCAGTATCCGATCGTCGAGGGCGAAGCCCCTGGCTCCGGACCGCAGGCGCCGCGTCCGGCCTATCCGGTGCAGCCGACGGAAAACATGCCGACGCCGCAACCTCGGCCGACCGAGGAGGTCGAGCGCGGCACGCTGACGCCCGTCGCCCCCGCCGGTGCGGTGCAGTCGAACCGCCTCGATGACGCCTCGGCCTCGCCGCAGGATGACCCGCCCTACAGCGGCTACACCCCGCCGCCGGTCGCCGCCTACGTCCCGCCGCCGCCGCCGAAGCCGAAGCCGGTGACCAAGGTTGTCACCCTGGCCCCTGGCAAGGTCATTGACGTCGACGGTCGCCCCGCGACCTACACGGTCAAGGAAGGGCAGGGGCTCGACGCCGTCGCTCGGGCCATGGGCTCGACCCGCAAGGAACTGGCGGAGATCAACGGCCTCAAGGAGCCGTATCTGCTGAAGCCGGGCAAGGTCCTGAAGGGGCCGGCCTCGCGCCAGAAGGCCTATGTGGTCGCCAAGGGCGACACCTTGAGCCAGGTCAGCCGCCGGTTCGGCGTCAGCGTCGCGGCGCTCGCCGAGGAAAACGACATCGGCGCCGGCACGGCGCTTAAGGTCGGCCAGAAGCTCAAGCT
>JAZJXN010000058.1:0-8892 GCA_040390885.1 Pseudomonadota bacterium | reverse complement strand
CGGCCGTGTTCCGCCAGCATTGCGTCGCCGCGCGCGAGACCGGCCTGCCGCTCGTGGTGCACACCCGCGAGGCTGACGACGTCATGGGCCAGATCCTCGAGGAGGAGCACGCAGCCGGCGCCTTCAAGCTGATCATGCACTGTTACACCAGCGGGCCGGAGCTGGCTCGGCGGGCGGCGGCGCTGGGAGCCTGGTTCTCGGTCTCGGGCATCGCCACCTTCAAGGCCGCCCAGGACGTCCGCGACATCATCGCCGAGATGCCAGGCGACCGGATCATCGTCGAGACCGATTGCCCGTACCTCGCGCCCGTGCCGATGCGCGGCCGGCGCAACGAGCCGGCCTATCTGCCGTTTGTCCTCGATAGACTGGCGGAAATCCGCGGCTGGACCCGCGAAGACGCAGAGCAGCGCACCGAGGACGCCTTTTTCACGCTGTTCGACCGGATTCCGCGGCCATGAGCGGCCTGCTTGAGGTCACCATCCTGGGCAGCGGCTCGTCCGGGGGCGTGCCGCGCGCCGACGGCAACTGGGGCGTCTGCGACCCGTCCGAGCCGAAGAACCGACGGGGCCGCTGTTCCCTGCTCGTGCGGCGAAAGGGGGAGGGGGACGAGACCAGCGTCGTCGTCGACACCTCGCCCGACTTCCGGGAGCAGGCCATCGCCGCGAAGATCCAGCGGCTCGACGGTATCCTGTTCAGCCACGACCATGCCGACCAGACCCACGGCATCGACGACGTGCGCGCCTTCTTCATCAACCAGCGGGCCCGGATTCCCGCCTGGATGGATGCCGTGACCCGCGCCAGCCTGACCGACAAGTTCGGCTATATCTTCGCGAGTTCCGGTGGTTACCCCGCCATCCTCGAAGCGCGCGACCTGCCGGCCTACGGGCAGGCCTTCGCGATCGACGGGCCGTCCGGCGCCATTCCGGTCAACAGTTTCGACATGGAACACGGCGCGATCCGCTGCGTGGGCTACCGCTTCGGCGGCGTGGCTTATTCGCCGGACGTCAACGGGCTGCCGGAGGACGCCTTCGAGGCGTTGCGCGACCTCGACGTCTGGATCGTCGACGCGCTGCGCATCACGCCGCATCCAACCCATGCTCATCTGGAGCGGACGCTGGAGTGGATCGAACGGGTGAAGCCGCGGCGCGCGATCCTCACCAACATGCATATCGATCTGGATTACAACGATTTGCGGTCGTTTCTGCCGCAGGGCGTGGAGCCGGCCTATGATGGTCTGACGCTGGAGGTCGGATTGTGATGACGCGGTCGGGCGCGATCGCCGCCAGGTCGTGGCGCTTAGGTCCGCCGCGACCGCAAAGGCCTCACTCGCTTCGAAGCTAGCCTCATTATTTCCGATAATCTTCCTTAGGCGCAATATAGATAGCAGCGCCGTGACGCGCTGACTGCCCGCTATCCGGGTTTCACCCCTCTCGACTGGGCGCAGCGACGGGCTCATCTAGCGCCGGTGCCGCAGACCTCCGCCCGGAGCGCGTCCCGCAAGGAACAGCGCCTTCTCGCCACCTCGATGGCCATCACCGTCGCCTTTGCCGTGGTCAGCATGGTCGTCGGCCTTTGGCTCCGGTCGAGTTCGATCACCTTCGACGGTTTCTATCTCCTGATCGACGGCGCGATGACGGCCATCGCGTTGTGGACCGTGCGCCTGATCGCGCGCGGTGACGATCGTCGGTTCCAGTACGGCTACTGGCACCTGGAGCCGATGCTGGCGCTGATCAACGGCCTCGTGCTGAGCTTCGCGTGCGTCTACGCCTTTTTGGATGGCCTCAATGGCCTGCTGGCCGGTGGCCGCGACGTCCAGTTCGGCCTCGGCGCCGTCTATGCCGCCCTCAGCAGCGTCGCCAGCTTTGGCATGTTCGCCTATGTGCGGCATTCCGCGCGCCATCTCGACTCGCAGATGCTCGATGTCGATTCCCGGGCTTGGCTGATGTCCGGCGTGCTCAGCAGCGGCCTGTGCCTGAGCTTCGTCGTGGGCGGCGCCCTGGCCCGGTCTGACGCGGCGTGGCTGGCGCCCTACGTCGATCCGGCGATCCTGATGATCGTGGCCGTCTGCCTGGCGCCGTTCCCGGTGGTGACCCTCTGGCGCGCGGCGCCCGACGTCCTGCTGATCGCCCCCGCCGCGCTCGATCAGCGGATGCGCCAGGTCGCCGCCGACGTCGCCCGCAAGTACGACTTCGTCGACTTCAACTCTCATGTGACCCGCTCTGGCCGGCAGCAGTTCGTCGAGATCGGATTCGTCGCGTCGTCAGGCGCCACGGCCCTGAGCTTTGCGGAGCTCGACCAGATTCGCCATGAGATCGCCCTTGCCCTCGGCGGCGTCAGTCCGGGCTACTGGCTGACCGTCGACTTCACCGCTGACTCGCGCTGGATCTGACGGTTGCACAGCGAATCCAGGGCGCCCTGCCCTCCGCCGGACCGGCCTGCCATTAAGACCAGTCACTGAATGCGAATTCCTCGCGACTGTCCTTGGGACTCGCCGGCCGGCGCGCTATCTTGATTTCGAGGGACTAGACGACCGTGGAGACACGCCTATGCGCCTGCCTGCATTCCTGGCCACCACCCTGCTCGCCGCCTCCGCCGCTGTCGCGGCCCAGGCGGCGCCGCTGGGCGGTATCACCAGCATCAACATCATCGTCGGCCCTGAGCTTCAGGACAAGGCAAAGGACTACGGGGTTCGCGAGTTCGACACCCTGACCAGTCGGCTGCTGCACTCGGTCGAGCGCGAGCTGCGCAAGACCGACTCCCTGGTCGACGACGGCGGCCGGCTCGACCTCGTTATCGAGGACGCCAAGCCCAACCGCCCGACCATGAAGCAGATGTCCGCCACCCCGGGGCTGTCGTTCGAGAGCCGCGGCATCGGCGGCGCCAAGGTCACCGGCGTGCTGACCACGGCCGCGGGCGACACGGTCCCGGTCAGCTACAGCTGGTACGAGAGCGATTTCCGCAACCCCGTCGCCAGCGGCACCTGGAGCGACGCCGAGACCAGCTTTGACCGGTTCGCGCGCCAGCTGGTGCGCGGAGAGGCCATCGCCTCCCGCTAGCTTTCGCTTGCCCAGTCGCCGTTCACGGGGTCTGATCCCGTGAACGGCGATCACATTCGCCGACTCCCATTAGTGAGGCGACATGGCCGCCGGCCGACGTTCCAGTTTGACGCTCGCGGCGTTCGCCGCCCCTTGTTTGCCGCTCGCCGCCTTCGGCCTGCCGCTGGTCATCACCCTTCCCAACTACTACTCCGAGGTCCTCGGCCTGAGCGGCGCGATGGTCGGTCTGGCGTTCCTGCTGGTGCGAGTCGCCGACATCATCTTCGACCCCATCTTCGGGACCGTGCTCGACCGCACCGACTGGAAATGGGGGCGCTTCAAACCGTGGATGGCGATCGGCGTGCCGCTGATCATGGTCGCCACCTGGATGCTCTTCATGGCCGAAAAGGGGGTCGGCCTCGGCTACCTCTGGTTCTGGCTGATCGTCGTCTACGTCGGCTACTCGATCTGCGTGCTGTCCCATACCGCCTGGGCGGCCACCCTGAGCGCCGACTATCACCAGCGGTCGCGGATCTACGCCTTCTGGCAGAGCGGCAACGTGATCGGGATGATCCTCGTGCTCACCCTCCCCGTCATCCTCGGCATCCTGAAGCTGGGCGGCGAAGGCGGGGTGAAGGCGCAGGGGCTGTTCATCGTCGTGCTGCTGCCGGCAATGGCGGCGCTGGCCTTCTGGCGCGTGGACGAGCCCCGCATCGTGCAGCACAAGGACGCGACCAAGGCGACCCTCGCCGACTACTTCCGTCTGCTCGGCCGGCCGACCGTGATCCGCCTGCTGATCGTCGATCTGCTCATGGGCCTGGCTCCCGGCATCGCCGGCACGCTGTTCTTCTTCTACTTCATGCGGGTGAAGGCGTTCGATCGCACCGAATCCGCAGGCCTGCTGCTGATCTATTTCGCGGCGGCCATCATCGGCGGCTTCGTCTGGACCCGACTGGCGAAGCGCTGGGGCAAGGCCAAGACGCTGATGATCGCCAGCGTCTTCTACGCGATCGTCCAGTTTGCCGTGGTCACGCTTCCGGCCGGAAACTTCGTGCTGGCGATCCCCTTCCTCATCCTCGCCGGCCTGCCCTATTCCGCCGCGCCCTTCCTGCTGCGGGCGATGCTGGCCGACTACGGGGACCAGGAAAGGCTCGAGAGCGGCGCCGACCGAACCGGCCTGCTCTATGCGATCCTGACCGGCACGGTGAAGATCGGCGGCGCCCTCGCCGTCGGCACCATGATCATCCTGGCCGGCATGGGTTTCAGCGCCGAGAACCCGTCCGCCAGCACCGAGCTGGGCATGATGGGCTTGCAGGCATTCTACGCCTTCGCGCCGGGCATCCTCGGCATCGTGGCGGCGCTGTTCATGATCGGCTATCCCCTGACGGAGGAGAAGCACGCCGAGATTCGTCGCCAGCTCGGCGAGCGCGACGGCGTGGTCCCTCCCCCCGTCCCCGAGGATGTCGCAGGGCTGCAGCCGAATGTCATCGTCGACCCCACGCCCTGAAGACCATCCGATCTTCCGCCTGGTCGAGATCATGGCGAAGCTGCGCGATCCCGACGGCGGCTGCGCCTGGGATCTCGAGCAGACCTTCGCGACGATCGCGCCCTACACGGTCGAGGAAGCCTATGAGGTGGCCGACGCGATCGAGCGGAACGACCTCAAGGACCTCAAGGAGGAGCTCGGCGACCTGCTCCTGCAGGTCGTCTTCCATTCGCGCATGGCGCAGGAGCAGGGCGCCTTCGACCTCGCCGATGTCGCCAACGCCATCTCCGACAAGATGGTCCGCCGTCATCCGCATGTGTTCGGCGACGAACAGGTCCGAACCTCCGGCGAGCAGACGGTCGCCTGGGAAGTGATCAAGCAGCAGGAACGGGCGGAGAAGTCCAAGCACGGGGTTCTCGACGACGTCCCTGTCGGCCTCCCTGCCCTGACCCGCGCCGTGAAGCTCTCCAAGCGCGCGGCCCGAGTCGGCTTTGTCTGGCCCAGCGCCGCCGAGGTCCTGGACAAGCTCGACGAGGAAATCGCGGAGCTGAAGGTCGAGGTCGCCGCCGGCGACAAGGACAAGCTGCGCGGCGAGCTGGGCGACGTGCTCTTCGTGATCGCCAACCTCGCCCGCGAGCTCGACATCGAGCCCGAGGACGCCCTGCGCGCGACCAACGCCAAGTTCGTGCGCCGCTTCGGATACATCGAAAGCGAGCTGGCCAGGGACGGCCGCACGCCCGACCAGTCCGACCTCGCCGAGATGGACGCGCTATGGGACGCCGCGAAAGTGGCGGAACGTTCCGCCGGGTAACCGGTGACCCGGCCCAAGTTCTCCTGTTAGGCTCAAGAAAAACAGGGGGAGACGGTCATGGCCGACGGTTCAGTTCAGGGCTTCACGCAAGACAAGTACGCTGCGGTGCGCGAGGTTTTCGCGGGCAACCTGGCCAGCGGCCAGGACGTCGGGGCTTCCTTCTGCGCCACGCTGGAAGGCGAGACCGTGGTCGATCTTTGGGGCGGCTATGCCGATGCGGCGAAGACCCGCCCGTGGGTCGAGGACACCATCGTCAACGTCTACTCGACGACCAAGACCATGACTGCCCTGACCGCGCTGCTCGTCGCCGACCGCGGCGACCTCGACTTTGACGCGCCGGTCGCCAGGTACTGGCCGGAGTTCGCGGCCAACGGCAAGCAGGACGTCAAGGTCAGCCAGCTCATGAGCCACTCGGCCGGCGTGTCCGGCTGGGAGCTGCCGGCGCCGGCGGAAACCCTCTACGACTGGGAGAAGGCCACCTCGCTGCTGGCCGCCCAGGCGCCGTTCTGGGAACCGGGAAGCGCGCCGGGCTACCACGCCATGAGCCAGGGTTTCCTGGTCGGCGAGGTGATCCGCCGGGTCACCGGCAAGTCACTGGGCACGGTGTTCCGCGAGGAGATCGCCGAGCCGCTCGGCGCCGACTTCCACATCGGCCTGCCCGCGTCGGAAGATCATCGCGTCGCCGAGCTGATCCCGCCGCCGGCGAATGACGCCTCGATCGGCGAAGGCGCCGACAAGTACCGGATCAACAATCCGCCGATCAATGTCGCCGACACGCGCACCCGCGCCTGGCGCGGCGCCGAGATCCCGGCCGCTGGCGGCGCCGGCAATGCCCGGTCGGTCGCCCTGGTCCAGTCGATCCTCGCCAACGGCGGTGTCGCCAAGGGCAAGCGTTTCCTGTCCGAAGCCGGCTGTCGCAAGGCGCTGGAGCTGCAGATCGAAGGCAAGGACCTCGTCCTCGGCATTCCGGTGCGCTACGGCATGGGCTTCGGCCTGGGCGGCGGCATGGTCCCCCTCCCCAATCCCAACACCATCTACTGGGGCGGCTACGGCGGATCGCTGGTGATCATCGACATGGATGCCCGCACCACCTTCGGCTATGCGATGAACAAGATGGCCGGCACCACCACGGGCGACATGCGGGCCTTCGGTCTGGCCATGGCCATGTGGCAGGCGCTGGCCTAGCGCGTCAGCCGCTCGATCGCGGGCAGGATCACCGTCCTCCACGCAGGGCTGGTCGGATCGATCAGTTCGAAGTGGCCCGCGCCCTCGATCTCGACCACGTTCGCGTCCCAGCGGGCCGCGAACGGTGGGCCAAAGCTCGGCGGCACGATCGGATCGAGGCCGCCGGAGATCACCACGACCTCGGCGGCCGGCCTTCGCAGCCTGGCGGGCGAGGTGTCGGCGTAGACGTCCTGGCCCGTCCGCGTCGAGGCCGAGACCAGGTCATCGATGGTCTGAGGTCCGCCGCAACGGTCGGGGCCGCTCGCGCGGAAGGCTTCCAGGTCGTTGATTCCGGCCAGGCTCACCACGCCCTTCACCGGCAGCGGGTCGGCCATCCACAGCGGGCTCGCCTTCGGCAGTCCAGCTCTCGCGGCCAACCAGCTGGCCAGATGCCCGCCTGCCGAATGGCCGACGAACACGACGCGCCCGAGGTCCAGCTTTCGCGGTGCGGCCAGCGTACGCAGGTGGTCGACGCCGGCGGCGGCGTCCTCGAAGGTCCCGGGATAGGCGCCGTCAGGATGGCCGATGCGGCGGTACTCTATGTTCCAGACGGCGTAGCCACGGTGGCGCAGGTCCGCGGCGAGGTAGTCCATCAGCTCGACGCCAGGGAGATCCGCCTGCCAGCAGCCGCCATGGATCAGGACCACGATCGGGAACGGCCCCTCCCCCGTCGGCAGCCAGAGCTCGCCGAACTGCTGCGGGCCCGGGCCGTAGGCGATCTTCGCGTCCGGCGTCGCGCGCGGTCGGGACAGCAGCTCGCTGAAGCTGATCGGTTCGCGGGCCCGGGCGCCCGTGGCGGGTATCACGGTGGTCATCAGGGCCAGGATAGCCGCGATGACCGCGCGTTTCACTCTGCCGCTTCCGCCACGGTGGCGTCGGGGAACAGCCGCTCGAACCGGCCCAGCGCCTGGCCGTCGAGGCGGACGCGCAGGTGCAGATCACCCTCGCCGCCGTCGTGACGCCCCATGACCCGCCCGTGCCGATAGAGCCAGGCAAGGGCCTCGCCGTCGGCATTGGAGAGCACCACGTCGATCTCCGGCGTGACGTCGACCAGACTGGCCAGCCGTCGCAGCAGGGCTTCGCAGCCCTCGCCGGTGACCGCCGAGACCAGAGCCGCTTCGTTGCGGCGGGCCGCGCCCTCGGCGTCGTCGCGATCGTCGGCCGAGAGCATGTCGGCCTTGTTCCAGACCTCGATGATCCGGCGGTCTTCCTCGCGGGTGACCTTGAGCTCCGCCAGGACCTTCTCGACATCGCGCTTCTGGGCGTCGGTGTCGGGATTGGCGATGTCGCGGACATGCAGGACCACGTCGGCCTCCTGCACCTCCTCGAGGGTGGCGCGGAAGGCGTCGACCAGCTCGTGCGGCAGGTCGGAGATGAAGCCCACGGTGTCGGACAGGATGGCAGGACGCCCGCCGGGCAGCTTCACGGTGCGCAGGGTCGGATCGAGGGTCGCGAACAGCATGTCCTCGGCCATCACGTCGGCCTCGGTCAGGCGGTTGAACAGCGTCGACTTGCCGGCGTTGGTGTAGCCGACCAGCGCGATGGTCGGGTACGGCGCCTTCTTGCGCGCCGCACGATGCAGGCTGCGGGTGCGGCGCACTTCGGTCAGCTGCCGCTTCATGACCAGGATGCGGTCGGCGATCTGGCGTCGATCGAGCTCGATCTGGGTCTCGCCCGGGCCGCCGGTGTTGCCGGTGCCGCCGCGCTGGCGTTCGAGGTGGGTCCAGGTGCGGACCAGGCGGGAGCGCTCGTACTCCAGCCGGGCCAGCTCGACCTGCAGCACGCCTTCCTTGGTCCGGGCGCGACGCCCGAAGATTTCCAGGATGACGCCGCTGCGGTCGACGACCTTGACGTTCCAGGCCTTCTCCAGATTGCGCTGCTGGACCGGCGTCAGGGCGTCGTCGACGACCACGACGTCGATTTCCTCGACCTCGCAAAGCAGACGCAGCTCCTCGACCTTGCCCTTGCCGAACAGGGTCGCGGGCGTGCGCTCGCGCAGCGGGACGATCCTGGACTCGACGACCTCGAGGTCGAGCGCCAGAGACAGTCCCACCGCCTCCTCAAGCCGGGCCTGAGGATTGCGCGTATTGGCCTGATTGGACCGTACGGGGTGTAGAACCAGCGCCCTTTGGACCGGGACGCTATGGTCGATAAGTTGGGTCAATCGTCTTGATCGGGGCCGGGCTCGTACAGCTGAACGGGCTGGGCGGGCATGATCGTGGAGATGGCGTGCTTGTAGACGAGTTGCGACTGGCCATCACGGCGGAGCAGGACGCAGAAGTTGTCGAACCAGCTCACCACGCCCTGCAGCTTGACGCCGTTGACGAGGAAGATGG